>NZ_JACSQZ010000006.1 GCF_014836325.1 Clostridium gallinarum
ATATTAAGAGGTATTTTATTTATATTATTACCTATAATTTCAATTTCATTTTCTAAAGAAAATTTAGGATTAATAGGTTTTGTTTCAATAGGTGGAATTGCAATTTTAGATTTACTTATAAACTGTAGAATATTTAGTAAGGGAAATATAAAAGCTGTAAAGTTATTTTTAATATCTATTTTTATATATTTGATATCAATAGCGTCATTGATATTTTTAACTAGATATAAATTTAATTTAATAGATATAGTAATTGAAGGTTGGATTTTATTTATTTTCATTTTGGGAGATTTAATTATAAAAAAATGGTAATAATTTTAGTTGAGGTGTTGCCATTTGAAATATAAAGAAAATATCAATATAGTACTTTATATATTTGTAGTTTTTATACTATCAAGTTGTATATTTTTACTTTATTTTAAAGATAAATGGCTAGCAATAATACTTGTTAGCTGTTTTTTTATTTATCTTATTTTAAAAAGAAAGATAGATTTATTTATTATATTAACACTATTCTTTTTGATACCAATAATAAATAATATTTTTTACTATAATATAAATTTAAGTAATTTAGAAGAAGTAAGGATAATTTCATTAACTAATTATGGTGGTACGGGAGAAATTAAAGGTAGAAAATTTTATTTATCAGGAGAATTTAATGACCTTAAGTTAGGAGATAAAATATTAGCTAATATAGAATTAAATAAGGATATTAATATAGAAAAAGGAATAATAGGAGAAGTAAAAGTTGACAATTATGAAAAGCTAAAAGGAGATATTAGAAGTAAAGTTTATAGACTGAGAGAAGATATTTTTAATAATATAAAAGAAAAGTTAGGAAGTAGAAGAGCAGCATTAATTACATCAATGGCTTTTGGATATACAGAATTTTTAGATAGAGAAGATACAAGTAATATGAAGAACTTAGGAGTATTACATGCTGTTTCAGTTTCAGGTCTTCATATGGTTTTAATATACTCTTTATTGAAAAAGATATGTGGAGATAAGATGGCCCCTATTGTGGCTATAGTGTATGTTATTTTTACTGGATGTGCTACATCAACTCTTAGATCATATATAATGCTTTTATGTTTAAGTTTAGCAGTGCCATTTAGGAGGAGCTATAATCCATTATCGGGATTATCTTTAGCTGGAATAATTATTATATTATATAAGCCTTATAGTATTTTTGAAATAGGCTTTCAACTAAGTTTCTTATCTACATTAGGTATTATATTATTTAATAAAAAAATTAATAAATATCTTTATAAGTTACCTAAAAGCATAAGAGAGGGAACTTCAATAAGTTTATCTTCTCAAGTATTTACATTCCCATTTTTAATTTTATATTTTAGAGAATTTTCATTAGGATTTCTTTTAGGAAACTTAATTTTAATGCCTTTTATTAATGCTATTGTAATTTTAGGGAATATAATGGCTTTAACATTTAATATTAAAATTATATTTAACTATCTAGCTTTTATATGTTATTACTTTACAGTGGTATTAGATTTAGTTTCAGAAAAATTAATTTATATACTTCCTAAGATTCTTTATTTAAACGAAATAATAGCAATTAGTTATATAATTTTATTAATTACATTTTATTTTTATAAAAAGGGATATAAGAATATTATTTACTTTAATTTAACAATATTTGTATATGCATACTTTATTTTTTATAGTCCTTTTCCTAAGATTGAATATTATAAAGATGGAGTAATGTCTATTAGTTTTAAAGGTGAGCGAAGTGTAGTGGCTATAAAGGATGGGGTAGATTTAGATAAATATAAGATAATTTCATTTGCAGAAAAAGAATATGAAGATTTTAAAAAAGTTATAATAAATGATAAATTTGAAATAGAGAAAATAAATAAAGATATATTAATAAAAAGTAAATATAAGACTTATTTAATACAACTAAGTAAGAAGAAAAATAACTACAATTATGATATAATAGACTGCAAATATAGTAATTATTTTAAAATTATTATTTTGGATGAGAGAATTTTAGTTTTTAATTAGGAAAGGTAGATTATTTTGATAGATTTTGATGTATTAGAAGGCGAAGTTAAGAAGGGCAAATTTGAAAATTCTTATATATTTTGTGGATTAGATGAAGAACTTATAAAAGAGGGAATAGATTTAATAGTAAAAAAAAATATTGAGGATTCTTTGTTAGATTTAAACTGTATAAGACTAGATGGGTTAACTACAACCTTTGATGATATTATGAATGCTTGTGAGACCATGCCTTTTATGGGAGATAAAAAGGTGGTTATAGTATATAGAGCAAGCTTTTTAAAGGATAAAACAGATTCGGCAGGAACTAAATTATATAATGAAACTTTAAAATACTTAAAGGATTTACCTCCATATACTATTTTAATAATGTACTACTTATTTAATGATAAGAGAGATACTCCTAAGAAAAGTAATAAGGTAAAAGCTTTAGATAAGGTTTCAAAGGTAGTTCATTTTGATAAGCTTAAAAAAGATAGATATTATAAAAAGGTAGAAGAAGTATTTAAGGAAAAAGGTAAAAATATAGGGAAAGTAGAAGTAAGGTATTTTTCTGAAAAAGTACAAAATAATTTTAATATAATTATAAGAGAAGCAGATAAAATAATAGCTTATACTAAGGATAGAGAAATAACTAAAAATGATATAGATAAACTAATAGCTAATTCTAGTGAGGATGATATTTTTGATTTAATTGATTTTATATCACAAAAGAAAGTAGAGAAAACACTAGATTTGCTTTATGAATTATTATCAAAAAGTGATCAACATATGCTTATAATTTCAAATATAGAAAATAATTTTAAAAGATTATATGAAATAAAATTATTTATTCAAAGTGGAGAAAGAGTAGATGGGATTGCTAGTAAATTTAGGCTACCATCATTTATAGTTGAAAAATTAATTAATCAATGCAATAAATTTTCTTTAAAGCAACTTCAAAAAATAATGGAGATTTGTTTAGAAACTGAAAATAAATTAAAAACTAGCGGTGTAGATAAAAATATGGAAATGGAACTTATGATATTTAATATATTTATGACTAAATAATAAAAAGTGTTAAAGTATCATATCCAGGTTCCGTCGCAAGCTCCAAGTCACCTTGCTATGATATTTTAACACTTACAAACTGAAGGATGGAAATTATAAAGACTCTAATTATTAACCGACGAAATTTACTACTACAATAAAATTATCTATAAACTTGTCTATAAATATAATTTCCTAAAGAATAAAAAAATTATTATAAAATTTAAAAAGATATGAAAAAATTTTTAAATTTTATAATTTCATAATATCTAAAGAGTAAAATAATAGCCGATCCAAAGTGGATCGGCTTCTTATTTGATTACGCCATAGCGTTTAACTTTGCAGCTAATCTTGATTTCTTTCTAGCTACCATGTTCTTGTGACATACTCCTTTTTGAGCAGCCATGTCTAAAGCCTTAACAGCTTTAGGGAAAAGAACCTTAGCTTCTTCTACGTTGTTTGCAGCAACAGCTACTTCAAACTTCTTTACAGCAGTTTTTAAAGCTGATTTGATCATTCTGTTTTGAGCAGTTTTAGCTTCAGTAACCTTAATTCTCTTTTTTGCTGATTTAATGTTTGCCATTCTAAATTCACCCCCTTAATAATTTTATAGGGCCTCTTTTGCAGTTTTGGGGAAATCTGCGTTCGAGTTCGTTTTTAACATACTAGATTATATCATTGAAACTTTATAAGTTCAAGTATTAAATTGAAACATTAAGGAAAAATAAAAGAGATAATATATTTTTGGGAGGTTTTTTCATGATTAGTGTTAGAACAGATTTAGCCATTGAAGCACGTGACATGTATACAAAGGAAAATAAAAGAGAGCTTGATGGTGTTATTGTAGAGGAAGAAAAAGAAGGAGATATAAAAATAACTACAGTAACTATAGAAAGTGATGAAGCTGGAAAAGAACTTGGGAAACCAAAAGGAAATTATATTACTATAGATTTTCCTGAATTTACACATTATGATGGCGAATCTATGGATAATGTTTCAAAGGTTGTTGATAATGTGTTAAGTAGGCTTGTAAATATGCCAGAAGAAAAAACTGCTTTAGTTGTAGGACTTGGAAACTGGAATGTTACTCCAGACTCTCTTGGGCCAAAAGTTACAGAAAAAATAATGGTAACTAGACATTTAAAGCAAGTTATGCCAGAGGCAATAGATGATTCAGTAAGACCTGTTTGTTGTATATCGCCAGGTGTGCTTGGTATAACAGGTATTGAAACAGGAGAAATAATAAAATCTTTAGTAGATAAAATTAAACCGGATATAGTAATTTGCATTGATGCTTTAGGTTCAAGAAAGCTTGAAAGAGTAAATAGAACTATTCAAATAAGCGATACTGGTATATCACCAGGGGCTGGAGTTGGAAATCATAGAATGAAAATAAATGAAGAGTCTTTAGGGGTTAAAGTAGTTGCAATAGGAGTTCCAACTGTTGTTCATGCAGCAACTATAGCTAATGACACTATAGACCTTGTTTTAGATGGTCTTATAAGTAAAGCTGAAAAGGGAAAAGATTTTTATAATATGTTAAAGTCAGTAGATAAATTAGAGAAAAGTCAGTTAATTAAAGAAGTTTTAGATCCTTTTGTTGGAGATTTAATGGTTACACCTAAAGATGTAGATGCAGTAATTGAATCTTTAGCTAAAATAATTGCAAATGGAATTAATATGGCAATACAACCTAACATGGATATGGAAGATATAAATAAATTTATGAATTAGAAAATTTTTTTATAAATTTATTAATAATTATGTAACTCTCTCAATATACTTATTAAAGAAAGGGGGAGTTGCATGTATTCAATGAGACAAAACTTATCAGGTAAGCAAAATTTGAAAAAAGGTAAAAATTTAGGTGTAAATAATAGATTTAATTTTGGGTACTTAATTATAATATTGGCTTTTATAATATTTTTAATAAGAGGAATGATAGTTATTAAAAATTATGAAGAAGCAGGGGGATATGCTTATGTTCAAATGCTTAATTTTTCAATGCCAATAGTAAAAGAGGCAATATATGATGAGGGGGTATATGCAGATAATAATCTTTCTTTAAAAAAAGTAGCATTAGAAGCTTTAGGGATAAGCGGAATAAATACTTATAACATAGTTGGAAAGGAAATAGCGTTATTTAGTGGTATACTTGGAGATTCAAATATAACATCTTCAATAAAAAAATTAACCCCCTTTTCACTAAAAAATGAAAGTATTGCTAAAATGACAGAGTCAGAAATTGCTGAACTTAATAAAGTAAGTGCATCATATGATCCAAGCTTAAAGAAAGTACTAGATAATTCAAAAACAGAGGTTTTAATTTTTCATACACATACAACTGAAAATTATGCTGAAAGAGATGGTCTATCTATGGATACTGATTTTAATGTTGTTGGTGTTGGAGAGGTATTATCTAAAGAATTAGAAGAGGGGTATGGCATTTCAGTAATGCATAATAAAACTAATCATAGTGAAACATATAATGAAAGTTATGCTAGATCCAATGAAACATTAAAAAAGATTTTAAATGAATATGGAGATTTTAAGGTGATAATTGATCTTCATAGAGATGGTGTTGATGGTGCTAAAGCTGAGCAATTAAAAAGTGTTTATACAACAAATTTAAATGATCAAAATCTAGCTAAAATGATGTTTGTTACAGCACCAAATAGTAGTAGGTATGAAGCAAACAAAGCTTTTGTAGAGAATTTATATAATATTGGGGATAGACTATTTCCAGGGTTAATAAGGGATATTCACGAAATAAATCCAGCTGCTACTGCTATTAATTATAGTTTAAGTGATAATTTTATATTGATTGAAGTTGGAGCAAATGTAAATACAGCTCAAGAGGCTAAGTTAACAAGTAAGTATATTGCAAGAATAATAGCTGAATATTTAAATAGATAAAATTGAATAAAATTTACTCTTTATGAGCATCCTTTAGATAGTAAAAATACTAGGGGGTGCTTTTTTGATTAATAAAAAAGTTTTAATTGGAACAGCTATTTTCTTCATAATAACCTTATTAGGATTTATTCAAATTAATGTTACTAATACTAAGGCTTTATCACCTGTAGGAAATGGTGAAGATAATTATGAATTAGTTAAGGAGGAATTTGGAGAGGATTTTGAAGAGTTTATAAAAGATGATGCTGAAATAAAAATATATATACCTAATGATAATAATGAGAACACAACTGTAAAGGTTAAAAGCAAAGAATATATAATAAATATGAATAATAAAATCACAGAAGGTTTTTATAATATGGGTGGATTTATATATAATGGTTTTGACAGTATAATAAATAAGATAAGTGGAAAAATTAAAAAAGATAAAAAAGAGGAAAATTTAAATCAAGATTTAGATAATATCATTAATGATTTTTTGAAACAAAATAATAACTAAAAATATAAATATGAACACTTTATATTTATATTGACACATAACCTAGACATTATGATATAATTTACCTTGAAATTTAAAATGGGGGTGAAGTGACTATTAGCATAATTAGCTGGTAGTTTTATATATGAGTAGTAATAGACAAGAACGCATTAGAAATTTTTCTATAGTAGCCCATATAGATCATGGGAAATCAACCCTAGCTGATAGATTATTAGAAGCCACAGGAACTCTTACTCAAAGGGAAATGGAAGAACAAATCCTTGATAATATGGAAATAGAAAGAGAAAGAGGAATAACTATAAAGTCACAAGCAGCAAGACTTGTTTATAGAAGACCTGATGGAGAAGAATATATATTAAATTTAATTGATACTCCAGGACACGTAGATTTTACATATGAAGTTTCAAGAAGCTTAGCTGCATGTGAAGGAGCAATTTTAGTAGTAGATGCAACTCAAGGGGTTCAAGCACAAACTTTAGCAAACTGCTATTTAGCTTTAAATAATGATTTAGAAATAGCGCCTGTTATTAATAAGGTTGATCTACAATCAGCAAGACCAGATGAAGTTAAGCAAGAAATAGAAGATATTATTGGTATAGAAGCAGAAGATGCGCCAATGATTTCAGCAAAAACTGGTTTAAACATTCAAGATGTATTAGAAACAGTGGTAGAAAAGATACCAGCACCAAATGGAGATGAAGATGCACCGCTTAAGGCATTAATTTTCGACTCTTATTACGATAGCTATAAAGGTGTTGTTTCTTACGTAAGAATTATTGATGGAGTTGTAAAACCAGGAACTAAGATTAAGCTTATGGCAACTAATAAGGTTTATGAAGTAACTGAGGTTGGTGTATTTACACCTAAGACTTTACCAATAGGCGAATTAAGAGCAGGTGATGTTGGATATATTGCAGCATCTATAAAAAATGTTAGAGATGCAAGAGTAGGGGATACTATAACTGAAGCAGATAGACCTATAACTGAAGCATTACCAGGATATAAGCCAGCTGTTCCTATGGTTTACTCTGGTATTTATCCAGTAGATGGAGCAAAATATCAAGAACTTAAAGATGCTTTAGAAAAATTACAAATTAACGATGCAGCATTAAGTTTTGAACCAGAAACATCAATAGCCTTAGGATTTGGATTTAGATGTGGATTCTTAGGATTATTACATATGGAAATAATTCAAGAAAGAATAGAAAGAGAATTTAATCTAGATATTATTACAACTGCGCCATCAGTTATTTATAAAGTTATAAAGACTAATGGTGAAACTATTGAGTTAACTAATCCAACAAACCTTCCAGAAGCAACAGAAATAGAGTATATGGAAGAGCCGATAGTTAAAGCAAGTATAATAGCACCTTCTGATTATGTAGGAGCTGTAATGGAACTATGTCAAGAAAGAAGAGGAACTTTCATTGATATGCAATATTTAGAAGAAACAAGAGTTTCAATAAATTATGATATTCCATTAAATGAAATAGTTTATGATTTCTTTGATACATTAAAATCTAGAACAAGAGGATATGCATCATTAGATTATGAATTTAAGGGATATACTCAAACTGAATTAGTTAAGCTTGATATTATGTTAAATGGAGATGTAGTAGATGCATTATCTATGATAGTTCCAAGAGAAAAAGCTTATGAAAAGGGAAGAGGAATAGCTGAAAAGCTAAAAGAAATAATCCCAAGACAGATGTTTGAAGTGCCAATTCAAGCTGCTGTAGGTTCTAAGATAATAGCAAGAGAAACTGTTAAGGCTATGAGAAAAGACGTACTTGCAAAATGTTATGGTGGAGATATTTCAAGAAAGAAGAAACTTCTAGAGAAACAAAAAGAAGGAAAGAAGAGAATGAGACAAGTAGGCTCAGTTGAAATTCCACAAGAAGCATTTATGGCAGTTTTAAAAGTAGATAAATAAGGTTAATCTCAAAAGGGGCTGTCGTAAAGACAGCCCCTTTTTGATAGATAACTATAAGAGTAAGGTGGTAATATTATTAAACAATAAATGATATTATACTTTATTATACAAAATACTAAAAAAAGTGTGACAGAAATTTATTTTAAATAAATTTCATCTAAAAACTTAAATAAATTAGATAAATCACAGTTTCTACCTATTAATTTTAAGTAAGGGATAAAGTTATAATCATCAATATCTATAAACTTAGGAACTGTAGGATTTATTCTAAAATAGTTAGATTTTAAAAAAATTTTACAATACATATCTTCTAAATCAGACATCCCATCCATAAGTAATGCTAGTAATGGTGATTTCATCTTAGAAAAAGGATTGAATGACCATTGAGCAATACCCCATTTTTCTGTTTTTCCTATAATTTTTTCAGGACTATTGCCTGTACCTATAGATAAAATTACAATGTCATTTATAGTATATTTAGGCATGGAAGATAGAGTAGACATTAATGAAATTGCTGTTGGAGAATTAGCTATAACTCCTCCATCAATATAATTTCTATATGAAGGAAAATATGTAGGAGCAGCAGAACTAGCTAATAGAGCATCTTTAACTAAAGTATTACTTGTCTCATTTATACTAAGATTATTGAAAAAAACAGGTTCCCAAGATTTTTTCTCTTTATCACCTAAATAAAAAGAAGGCATAAATATATATTTTTTAAAGTCTGAAATTTTAAAATTATCATCAAAATAATTTGAAATCATATTTTTAAGAATTTTATTATTAAATTTGGGTTTTATTAGATTTAATTTAGAAGGAGAAAATATAGTCTTAGCATTTTTTTGAGTATATAAAGAATTTAAAGAATCTAAAGGAAGACCTTTTGCTAAAAATGCTGATATTATAGCACCTGTGGAAGTTCCAGCAAATAGGTCAATATCCTCTAAGAAGTCTGGATATTTAATAATAATTCTTTTTAAAATTTCAATACTTAAAGCTCCTTTAACTCCGCCTCCATCAAAGGAAAGAATTTTAAACTTTTTCAAAATAGATCTCCTAAACAGAATTGTTTAATATAGAATATTCATAAAAATTTTTCTTGGGATAAGCTTTTAAGCTTTTTATTTTAATTTGCTTTTGTATAATAAGGATAAGAATAAATATTTTAGAAAGAGTTGATTATATGAAAAATAAAAAAGAATTATCACTTTATATACATATACCATTTTGTAAACAGAAGTGTTTTTATTGCGATTTCCCTTCTTATGCATCTATTGATCATTTAAGAGAAGATTATGTAGAAGCTTTATGTAAGGAGATAAATGAAAAGGGAACTAATTATAAAATAAAGAGTATTTTTATAGGTGGCGGAACACCTTCTTATTTAGATACAAAAGAAATAAGAAAAATCTTAGAGGCTATAAACAAACTTGACTTAAGTGAAGATATGGAATTTACAATGGAATGTAATCCTGGTGCATTAGAAGAAGAGAAGCTTAAGACTATGTTAAATGGTGGTGTTAATAGGATTAGCATGGGCCTTCAAGCAGTTCAAAACTCATTGCTTAAAGATATAGGTAGAATTCATAGCTTTAAACAATTTGAAGAAAATTTTAAATTAGCAAGAAATGTTGGATTTAAAAATATAAATGTTGATTTAATGTTTGGACTTCCAAATCAAAAGGTAGAAGAATGGATAGAATCATTAGAATGCATAGCAAAATTAAATCCTGAACATATTTCTGCGTATAGTTTAATTATTGAAGAAGGAACTGCATTTTATAAGCTTTGGGAAAGAAATAAATTAATATTGCCTTCTGAAGAAGAAGAAAGAGAAATGTACTCTATAACTAAAGAGATATTAAGTAAATATGGATATACACAATATGAAATATCTAATTTTTCAAAAGAAGGATATGAGTGCTATCATAACAAGGTTTATTGGAGAAATGAAGAATATTTAGGTCTTGGTTCTGCATCCACATCTTTTATAGATGGAAAGAGAATAAAAAATATAGAGAATGTAAAAGTGTATATAGATAAAATAAATAATAATGAAGATATCATAGAGGATATAACTATAAATACAAAAGAAGATAATATGGAGGAATTTGTATTTATGGGATTAAGAATGATAGAAGGAATAAGTATAGATGAATTTAATGAAAGATTTGGAATTGATATATACAGTATATATAAAGAGGTTATTGATAAAAATATAAAAAGTAAGCTTTTAACTTTAGAAAATAAAAAATTAAGACTTACAGATAAAGGTATAGAGCTATCTAATTCGGTAATGAGTGACTTTATTATTCTAAAATAACTTATATAGTAAATTAAAGATTATGTTAGAAAAATAAAGAAAAACAAAAATATTTTAATAAAATTAAATGAGATTATTTAATTTATCAGTTATTGGAATTGACAAAAAAGTCAATAAGGAATATATTGATATTGTAGTCATTAGCACTCGATGATGTTGAGTGCTAACAGGTAGAGGTGATATAATGGCTATTGATGAAAGAAAAATAAAAATACTTCAGGCTATCATTAATGACTATATCTTAACAGGAGAGCCAGTAGGCTCAAGGACAATAGCTAAGAGATATGACTTAGGGGTTGGATCAGCAACTATTAGAAATGAAATGGCTGATTTAGAAGAAATGGGTTATTTAGAACAACCTCATACTTCAGCAGGAAGGATACCTTCCAATAAAGGTTATAGATTATATGTGGATAAATTAATGGATACAGAAAGCTTAACTAAAGATGAAGAACTTAAGATTAAGGAATATTTAATAAATTCTGCAATGTATGAAGTTGATAAAATAGTAAAGCAAGCTTGTTCATTATTATCAGAACTTACTAATTTAACTACAGTGGTTCAAACACCATCTGTTAGAAGTAGTTACATTAAATCTATACAATTGCTTTCTATAGATAGTCATAATTTGGTTTCAGTAATAGTAGCGGACAGTGGAGTTATTAAGAATCATAGAATAAGAGTAAATAATATGCCAAGGCCTGAAACTATTCAAATGATAAATAAAGTGTTAAATTTACACTTAAAAAATTTAACTATTGAAGAAATTAACTTGGAAGTAATAAATAATCTTAAACATGAATTGTTTGGTTATGAAGAAGTTTTTAATGGAATTCTTCCAGCTTTATATGAAACTTTAAAGGAATCAAATAATACAGAAGTATTTGTAGAAGGAACAACTAATATTTTTAATTATCCTGAATATAACAACATTGAAAAGGCAAAAGAAATTTTATCTTTAATAAATGATAAGGATAATTTATTAGATTTAATTGAGCCTGGAAATGATATAACAATTAGAATTGGAGAGGAAAATTTCTTTCCGGAAGCAAAAGATTGTTCTATTATATCTGCAGAGTATTCTCTAGATGGTAGACCTATAGGTAAAATTGGTTTAATTGGGCCTAAGAGAATAAATTATTCAAAGGTTATTGCAATTATGAATCAAGTTATGAAAGAGCTAAATAAAAGTTTAAGAAATCAAATTATAGAATAAAGAGATGAGGTGTTTTTGTGGAAGACATGAAGGAAAGATTAGAAAACCAAGAAGAACTAGAAAATAATACAGAGGTTGATAATAAGGCTGAAACTGATAACAAAGAGGAATTTAATGAAACTATCGAATCAGAAAAGGCTGAACCTTCAAATAATGGAGACTCTTCAGAAGATACAGCTTTTGAAAATAATGATAAGGAAAATGAATTAGATAGTATGCGTAAATTAAAAGATGAGAATAATAAACTAACTAATGAAGTTGAGGCTTTAAAAGAAAGATTAGTCAGAATAACAGCAGAGTATGAAAACTATAGAAAAAGAACTACTAAAGAAAAAGAAGGAATATACACTGATGCATGTACAGATGTATTAAAAGAAATGATACCTGTTCTTGATAATTTAGAAAGAGCAATAGCTGTAGATGGAAGTGCAGAAGATATTAAAACTGGAATAGAAATGACTATAAAAGGTTTTAAAAATTCCTTTGAAAAATTAGGAGTTGAAGAAATAGATGCAACAGGAGAATTTGATCCTAATTATCATCAAGCAGTAATGCATATTGAAGATGAAAGCTTAGGGGCAAATTCAATAGCAGAAGTATTCCAAAAGGGATATAAAAGAGGAGAAAAAATAATTAGATATACTGTAGTAAAAGTAGCTAATTAGGTTAAGACATAACAACTAAAATTTATATATAAGATAGTTTTTAGGAGGAAATAGATTATGGGAAAAATTATAGGAATCGATTTAGGAACAACTAACTCATGTGTAGCTGTAATGGAAGGTGGAGAACCAGTAGTTATCAGTAACTCAGAAGGAGCAAGAACTACTCCATCAGTAGTTTCATTCCAAGCAAATGGAGAAAGATTAGTAGGACAAATCGCTAAAAGACAAGCAATTACTAATCCAGATAAAACTGTAATCTCTATTAAGAGACATATGGGAACAAACTACAAAGTTAATATAGATGGAAAAGATCATTCACCACAAGAAATATCAGCAATGGTACTTCAAAAAATTAAAGCAGATGCAGAAGCTTATTTAGGAGAATCTGTAACTCAAGCTGTTATCACAGTACCTGCATACTTCAATGACTCAGAAAGACAAGCAACTAAAGATGCTGGTAGAATAGCTGGATTAGAAGTTTTAAGAATTATAAACGAACCAACAGCAGCTGCTTTAGCATATGGATTAGATAAAATGGATACTAACCAAAAGATATTTGTTTATGACTTAGGTGGTGGTACATTTGACGTATCTATCCTAGAACTTGGTGATGGTGTATTCGAAGTTTTATCAACAAATGGAGACACTAAGCTTGGAGGAGATGACTTCGATGAAAGAATCATGGACTTCATAGCAGAAACATTCAAAGCTGAAAATGGAATAGATTTAAGAAATGATAAGATGGCACTTCAAAGATTAAAAGAAGCTGCTGAAAAAGCTAAGATTGAATTATCTTCATCAATGCAAACAAATATAAACTTACCATTTATAACAGCAGATGCAACAGGTCCAAAACACATAGATATGAACTTAAGTAGAGCTAAGTTCAATGAAATAACTCATGATTTAGTTCAAAGATCAATAGAGCCAATGAAAAAAGCATTATCAGATGCAGGACTTTCATTAAGCGATATAGACAAGGTAATATTAGTTGGAGGATCTACAAGAATTCCTGCAGTAGTAGAAGCTGTTAAGAACTTTACTGGAAAAGAACCTTCAAAGGGAGTAAACCCAGATGAATGTGTTGCAGTTGGAGCAGCAATTCAAGCAGGTGTATTAACTGGAGAAGTTAAAGATGTATTATTATTAGACGTTACACCATTAACATTAGGAATTGAAACATTAGGTGGAGTTGCTACACCACTTATCGAAAGAAATACTACAATTCCTACTAAGAAGAGCCAAACATTCTCAACAGCAGCAGATGGTCAAACATCAGTTGAAATTCACGTAGTTCAAGGTGAAAGACAAATGGCAGCTGATAATAAGACATTAGGAAGATTTACTCTATCTGGAATAGCTCCAGCACCAAGAGGAATTCCTCAAATCGAAGTTACATTTGATATAGATGCTAACGGATTAGTTAAAGTATCAGCTTTAGATAAGGCAACAAATAAAGAAGCAAACATTACAATTACAGCATCAACTAACTTAAGCGATGATGAAGTAGAAAGAGCAGTAAAAGAAGCTGAAAAATTTGCTGAAGAAGATAAGAAGAGAAAAGAAAAAATAGAAGTTAAGAACAATGCAGATCAAGTTTCTTATCAAACAGCTAAAGCTTTAGAAGAATTAGGCGATAAAGTATCAGCTGATGAAAAGGCTACAGTTCAAGCTAAATTAGATGAATTAAATAAAGTAAAAGATGGAGAAGATATAGAAGCTATTAAAAATGCAATGGAAGAATTAAATAAAGAGTTCTATGCATTATCTTCAAAAATGTATCAAGCAGCTGGTGGAGCTGAAGGCTTTGATCCAAACAACATGGGAGGAGCAGGTTTTGATCCAAACAATATGGGTGGAGCAGGAAATGCACCAAATGATGAAAATGTAGTAGATGCAGATTTTGAAGTTAAAGACGACAAATAGTTGTAACCTATTAGTTTTATAGATATAATATTTAAGGGAAGGCAAAAGTCGTCTTCCCTTTTATAAAGTTTAAAAATGGTGGTGAAAATAGATGGCAAATAAGGACTATTATGCAACCCTTGGACTTGAAAAAGGTGCTTCTGATGAAGAAATTAAAAAAGCCTTTAGAAAGCTAGCTATAAAATATCATCCAGATAAAAATCAAGGTAATAAAGAGGCTGAAAATAAATTCAAAGAAATAAATGAAGCTTATCAAGTGCTTTCAGATCCAGAGAAGAAAGCAACTTATGATAGATATGGAACAGTTGATTTTGATGGAAGTGGTTTTGGAGCAGGTGGATTCGGCGGCTTTGATTTCTCAGAAATGGGTGGATTTGGTGATATATTTGAAAGTTTCTTTGGCGGCGGAGGCAGCGGAAGAAGAAGAAATGGCCCTCAAAGAGGATCAGATTTAGAATATACAGTTAGTCTAACTTTTGAAGAAGCTGTTTTTGGAGTTGAAAGAGAAATATCAATAGATAGAAGTGAAAATTGTGAAACTTGTAAAGGTAGTGGAGCAAAGGAAGGAACTTCCAAAAAGACTTGTCCAACATGTAATGGTCAAGGGCAAGTAAGGGTACAAAGACAAACTCCATTAGGAAGTTTTGTAAGTACTTCAACATGTAATACTTGTAATGGAACTGGAAGTGTTATTGAAGAACCATGCACATCTTGTCATGGAAGAGGGCATGTAAGAAAGACAAGAAAAATAAAAGTTAATATTCCAGCTGGTGTTGATACTGGAAATGTAATGCCTTTAAGAGGACAAGGAAATCATGGTACTAATGATGGTCCACCAGGAGATTTATATGTAAGAATAAATGTAGCTCCTTCTAAGAAGTTTGTAAGAAAAGGAAATGATATTTATATAGATTCACATATATCTATGGGGAAAGCTGCTTTAGGAACAGAAATAACAGTAGCAACAGTAGATGGTGATGTGAAATATACTATTCCAGCAGGAACACAATCAGGTACATTATTTAGATTAAAAGGAAAAGGTGTACCAAGAGTAAATTCCTCAGGAAGAGGAGATCAATACGTTAAAGTAATAGTAGATATTCCTAAGAACTTAAATGAAAAGCAAAAAGATGCATTAAAGGCATTTATGGAAGCTTGTGGAGAAAATGTTGGAGAAACTACTCCACATAAAAAGGGTTTAAAAGATTTATTTAAATAAAAAGAATTAGCTCTTTGCTAATTCTTTTTATTTTTTTATAAAAAAATAAAATATGTGCAAACTAAAATATAGGTTAATTAAATTATAATATAAGTAATTTTTATAATTATAATAATAATATTTAATAAGAAAATAATGTTTTTAGTGCTATAATTTACATTGTAAATAAATTTAAGAAGAGGTGGAAAAAATGGAAGAATTAAAAAAAGTTTTATATGGAGAAATAGAGGAATTTAGAGAAACTGGACATAAATTTGTTGATGGAGAATTAAACCTAATGCAATTTAAACACTCCTCAGGTGGTTTTGGTGTATACGCTCATAAAGGTGGGAAGGATTTTATGATAAGACTTAGAATTCCTTCAGGTATAACTAATGTTTCTGAGATGTATAAGGTATATGATTTTGCTGAAAGGTATGGATTAGAAAAAATACATTTAACAACTCGTCAAGCTATACAATTACATGGATTAAGCATAGATGAGATTTGTGATTTAATGAAGGAAGCATTAGATAATGATATATATACAAGAGGTGCAGGTGGTAACTATCCAAGAAATGTAGCAATGTCTCCTTTAGCAGGTGTTGATCCTAAAGAAGCCTTTGATGTTACACCATATGCAATAGCAATAGGAAATTATTTTTTAGAGAGAATTTATACATATAAGCTACCGAGAAAACTTAAGGTTTCAGTTTCTGGTGGAAGTGATGATGCTGCACATTGTACAGTTCAAGATTTAGGATTTGTTGCAGTAAACAAGGATGGAAAAGAGTATTTTGAAGTTTATTTAGGTGGAGGATTAGGACAAAATCCTAAATTAGCTGTAAAATATGGTGAATTAATAGAACCCAAAGATGTTTTATACTATGTTGAAGCTATGGTTAGAATGTTCATGGCAGAAGGTGATTATGAAAATAGAAATAGAGCACGTGTAAGATACATATTAGATAGAATGGGTGAAAAAGATTTCTTAGAATGTTATAAAAAGCATGTAAATGAAGTTATTGAAAAAGAAAATTTTGAAATAGATGTTAAAGCTAAGTCTTATGATAAAAAGGGAATAGAAATCCAAATAGAAGATTCAAGATTATTTGAGCAAAAGCAAAAAGGATTATACAGTGTTTATATACATCCAACAGGAGGACAATTTGCAATTAAGGATTTAAAATCAGTTTTAGATTTAGTAAATAATTTTGAAGATATTGAAATAAGATTAGCAATGGCTGAAGGCGTATATTTTAGAAATTTAAATGGAGAAGAAGCTAAGAAATTATTAGATTTAACTGAAGATATGAGTGCTAAAACTAAATTTGAGCAAAGTGTATCTTGTATAGGAGTTCCGATTTGTCAAATAGGTTTATGTAATAGCCAAGGGGCTTTAAATGACGTTATGGACTATTTTAAAGCTAATAATGGAAATATGAATGTATTACCAACAGTTCATTTCTCAGGATGTCAAAACTCTTGTGGAGTTCATCAAATAGGAGCTATTGGTTTTACAGGAAAGAAAAAGAGAGTTGGCGATAAAGTAGATGAATGCTTTACTTTATTTATCGGAGGAACTTATGGAATAGGCGAAACTAAAATAGGTGAATCTTATGGAGAAATTCAAGCTGTTAAGATTCCTGAATTCTTATTTGAATTATCAAAAAATGTTGAAAAGAGCAATTTAAATTTTAAGGAATACATATTAAAAAATGAAAGTGAATTTAAAGAATTAGTTAATAAATATAATGTTTAAACAGTTACATAACTCCTTTTGAGAAAAAATAATAAATTTTCAGAATAATAGATATTTACAAATAATAATTATTAGATGTATAATAGATATATAGATTATTTTGGAAATAACAAAATGGACATAAATTTAGGAGGAATATATAATGAATATGGTAAAATTTCAAGGTGCACCAATTACTTTAGAAGGAAATAGAGTTTCAGTTGGTGATAAGCTACCTAGTTTCAAAGTTACAACTAATGATTTAGGAGAATTTACAGAAAAAGATACAAAAGGTGTTAGAGTATTTTTAACAGTACCATCAATTGATACACCAGTATGCAATATGGAAGTTAAAAAATTTAATGAAGAAATTGATAAATTAGAAGGAGTTACTTGCTATACTATATCAATGGATTTACCTTTTGCTCAAAGTAGATGGTGTGCTTTAGAAGGTGTAGAAAATGTTAAAACACTTTCAGATTATAAAGATAGGAGCTTTGCACAAGCTACAGGAACTTATGCTAAGGAACTTGGATTATTAACAAGAGCATCATTTGTAGTAGATTCAAATGATAATGTTACTTTTGTTGAGTACTTAGAAGAAATAACAAGTGAACCAAGTTATGATAAGATCTTAGAAGCTGTAAAATCAGTAAAGTAATTATAATTTTAAATAAAGTATCGATTTTTTTCGATGCTTTATTTTTTTGAAAAATAAAAGTGATATATAAACTTTTTGCCTTTAAACCTAGACAGAAACTTAACATAAGTGTAAAATAATAAATTAGTCAAATATCTTTGAAAGGACTGATTTTAATGGAAGGAACATGGATTGAAGTAAGAGTAATAACAAAAAGTGAAGCTCTAGAACCAGTTTCAGGAATTTTTTATGGATTAGATTGCAAAGGGGTTGCAATTGAAGATCCAAATGACATATTAGAAAGAGAGCAAGGACCATTAACTTGGGATTTTGCTGATATAAATGTATTAGAGCATAAAGGAAAAGTAGCAGTTGTTAAAGCATATTTTTCAGAAGAAGATAATATAGAAGAAATTTTAAAATATGTTAATGAGAAAATGGAAGAAATTAAATCACTTGGAATTGATACAGGAGATTATGAAGTTCAAAGTGAAAAAATGTATGAAGAAGATTGGGCAAATAACTGGAAAAAGTATTATAAACCAACTAAGATTGGGGAAAGAATAGTAGTAAAGCCAACATGGGAAGAATATGAAGCAAAGAATGATGAATTAGTTTTAGAATTAGATCCAGGTATGGCTTTTGGAACTGGAACACATGAAACAACAAGAATGTGTATTCAAGCTTTAGATAAATATGTAGAAGCTGAAAGTACTGTTTTTGATGTTGGATGTGGATCAGGAATACTTGCTATTGCAGCTGCAAAATTAGGTGCTAAAAAAGCTGTTGGAGTTGATTTAGATCCAGTTGCTGTTGAATCTGCAAAAGAAAATGTAGGATTTAACAACTTAAATAATATAGAAATATTATATGGAAACTTGGTTGAAGTAATAGATGGAAAAGCAGATATTGTAGTTGCTAATATTATTGCAGAAGTAATTTGTATATTAACAGAAGATGTTAAGAGAGTTTTAAAAGAAGATGGATACTTTATAACGTCTGGAATTATTCATGATAGGGTAGATATGGTTACTAAAAAACTTGAAGAAACAGGTTTTGAAGTAGTAGAGATAAATAAAGATGGGGAATGGAACTGTATAGTTGCAAAATTAAAATAGTTTTAAGGAGATCGAGGGATGCATAAATTTTTTACTCCTAAAGAAAATTTTATAGAAAAAACAGCAAAAATTTTAGGTGATGACGTAAAACACTTATATAAAGTATTAAGGTTAAATGAAGGGGATAAAATAATCTTAAATAATTGTGATGGAGAAGAATTTTTAGCAAATATAAGAACTATAAGTAAGCAAGAAGTTATTGTCGATATAGAGGAAAAACTTGATATAAATAATGAAAGTGAAGTTAAGATTTATTTATTTCAAGGGTTGCCAAAGGCTCAAAAGATGGATTTAATAGTTCAAAAGGGAACAGAACTTGGAATAACTGAATTTATACCTACTTTAACAGAAAGAGTAGATATAAAATTAAAAGGTGATTTTAAAAAGCTAGATAGATTAAATAGAATAGCTTTAGAAGCTGCGAAGCAAAGCAAAAGAACAGTTATACCTAAGGTTACAGAGCCTATTTCCTTTGATGATGCTTTAAATAGATTAAAAGAATTAGATTTAGCTGTAGTTCCTTATGAAAATGCTGAAAACTTTGGAATAAAAACATTATTTAGCGATGAAAAAATTGATACATCTAAAATAAAAACTGTTGGAATATTAGTTGGTCCAGAAGGTGGATTTGAATTAAGTGAAATAAATAAACTGAAAGAAAATGGGGCTTATATTGTAACTTTAGGAAGTAGAATTCTTAGAACAGAAACAGCAGGTTTTGTAGCTACTTCATTAATTCAGTATGAGCTTGGAGATTTAGGAGGAAGTAAATAATGAAAGTTGCATTTTCTACTCTTGGATGTAGAGTTAACGTATATGAATCAGAAGCAATGGCTGAAAAATTTATAAGAGAAGGCTATGAAGTTGTAGAAGCTAATGAAGTAGCAGATGTATATGTAATTAATACATGTACTGTTACTAATATGGGAGATAAAAAATCTAGACAAATTATAAGTAGAGCAAGAAGACTTAATGAAAAATCTATAATTGCAGTTGTAGGTTGTTATTCTCAAATGGCACCAAAAGAAGTTTCTGAAATTCCTGGGGTGGATGTAGTTTTAGGAACAAGAAATAAAGGTGATGTAGTTTATTATGTAAATAAAGCAAGAGAAGAAGGTAAACCACAAGTTCATGTTGAAGGTGTGCTTAAAAATAAAAAGTTTGAAGAATTAAATATTGAAGAGTACCAAGATAAGACTAGAGCTTTCTTAAAAATACAAGATGGATGTAATAGATTTTGCACATATTGTATAATACCATATTCAAGAGGATCAGTTTGTTCAAAGGATCCAAAGAAGGTATTAGAGGAAGTTAAAAAATTAGCAGAGCATGGCTTTAAGGAAATTATACTATCAGGAATTCATACAGCCTCTTATGGACTGGATTTAGAGGAAAGTGTTAACCTTATAGATATTATTGAAGAAATAGAAAAGGTTGAAGGTATAGAAAGAATAAGAATAGGATCTATAGAACCAGCTTTCTTTACTCCAGAAGTAATAGAAAAGATAAAAAGCTTTAAAAAGCTTTGTCCTCACTTCCATTTATCATTACAAAGTGGCTGTGATGCTACTCTTAAGAGGATGAATAGAAGGTATACAGCTGAGGAATATGCAGCTTCAGTAGAGCTTTTAAGAAAAACTTTACCAGATGTATCTATTACAACAGATGTAATAGTAGGTTTCCCAGGAGAAACAGAAGAAGAATTTAATGAAACTTATGAGTTTTTAAAGAAAATAAAGCTTACAAAAACTCATGTATTTAAATATAGTCCTAGAAAAGGAACTAGAGCTGCTGAAATGGGAGACCAAATAGACGGAAGTATTAAAGAAAAGAGAAGTAAAATATTAATAGAATTAAGCAATAAAAATGAAAAAGAATTTATAGAAAAATTCATAGGTAAAGAAATGGATGTTCTTATAGAAACACAAGTTAAGGGTCAAGAAGGTATGTACGAAGGATATACAAGAAACTATATAAAAGTACACGTTCCTTGCACTTGTGCTGATGTAACTGGTAAAATAGTAGATGTAGAAATAACAGAAGCAGAAAATGAATATGGAATAGCAAAACTATTATAATAATGCATAATGGATAATGCATAATTTGGGAGATAATTCAGCGTAGCTGAATTATGAAAATTTAATTTAAGAAACTCAGCTTGCTGAGTTTCCTCAATAATTATCAATTATCAATTACCAATTATCAATTGCAAGAAGGGGGTGTTAATTTATGGATTGTATATTTTGTAAAATAGTAAAAGGGGATATCCCAAGTAATAAGATATATGAAGATGATAAGGTATTGGCTTTTCATGATATTAGTCCTGAAGCTCCTATTCATTTTTTAGTTATACCTAAGGAGCATATAAAGAGTGCTAATGATATAAATGAAAATAATTCACATATCATTTCACATATTTTCTTAGTTATTAATAAACTAGTAAGGGAACTTAATATCGCTGAAACTGGTTATAGAATAGTAAATAACTGTGGAAAAGATGGAGGTCAAACTGTAGATCATATACACTTTCATGTATTAGGTCAAAGGGATTTAAAATGGTCACCAGGTTAAATACTTTATATGAAATAGTTGACTTTAGAGTATGCCTATTGTATAATATAGCGTGTGTTATTAAGCCCGTAGCTGAGTTAAATTAATTAATTTGAGCTAGCGGAGGGAGGGATAATAGATGTCAGAAATAAAAGTTGGAGAAAACGAAACACTTGAAAGTGCATTAAGAAGATTCAAGAGAAAATGTGCTAGAGCGGGAGTTCTTTCAGAAGTTAGAAAGAGAGAACACTATGAAAAGCCAAGCGTGAAGAGAAAGAAAAAATCAGAAGCTGCTAGAAAGAGAAAATTCAAGTAGAAATATTTTGATTTAATTTCAATGTAACTTAATTAATTAAGTAAGCTATTATTGGAAAATATATTTCCAATAAGACTAAGTGTATTTTTAATACATTAAGGTTGAGGACACAGTTTATATATTTATCAAAAGTGTAAAATAATTATACTTGAATAAAGGGAATAGATGAGATTTGTTATCAAATCTTATTATATTACCTTCCTCAGCAGTTAATAAAGAGAAAAATAAAATTATTAAAGAAACGGCTACACCATTGGTGTTAATAACATTTGTAACTTTAAAAGTTATATGAAAAGACAATTTTATAGAGTATTATTAACTGATAAATAAAAGCAAAAGGATTTATTCCTTTTGCTTTTTGCTTTCTATAAGTAATTTTCTATATTTCTTAATCATAAATTACTATGAGGAAAAATATAAGGAGAAAAGAAAATGAAAGATAAGATAGAAAGAAGTAGAGAAATAATATCAGAAAAGCTTGATTTACCAAAAGATGTGATTTTAAATCTTCCAAAGATTACGATTGTAGGTAATGAAGAAATTACTATAGAAAATCACAAAGGGATAATACTTTTTGAAAGAAATATTATTAAGATAAATACAAAGGTTAAAATTATAAATATTGAGGGAGAAAATTTCGAAATACTTTATATTGGTGATTCTACTATAACTATAAGTGGAAAATTTAAATTGATTTCTTATGAGGTGTAATATGAGTGGGGGAGTTTTTGATAGTGGAAAGGTTATAGTTGAAATTAACATATTAAAACCAGAAAGACTTTTAAACATATTATGGAATGAAAATATTCGTGTTGTTAATGTGAAAAGAATAGATGCAGCTACTATTAGAATAGTAATAGAATTTAGTGATTATGAAGAAGTAATGAAGTTAATTAAGAAATTAAATGGGAAGGGGAAGGTTATAGGAAGTAAAGGAATATTATTTTTTGTTGGAAAACTAAAAAGTAAATTTTTCTTGAGTATAGGTGGAGGATTATTTGTAATACTTTTACTATATATATCTACGTTTGTTTGGAGTATAGAGATTGTTACTAAACAAAATGTATCTCCTTACGAAGTTAGACAACAATTATATTCTATAGGAATAAAACCTGGAATCAGTAAGAAAGAAATAGATTTTAAGGAAGTAGA
Source organism: Clostridium gallinarum (assembly GCF_014836325.1). GTDB lineage: Bacteria > Bacillota > Clostridia > Clostridiales > Clostridiaceae > Clostridium > Clostridium gallinarum. The sequence continues at coordinate 23,245 of NZ_JACSQZ010000006.1, forward strand.
GAAGCAGCTTGAAAATATGAATTCAGACATTTTATGGCTTAGAGCTAGGGTAGAGGGATCAACTTTAAAAATTCTTATTGAGGAAAAGGTTAATCCACCAGAAATTAAGGAAGGTAAGTATGGAAATTTAGTTGCAAAAATGGATGGAGAAATTAGTAGAATTTATACTTTTTCAGGAAGATCCGCAGTACATCAAGGTGAATATGTACATGCAGGAGATATTATAATAGAGGGGATAAATGGTAAGGAAGAGGAACCTTATGAGGTTATTCCAGACGGAGTTGTTATGGCTAATACATTCTATGAAAAAAATATGGTTGCCAAAATAAATGGTTCAGAATTAAAAAGAAGTGGAGAAAAGGATAGTGATATTTATTTAAATATATCAGGAAAGAAAATTTATATCAAAAAAGCTATAAAAGATTTTAAAGATTATGATAAAATAGAGGAAAGTGGGAAAATATTTACTAAGGTAAATTATTATGAAAAGAAAGAGGTTGTGGTAGAGTTAACTAAAGAAGAAATAATTAATAATTCAGTTAAGGAGCTAGAGGAATCTCTTTATAACAATCTAACAAGAGAAGCAAAGATTGTAGATAGAATAATTACAACTAAAGAAGATTCAAGTGAAGATATTATAGTTAATGTAGTTTTCATTGTAGAGCAAAATATAGTAAATAGTGAACCTATAGATTATTAATACTTTTGGTAAAGGGGGATGAACTTGTTTTTAAAGAAGGATGAAAAAAGAGAAAACAAAGGATATAAAAAAGGAATAATATATATAACAGTATTTATAGTTATATATACAATTCTATTAAGTACTATTGCACCTAAAAAGCATAATTTATCTGTGGGAGATATTGCAACTGTTGACATAAAGGCACCTATTGACACTGTTGACGAAATTGCAACTAAAGAGAAGATAGAAGAGGCTGTAGCAAAGGCAAAAGAAGATATTCAATATACTGCTAAAAGTGAAGTTAAAACGCAGGCTGTTGATAATATAAATAAATTATTCAATAAATTAGCTACTGAATTATCAACTAATAAGGATGATAGTGAGAAATTATCAGAAATTAAAAAAATAGATATTTTTAGATTAACAGATGATGAGTATAATATATTGCTAGGTTTAGGATCTTCAAATGTTTCAGAAATAAAAAATATAACATTACAAGCTTTAGAAAAGGCATATAAAAATAATATAGGTGAAAATGATTATGAAGCTATACAAAAAGCAAAAGAATATGCTAATGATGAAATTGAAGTTTATAATCTTGAAAGAAATTTAGAAGATACATTAAAGACTATAGTTTATTCACAAATAAATCCTAATTTATTTATTGACACTGAAAAAATGGAAGAGAATATAAAAGAAGCAGAAAGAAATGTACAAAAAGAAATAATAAAGAAAAATCAAATTATAGTTAAAGAAGGAGAACCTGTAACTGAAAGACAAATAGAGTTATTAAAAGAATTAGGATTGTTAAATAACGGTTTAACTAAAAGCTATGTAGCCTCATTTATTTCTTTAGCAATACTAGTAGCATTGATATTATATATTCAATATAGATATATATCTAAAGAAAGTCCAAGTATATTTAATAATGATAAATTTATGATATTGATTAATAGTATAAATATTATAACTTTATTACTTTCTATAGGGTTTAATATAATTTCTTCCTATTTAATTCCTATAGCTTGTGGGGCCATGCTTATGACAATACTAATAAATCACAAAGTTTCTTTAGTCGTAAATTTATTAAATTTAGTATTTGTTTCTATAATTGTTGGATTCAATCCATCTGTTATAGTTATATCTATAATTGGCATTGTACTAGGAGCTACTGCACTTAAAAAAGTACAACAAAGAAATGATATTATATATTCTACTTTATATATGACTGTTATATTATTAATAATTACTTTAACTATAGGAATGATTTCATCAAATAATCTAAAGGAAAACTTAATACAAACAGGTTATACAATTATTGCAGTATTACTTTCCGGAATACTTGCTGTAGGATTATTACCATTTTTTGAATCTATATTTGATGTTGTTACCAATATAAAATTATTAGAGTTGTCTAATCCTAATCAACCACTTATGAAGAAATTATTAATGGAAGCTCCAGGTACATATCATCATAGTATGATGGTAGCAAATTTAGCTGAGGCTGCAGCAGAAGCTGTTGGTGGCAATCCTGTAATAGCTAGAGTAGGAGCATATTATCATGATATAGGTAAAACTAAGAGGCCTTATTTCTTTGGAGAAAATCAAATAGGAAGAGAAAATCCTCATGATAAAATAACTCCAAATTTAAGTGCGTTAATTATTTTATCTCATACTAAGGACGGAATAGAATTAGCTAAAGAACATAATATTCCTCAAGTTATCCAAGATATAATAGTACAACATCATGGAACAACATTGGTTAAGTATTTTTATTATAAGAGTAAAAATGAATCGGAAAAGCCAGAAGAGATAAAGGAAGAGGATTTTAGATATTCAGGACCTATACCTAATACGAAGGAATCAGGAATATTAATGCTAGCAGATAGTGTAGAGGCTTCTGTAAGATCAATACCTGAGCCTACTAAAGGTAAAATTGAAGAAATGGTCAACAATATAATAAAGGATAAATTAAATAGTAAGCAATTAATAGATTGTGATTTAACATTAAAAGATATTGAAATAATAAGAAAAAGCTTTTTAAAGACTTTAGAAGGAATATATCATCATAGAGTAGAATATCCGACTGAAAAGAAGATGAAAAGTTAAATTATTAGCAATATAAAAAACTCCTTTGGGAGTTTTTTATTAGTTTTTAACTTTAAATTATAAATTTATGATATAAAGGAGAAAGTTATGTTATATACAGAAAATAGACAAAATAAGTTAGAAGTAACAGATGAATTTATTGATAAAATAACAAAAGTATGTGAATTTGCTCTAAAGGAAGAAGGAGTAAATATAAACTACCAAATATCATTATTATTTGTAGATAATGAAGAAATAAAAGAGATAAATAATGAAACAAGAAATATTGATAGAGAAACAGACGTATTATCATTTCCAATGTTAGATTTTGAAGAAGGTAAAGTTTATAAGGATATGTATTTAAATTTCGATTTTGATGAAACTTTTAAAGATGGAGATGAATTAATACTAGGTGATATGGTTTTATCTTTAGAAAAGGCTAAAGAACAAAGTATAGAATATGGTCATTCATATGAAAGAGAGGTAAGTTATTTAGTTGTTCACTCTATTTTACATTTACTTGGTTACGATCATATGATTGATGAAGATAAAATAATAATGAGAAAAAGAGAAGAAGAAATATTAAATAAATTAGATATTACGAGATAATACTATATTTGGGGGGAGTTTATGAAAATAAAAAAGCTTGTAGAGAGCTTTAATTATGCAATAACAGGAATTATACAAACTGTTAGAACACAAAGAAATATGAAAATTCATTTATTTGCATCTTTATGTGTTCTATTAGCTTGTTTTGTAATAGATATATCAAAAGCTGAATTTCTTATTTTAGCTATAACAATTACTATGGTACTAGCTGCGGAAGTGATAAATACAGCTATAGAGGCTACTATAGATATGTCTACTAATCATTATCATCCATTAGCTAAAATTGCGAAGAATGCAGCTGCTGGAGCTGTTTTAATTACTGCAGTAAATGCTTTAGTAGTAGGGTATATTATATTTTGGGATAAGATTTCATTGATTTCTGATGATGTAATTCATAAAATGAAGGAATCTGATCCTTATATGGTTTTAATAGCCTTAGTAGTAGTAACAATTGCAACATTAATAGTAAAGTCAATATATGGAGAAGGCACACCTTTAAGAGGTGGAATGCCTAGTGGACATAGTGCATTATCTTTTTCATTGGCTACTGCAATATCATTAATAACAGAAGAACCAATATGTATAATGCTAAGTTATTTAATGGCTCTTATAACTGCACAAAGTAGAGTTGACTCAAATGTACATTCTATTTTTGAAGTTGTAGTAGGTGCATTATTTGGGACTTTACTTACTTTATTTATATTTACTATTTTTAAAATTTAATTTACTTAAAAAGATGATAAAAATCTTTAAGAATGCTATAATTTAAAAAAGCAATAATAACAAAAGAGTTATTTAAAATATAACCTAAGGTTAAATTATTTATTTTGGGTTAAAATTAGGAGGAAAAATGTTTAAATCAGGATTTGTAACGATAGTAGGTAGACCAAATGTTGGGAAGTCTACTTTATTAAATGAAATAATGGGAGAAAAACTTTCAATAGTATCAAATAAACCACAAACAACAAGAAATAATATACAAACAATATTAACGGGTGATAATCATCAAATTGTATTCGTAGATACACCAGGAATTCATAAACCTAAGCATAAATTAGGAGAATACATGGTTAACGCTGCAAAAGATTCTATAAAGGAAGTTGATCTTGTATTATTCTTAATAAACCCTGAAGAAGAGATAGGAAGAGGAGATAAGTTTATAATAGAAACATTAAAGAATCAAAAGGCTCCTATATTCTTAGTAGTAAATAAAATAGATGAATTTACTCAAGAAAGAGTAGCAAAAACTCTTCAAATGTATTCACAAGAGTTAGAATTTAAAGAAATAATTCCAATATCTGCTTTAAAGGGAAAGAATGTAGATAAATTAGTAGAACTTATGATAGAAGCTATGCCAGAAGGTCCTAAATATTATCCAGATGATATGATAACTGATGTTCAAGAAAGATTTGTTATTTCAGAAATAATAAGAGAAAAAGCTTTAAGAACATTAAGAGAAGAAATTCCGCATGGGATAGCTGTAGATATAATTCAAATGAAACAAAGTCCTAATGGAACTTGGCACATAGAAGTAGATATGCTTTGTGAAAAAGACTCTCATAAAGGAATTATAATAGGTAAAAATGGTCAATCTTTAAAGAGAATAGGCGAAAGCGCTAGATATGAAATAGAAAGATTTTTACAAGCTAAAGTAAATCTTAAAATATGGGTAAAGGTTAGAAAAGAATGGAGAGATAATCAAAACCTATTAAAGGAGTTAGGATATAAAAAGGTAAATAAATAAGGGGATGATTTTTCTGTCATTACATAAAGTGAATGCTGTAGTTATTAAAACTATGGAATTTAAAGAAAATGATAAATTGGTTTGGTTATATACGGATAAGTTTGGAAAAATAACAGCTATAGCAAAAGGGGCTAGAAAAAGTAAAAGTAAATATCTTTCTATTACTTTGCCTCTATGCTATGGAGAATATGTTTTATTTAAGGGAAAAAACTTATATAACCTTCAAGAAGGAAAAATAATTAATTCATTTCAAGGATTATTAAACAACTTAGATAAATTAACTTATTCATCTTATATATGTGAGCTTATAGATATATGTGTAGAAGAAGGAGAAACTAATCAAAATTTATTTAAGAGTTTTTTAACTTGTATGTATTTACTTAACACTGATGCTCTTGATTATGAGTTACTAATAAGATCTTTTGAAATAAAACTACTAAAAGAAACAGGATATGGATTAAATTTAGATAGTTGTTCTATATGTAAAAAGAATATAGGTGTATCAAATTATATTTCTCTTTCTAATTATGGAGGAGTATGTGAAGAATGTCCTAGAGAGCATGGTATTTATATCTCTAAACCAGCATATAATTCTATAAAGTTTTTACTTAAGACACCAATGGATAAAATATATAAGTTGAATATAAATGACGATGTTAGAAGAGATATAAGAAAAATAACTACATTTATTATATCTTCAAATTATTCCAAAAAACCAAAAAGTTTAGAAATGTTAAATTATATAAAGGAGTGATTATTTATGGAAATAACTTTAGAAAAAGTAGATCAAGTTATAGAGAGAACAGGTGTAACATATGCAGAAGCTAAAAGTGCGCTAGAAATAAATAATGGTGATGTTTTAGAAGCTATTATCTATATTGAAAATAGAAAAGAAGCCGATGCAGAAGCAAATAGCCAAATTAAGTCTGAAAGTATTGATGAATTAAAAAGTTGGCTTAAAGAATTAATAAATAAAGGAAATGTTACTAGAATAAGAATTAGTAAAGATGGAAAAGAAATAGTTGATGTTCCTGTTAATGCAGGAATAGCAGCTGGTGTAATTGCAATTATTATTCCTCCAGTTTTAGCTTTTGTTATAATTGCAGCAGTAGTTACACAAATAACTATAGAAATAACTAAGGCAGATGGAAGTGTTGAGGTAGTTAACAAATATATAAGTAAAACAGTTGTAGATATTAAGGATACAGCAACTGATGTTGCAAGTAAAATAAAAAATAAAGTTAATGAAGTAAAAAATGATAAATTTGGTGGAGATGATTACAAGATTTATAAAAAGAAAGTAAACAAAGATGATGAGTTAAATGAAAATTCTTTTACATATACTGTTAAGTTTGATGACGAAGAGTAATTAAGAGTAAAAGAGAGAGAAACAGGAAATCAATAAGATAAAATAAAGGAAATGGAAATATTCGGATAATATGGTTTATTTTTCAGAAAATTAAGTATAGTCAAATGGATATAAAATGTTATAATTAGTATGTAAATATCAGACTAATCAAAATTATCTGAATATTTCTGTTAAGTTAGAAAGAGGGATAAATTTGAAACTATCGCAAAGGCAAGAAGAAATAGCAAAGATAGTTAAAAAAGGACAGCCTGTAACTAGTGAAGCTATAGCTGAAAAGCTAGGAGTAACTAGGGCTGCTTTAAGAGCTGATTTAGCTATTTTAACTATGATAGGAATATTAGATGCTAGACCTAAGGTTGGTTATGTATATTTAGGAGAAGCTCAAAATACAAGAGTTTTGGAAAATATATCTAAAGTTTTAGCTGGTGAAATTATGTCAAAACCGGTTACAGTAAGTGAAGAAACGACAGTATATGATGCAATCGTATTCTTGTTTTTAAATGATGTAGGAACATTATTTATAGAAAGTGATGGATTTTTAGTAGGTGCTGTTTCAAGAAAAGACTTCTTAAAAAATGCTATAGGTGGGACGGATATTCATAAAGTTCCAGTTGGGGTCATTATGACAAGAATGCCTAATATAATTTGTGGTAATGCTGAAGATAGTGCTTATGATTTAGCAAAAAAAATTATTGAGCATGAGATAGACAGTATTCCTATAGTTGAAAAGATAGAAAATTCTCCAAAAGATAAAGTGTTATATAAAATTATTGGTAAAATATCAAAAACTAACATAACTAAACTATTCGTTAAATTGGGTGAGGGAAATTAAAAATAAGGGTAATTTTTAAAGGGTATCTACAGTATTAAAGTACTGTTAGTATATATTACAAATCGATTGAACGGAGGAGTATTGAGATGGAGAAAAAGAAGTATGTTTACCTTTTTAATGAGGGGAATGGGTCAATGAAAAACCTTCTAGGAGGTAAAGGGGCAAATTTATCAGAAATGATTCTACTAGGAATTCCTGTACCACAAGGATTCACAGTTACTACTGAAGCTTGTAATAAATATTATGAGGATGGTAAAGTAATTGCACCAGAAATTATTGAAGAAATTCATGAAAAAATATCTGAATTAGAAAAACTAACAGGTAAAGAATTTGGTAGTTTAACTAAGCCACTTTTAGTATCTGTAAGATCAGGGGCTAGAGTTTCTATGCCTGGTATGATGGATACAGTTTTAAATCTTGGATTGAATGATGAATCAGTAGTTGCTATGGCAAACTTAACTAATAATCCAAGATTTGCATATGATTCATATAGAAGATTTATTCAAATGTTCTCTGATGTGGTTATGGGTATTGAAAAGAGATTATTTGAAAATCTAATAGATGAAATAAAAGAAGAAAAGGGTGTTGAAGTTGACACTGATTTAACTGCTGAGGATTTAAAAGTATTAGTTGGTAGATATAAGGAACTTTACAAGAAGGAAAGAGGAGAAGATTTCCCTCAAGATCCTAAAACTCAATTAATAGAGTCTATAACAGCTGTATTTAGATCATGGAATAATCCAAGAGCTATTGTGTATAGAAGATTAAATGATATTCCTGGGGAATGGGGAACTGCAGTTAACGTTCAAGAAATGGTATTTGGTAATAAGGGTGAAACTTCAGGAACAGGAGTTGTATTCTCAAGAGATCCTGCAACTGGTGAAAATAAAATATACGGTGAATATTTAATGAATGCTCAAGGTGAAGATGTTGTTGCAGGAATTAGAACACCACTTCCAATTTCAAAATTAGAAGAGCAAAATCCAGTAATATATAAACAATTTACTGATATAGTCCATACATTAGAAAATCACTACAAAGATATGCAAGATATGGAAATAACTATTGAAGAAGGTAAGTTATACTTCTTACAAACAAGAAATGGTAAGAGAACTGCTCAAGCAGCATTAAAGATAGCGGTTGATTTAGTAGAAGATGGTATGTTAACTAAGGAACAAGCAATTTTAAAGGTTGAACCATCTCAACTTGATTCTTTACTTCATCCAACTTTCCATTCAGATGATTTAAAGAAAGCTAACCCAATAGCAAAAGGACTTGCTGCATCACCAGGAGCTGCTTGTGGTAAAATTGCATTTACTGCTGAAGAAGCTAAGGAGAGAAATGAAAAAGGTGAAAGTGTAGTTTTAGTAAGACTTGAAACTTCACCAGAGGATATAGAAGGTATGATAGCAGCCAAGGGGATTTTAACTGTAAGAGGAGGAATGACTTCTCACGCAGCAGTTGTTGCAAGAGGAATGGGGACTTGCTGTGTAGCAGGATGTGGAACCTTAAAGGTTAATGAAGAGTCTAAGACTGTAGAGGTTAATGGAAAAGTTTATACTGCTGAAGATTATATTTCTATAGATGGATCAACTGGTAATGTATATGGCGAAGCTGTAAATACAGTAACACCAGAAATATCAGGTCACTTTGCTACATTTATGGCATGGGCAGATGAAATTAGAGCATTAAAGGTTAGAGCTAATGCTGACTCGCCAAGAGATGCTAAACAAGCATTAGGATTTGGTGCAGAAGGTATCGGATTATGTAGAACTGAGCATATGTTCTTTGCAGAAGATAGAATTATGGCAGTTAGAGAAATGATAGTTGCTAAAAATGAAGAACAAAGAAGAAAAGCTCTTGAAAAATTACTTCCGATGCAAAGAGAAGATTTTATTGGAATCTATGAAGTTTTAGAAGGACTGCCAGCAACTATAAGATTCTTAGATCCACCATTACATGAATTCCTACCACATAATGAAGAAGATATTAAAGAGTTAGCTAATGATTTAGACATCACTGTTGAAGAATTAAAGGCGACAATTAATGAACTACATGAGTTTAATCCTATGATGGGACATAGAGGATGTAGATTAGCTGTATCTTATCCTGAAATAGCTGAAATGCAAACTAGAGCAGTTATAGAAGCAGCTATAGATGTTAAGACAAGAAAAGGATATGAGATAGTTCCAGAAATAATGATTCCACTTATTGGAGAAATTAAAGAATTAAAATATGTTAAAGATGTAGTTGTGAATACTGCAGAAGCTGTAATGGAAGAAAAAGGAGTTAAATTAGACTACAAAGTAGGTACTATGATTGAAATTCCAAGAGCTACATTAACAGCGGATGAAATAGCTAAAGAAGCTGATTTCTTCTCATTTGGAACAAATGATTTAACTCAAATGACATTTGGATTCTCAAGAGATGATGCTGCTAAATTCTTAACTAGCTATTATGATAAGAAAATTTACGAACAAGATCCATTTGCTAAACTTGACCAAAAGGGTGTTGGTGCTTTAGTTAAGATAGCTACTGAAAAGGGTAGATCTGTTAAGAGTAATCTTAAGGTTGGAATATGTGGAGAACATGGTGGAGATCCATCATCGGTAGAATTCTGCCATAATATTGGTTTAGATTATGTTTCATGTTCACCATTTAGAGTGCCACTTGCTAGGTTAGCAGCTGCACAAGCTCAAGTAAAAAATAAAAGATAGATAATAAATAAGGCTGCCCAAAAGCAGCCTTATTTTAATGTAAAATGAAGAATTAAAAATGTAAAATTATTGATGTAATTTGTGCCAAATTACTAAATCCCAATTTAAAAAAATCCTTGATGATTTTTTATTTAACATTATTAATTTTAAATCTAATGAAAAAAACTCCCGAAGGAGTTTTAACCTTAATTCTACATTCTACCTTCTTCATTTTACATTTTAACGTTGTAGTGTCTTCTAAAAGTATTTAGGAGTTCATAAGTAAAGTCTAACTGATTTTCACTTTTATTAAGTCCTTTTTCTAATAAAGAAATAAAGGAGTTTTTATTACACTTTCTTATATTTTTATAATAATCTCTAGATAATTTCCAAAACTTTTGTGGAAATGCGATATAAGCTAGAATATATTTTAAATCAGAGTCTGTCAAATTATTTTCTTCTTTGTATGAATCTAATATTTTCATAGTTAAATTAATTTGCCAATTAGTGTTTTCTCTTTTTAATAATCTTCTTAAAAAGTAGGATAAATCTCTTGCGCAGTAATCATCTTTACATTTATCAAAATCTATTAATGAAATTTTATTTCCATTAACTAAAATGTTTTTATTCACGTAATCTCCGTGACAAAGAGAACGTGATAATTCATTAGAATTTATTGATGAAGATATCTCGAAGGAAAGTTTTGCAAGTTCTAAATTTTTATCTAGATTATCTAAAAAAATTTTAGAAAATCTATCATTATATTTATGAGCATTATTGATGCTTATTAACAATTGATTAAAATGCTTAGCTATAGAATCACTATAATTTTCAAATCCTTCTCTTTTACAGCTTCCTTCTATAGGTGTAAAATTAGTCGATGTTCTATGTAATTTTCCAAGTGTTCTAGAAGATAATAAAACATGATGTAGATTATCAAAATCACATTTATCTCCATCAAGCCAAGGAGTTAAGATAAATAGCATTTTTTTATAATTAACATATCTATTTCCATTAATAGTTGGCAAAAGTTTTGGAACATCTATTCCACTTATAAAACACCATTCCATTGCTGAATATACATATAAAAGATTTTCCTCGTTATAATATACCTTCTTCAAACAGAAACTTTCATTATAAGAATTTATTCTATATACTGCTCTTTGTTTTTCTGTATCTTTAAATTTTATATTAATTATAGAAGCGTTTTCTAAATTATAATGAATTAAAATTTTATTTTTAATTTCCTCTATAGGAAGAAGTTCATCTTTTAAATTAGACAATGATTTTTCCATTATTATCTCCTTAATAATTACTTATTATTAGGATATTAGTAAAAAAAAGAAAATATACTAGGTATTAAATATATTATTATAAAATATGTTTAAATAGAGGAAAATAGAGAAAAATATAGAATATGTTATATAGAGGTGTGAAATATGAATGTAAGAGAAAAAATGGAAGGTTTTGAAAGGTTGACATTGATTAAACAAGCTCAATTTAGTAGTGAAACCTTAGGGAGAAAAAATAATGAAGAAAAAGATTCTATGAGAACTTGTTTTATGATTGATAGAGATAGAATACTACATTGTAAATCTTTTAGACGTTTAAAACATAAAACACAAGTTTATATAAAAACATTTGGAGATCATTATAGAACAAGATTAACTCATACATTGGAAGTATCACAAGTAGCAAGAACAATTGGAATTGGAATTGGTTTAAATGAACAATTAATAGAAGCTATATCCTTAGGCCATGATTTAGGTCATGCAGCTTTTGCACATAATGGTGAAGAAGTATTGAATAAGTTTTTAGATGAAGGATTTAGGCATAATGAACAAAGTGTTAGAGTAGTTGAAAAACTTGAGAAAAATGGTAGAGGCTTAAATTTATCAGAAGAAGTTATAGATGGAATTTTAAATCATAGTGGATTAAGTAAAAATAGTAAAAATAAAGCTAAAACATTAGAAGGAAGAGTAGTTAAAGTTAGTGATAAAATAGCTTACTTAAATCATGATATAGATGATTCAATAAGAGCTGGACTTTTGAGTGAAGAAGAATTACCTAAGGAAGTAATAAAAGTACTTGGTAAAACACACTCACAAAGAATAGATACTTTGGTTAAAGATGTAATTATAAATACGACTGAAACTTTAAATAATGGAGTCTTTGATATAGCATTTAGTGAAGAAGTTTGGGAGGCTATGACTGAACTTAGAAGATTTATGTTTAAAAATGTATATTTAGGAGATATTTTAAAGATAGAGAGAAACAAGGCTAAATTTGTATTGGAAAACTTAATAAATTATTTTTATACTCATGAAAATGAGCTTCCAGGAATATATAAGGAAATAGCAAAGGAAGAAGGATTAAAAAGAGCAGTATCAGATTATATATCTGGTATGAGTGATGATTATTGTTTAAATATGTTTAATACATTATTTGTACCTAAAATGGTAATATATTAAATTTTAGGTAAAATAAAATATAAATTATGAAGGATTTTTTGACTTGATAAAGAATATAAATAAAGAAGATTTTATAAAAAAACATAATTTTTTTAAATTTAAGAAGGAATTTTATAAAAAATGTCGAAATCAATATAAGTTGACGAAAATTAATAGTAAGGAGGTGAATCTCCTTGCAGATTTCTGAAGAGATTCTAGAAAAAATTAAAGAAGAAAATGACATAGTAGATATAATATCTGAGTCAGTTAGGCTTAAAAAAGCCGGAAGAAGCTTTTCAGGATTATGTCCATTTCATAATGAAAAATCTCCTTCATTTTCAGTTTCTCAAGAAAAACAAATATATAAGTGTTTTGGCTGTGGAGAATCTGGTAATGTTATTACTTTTGTTATGAAAAATAAAAACATGACATTTATAGATGCTGTAAAGTACCTAGCAGATCGAGCTAATATTATTTTAGAAGAGGATAAAAGAGTAAATCCAACTGTAAAGAAAAAAGAATTACTTTATAAAGTAAATGTAGAAGCAGGTAGGTTTTTTTATTCCAATTTAAAAAATAATAAAATAGCAAAGGACTACTTTATAAACAGAGGAATAAGGCAGGAAACTATAAATAGGTTTGGTTTAGGGTATGCAAAGGATAGTTGGAACAGTTTATTGTTTCATTTAAGAAAATTAGGATTCAATGAGAACTTACTTTTAGAAGCGGGATTAGTCCTAACTTCAGAGAAAACAGGAAATAAATATGACAGGTTTAGAAATAGAGTTATGTTTCCAGTTTTTGATTATAGGGGTAAGGTAATAGGATTTGGAGGTAGAGTTTTAGACGATTCTAAACCTAAATATTTAAATTCTCCAGAAACTTTAGTCTTCCAAAAAGGAACTAATTTATATGGGTTAAATTTTGCAATAAAAAGTAATATGAAGGAAAGATATTTCATTATTGTTGAAGGATACATGGATCTTATAACTTTGCATCAGTATGGAATTACAAATGTAGTAGCTTCGTTAGGAACAGCATTAACTGTTAATCAAGCTAGACTCCTAAAGAGATATGCAGATAAGGTGATAATTTCTTATGATGCAGATGTAGCTGGTCAAACAGCAACTATGAGAGGACTAGAAATATTAAAAGATGCAGGTTTTGATGTAAGAGTATTAAGTATTCCACAAGGAAAAGATCCTGATGAGTATGTAAGAGTGAATGGTAAAGATGCATTTATAAAATTAATAAATCAGGCAGAAGGATTAGTTGAATATAGGATTAAGAAGGCAGGAGAAGGCCTAAACTTTAGAGATAATAATGATCTAATAAAGTATGGAAAAAAAGTTACTGAAATATTAGCTAAAGTAAATCCTATTGAAAAAGATATTTATATAAAGAAAATATCAGAAGATACAGGTATAAGAGAGCAAGCATTATATGATTTATTATCAAAAGAAATGACAAAAAATACACAAAATGAAGAATTTATGAATAACAAGGAAGATAATGGAACAAAATTATATAAAGAACCTGCTTATGTGAAAGCAGAGAGAGCTTTATTGAAATTATGTTTAGAAGAAGAATACTTTAATTATATTTCTAATTTAATAAGCCAAGAAGAGTTAATTCTTCCAGAACATAAAGAGATATTTTCTATCATTAAAGAGGCTAAAAGGGGTAATATAAATAATATAATCACATTTTTAGAATCTAAATGTACAGATTTAAAAACTATTGAGGAAATTGTAAAAATAAAAGATCAACAAGTATTAATTGGAAAAGATAATAAAAAGTTAATACAGGATTTAATAAAACAAATAGATAGCTATAAATTGAATGAAAAGCTAAAAGAGTTAAAACAAAAGCAAAAGATTTTGGAGTCACAGGGGAAAATTGAAGAATCTATACAAATTGCAATTGAATTAAAAAAATTAATGAGTAGCTAAAGAGAGGTGTAAGTACAGTTGGCAATAACGGAAGGAGGTAAAAATATGTTAGATGAAAAAACAAAAGCTAAGCAAGGTAAAAAGGAAAATGATGATAGATCTAATAAAATGGCTATCGTTAAGAACTTGCTTGATAAAGGAAAGAAAAATGGTACGTTAACATATAAAGATATAATGGATGAAGTGGAGCACATCGACTTAAGTCCTGAACAAATAGAGAAAATTTACGAAGTATTAGAATCCATGGGAATAGAAGTTATAGGTGAACCAAGTGGTGAAGAAGAAGTAGAAGAAGAATTAGACTTAGATTTAACTATTCCAGAAGGTATTGCTATTGATGACCCAGTTAGAATGTACTTAAAAGAAATAGGAAAAGTTCCTCTATTATCTTCAGAAGAAGAAATAGAATTAGCAAATAGAATAGAACAAGGTGATCAAAGAGCTAAGAAGAAGTTAGCAGAAGCTAACCTAAGACTTGTTGTAAGTATTGCAAAAAGATATGTTGGTAGAGGAATGTTATTTCTAGATCTTATACAAGAAGGAAATTTAGGACTTATTAAAGCAGTTGAAAAATTTGATTATAGAAAAGGCTTTAAATTCTCAACTTATGCTACATGGTGGATAAGACAGGCGATTACAAGAGCAATTGCTGACCAAGCAAGAACTATAAGAATACCTGTTCATATGGTTGAAACTATAAATAAGTTAATAAGAGTTCAAAGACAATTATTACAAGAACTTGGTAGAGATCCTTTCCCAGAAGAAATTTCAAAAGTTATGGATTTACCAGTAGATAAAGTTAGAGAAATTCAAAAAATTGCTCAAGAGCCAGTGTCATTAGAAACTCCAATAGGTGAAGAAGAAGATTCTCATTTAGGTGATTTCATACCAGATGATGATGCATTAGCTCCAGCAGAAGCAGCTGCATTTACAATGCTTAAAGAGCAATTAATAAATGTTTTAGATACTTTAACTCCAAGAGAAGAAAAAGTATTAAGACTAAGATTTGGATTAGATGATGGTAGAGCAAGAACTCTTGAAGAAGTAGGAAAAGAGTTTAATGTAACAAGAGAAAGAATAAGACAAATTGAAGCAAAGGCCCTTAGAAAACTAAGACACCCTTCAAGAAGTAAAAAATTAAAAGATTATTTAGATTAGCACCTACTGGTGCTAATTTTAATTTAGCAAGGAGAAGAAATTTATGGAACTAAGCAAAAGATTAAATTTTATAATTGAAAATATTGATAATACATCTGTTTTAGCAGATATAGGAACAGATCATGGTTACATTCCTTTATATGCTGTTCAAAACGGATTATGTAGCAAGGCTATAGCAATTGATATAAATAAGGATCCTTTAGATAAGGCTAAGCTTAATGCTATTTTAGAAGGGGCTGGAGATGAATTAGAATTTAGATTAGGAAGTGGTCTTAAACCTCTAGAAAATGGAGAAGTTGAAGTAGCAGTTATTGCAGGAATGGGAGGAAATTTAATAAGAGATATCTTAGAGGATGATATAGAAAAAGTAAGTTCAATAGGATATTTAATACTTGTACCTGCACAAAACCCAGAGGTTTTAAGAGAGTATCTTTATAATAATGATTATGAAATAATATGTGAAGATCTTTGTGAAGAAGATGGAATATACTATGAATTATTTAAAGTAAGAAAAAAGTCTGGAGAGTCAGTTAAATTAGATTCTATTTATTATGAAGTAAGTCCTAAGTTATTAATGCAAAGACATCCTTTAATGAAGGAATTCTTAAATTCAAAAGTAGAAAATTATAAAAAAATACTTAGTTTTATAACAGATAGTACAATAAATGCTAAAGAAAGAAAAACAGCAATTGAAGATAAAATAAATATAATAACAAATATGATTAATTTTTTATAAGGAAGAATAGTTATGAAAAAAATTAAAGATATAATTAAGGCAATGGAAGACTTTGCTCCAATAAGATTAAAAGAAGATTTTGATAATGTTGGATTAATGGTTGGAAATAAAGATAATGAAGTTAAAAAAATATTATTATCATTAGATTGTACTTTAGAAGTAATTGAAGAAGCAAAAGAAAAAGGTGCTAATCTAATAATTACCCATCATCCATTACTTTTTATAAAACCCAAAAGTATAACAACAGATACATTAGTTGGTAAAAAGATAATAGAACTTATAAAAAATGATATAAGCCTTTATTCTAGTCATACAAATTTAGATTCAGCTAGCGGCGGATTAAATGAAACAATAGTAAATATTCTAGGATATGATTCAAAGGAATTAATAGAAGTAAACAAAAATGCAAGAAATTCTAATGAAGGTTTAGGTAGAATTATTAGATTAGATAAGAAGATTAAATTAGAAACTTTAATAAATGAAGTTAAAGAAAAATTAAATATAGATAATTTAAAAGTAGTAAAAGCATCAGAAGAAGTTCAAAATATAGCTGTAATTAACGGAAGTGGAAGTAGCTTCTTTGATATAGCACATAGAAAAGGGGCTGACTGTATAATAACAGGAGATACAACATATCACTTTGCAAGCGATTATAAAGAAATGGGAGTATCTATAATAGATACAGGACATTTCTTATCAGAATGGTTAGTATTTTTACAAGTTATAAATAAGATAAAAAATCAATTTGAAGATGTGGAAGTAATTATTTCAGAACACAGTAAAGACCCATACACTTTTGCTTAAGATTGCAAAGCAATCTTTGAATGTATAATGTAGAATGAAGAATGTAAAATTAAGGAGGTTTTGCACAGCAAAACTTGAAATATATTGGTGCTAAGTACTATTTGTTTAAAATCCGGAGGATTTTTTTCCTTAATTCTACATTCTTAATTTTTAATTTTTCATTATGAAAATGTAAGCATTTTTATATCTTTGTGCATAGTATAGTAATAAGATAACAATTTAGGAGAGATTGTATGGGAAAGTCTTATTATAAAAAAAAGAAAAACTCATGGTCAAAGGTATTTCAAGATGGTATTAAAGATATATTCGATGGAATAGGAAAAAATATTAGTTCTGGAGGTCCTATATTTTTCAGAAAATGTCTTAACCCTGCAGCTAGGTTAGTAATTTTTATTCTTATAATACTTACTTTATTACTTTCTGGTATAGGATTTTACTCTTGGGTAATATTGTGTATGTTAATTTTAATACTGCAATTTGTTTAAAATGTAAAATTTTTCATTTGTATTATTTATGAAGTTATGATAATATAAGTTTTGCGAGTAAGACATGCAATCGCTGCTAGACTTAGATCTAGGAGAGGAAAGTCGGAGCTCCATAGGGCAGGGTGCTGGATAACGTCCAGTCAAGGCGACTTGAAGGAAAGTGCAACAGAGAGATACCGCCTAAGTTAAAAGACACTCTAAAGGTATGATTTAGATGTGTAATTATATATTTTAATTTATTAAGATATATTGCTTAGGTAAGGGTGGAAAGGCGAGGTAAGAGCTCACCAGCATCATGGTGACATGATGGCTATGTAAACCCCACCTGGAGCAAGGTCGAATAGGGAAACATATTGGAGTTGCCCGCTCCGTTTCCGGGTGTACCGCTTGAGCTTATTGGTAACAGTAAGCCTAGATAGATGATTGCTTAATACAGAACTCCGCTTACGGCTTATCTCGTACATGAAAAACACTAGGCTAACGTCTAGTGTTTTTATTTTATTAAAATAAAAACTATTACATGTTTTTAGAGTGAAAAATGAAAAGTATTCTTTAATTCTTAATAATGTAGTAGATGGATTAATGTGATAAAATACAAATTTATATTAAATAGTAAAAATAGAAGGGAAAAAATAGTTAAAACTTATATATATAAATTTTAACTATTTTTTATGTATTATATTTTAATTTATTAAATGATAAAATATAATAGTATTTGTAGCAAATAAAAAAAACACAATTAAAAAATAATATAAAATTTATAAAGAGAATAAATTTTATATTAAGAGACTATAAACTTAAAAAGTTTTTAAAGAAAGAGGTTGAAGAGTAAGTTATGAAGAAGTATGTATTTGGAATTGATATAGGTGGGACAACTATTAAAATGGGGTTATTTAAATCAGAGGGAATATTAGAAGAAACATGGGAAATTCCAACTAGAACACAAGATGGAGGAAGCTTAATTTTAACTGATATTGCAAATGGGATATCTAATAAATTAAATGAAAAAGGAATATCAAAGGATGAAATAGAAGGAATTGGACTTGGAGTTCCAGGGCCTGTTAGTGAAGATGGAACAGTATTTAAATGTGTTAATCTAGGATGGGGAGTTATAAATGTAGAGAAAAAATTAGAAGAACTTACTGGATTAAAAGTTAAGGCTGGAAACGATGCTAATGTTGCTGCATTAGGTGAAATGTGGAAAGGTGGAGGTAAAGGTTACAAAAATGTTGTAATGGTTACTTTAGGAACTGGCGTAGGCG
The DNA here is from genome assembly GCF_014836325.1 of Clostridium gallinarum. Lineage (GTDB taxonomy): Bacteria > Bacillota > Clostridia > Clostridiales > Clostridiaceae > Clostridium > Clostridium gallinarum. Next base: position 42,112 of record NZ_JACSQZ010000006.1, read on the forward strand.
GAGGAATTATTATTGATGAAAAAATAGTTTCAGGTGCAAATGGTGCAGGAGGAGAAATTGGACATATCCATATGAATGATGATGAATCAGAAACTTGTGGATGTGGAAAAAGAGGATGTCTTGAACAATATGCATCAGCTACAGGAATTGTAAAGTATGCTAATAAATTAATGGATGAAGTAGATACACCTTCAGTACTTAGAAAAATTGAATATATATCAGCAAAAGCAATTTTTGAAGGAGCAAAAGAAGGAGATTTATTATCTTTAGAAATAATTGAATTCTTTGGAAAGAAATTAGGAAAAGCATTATCTTACATTACTTGTGTATGTGATCCAGAAGTAATAGTAATAGGTGGTGGAGTATCTAAAGCAGGAGAGATTATAATTAATACAGTTTCAAAATATTATAAACAATATGCATTCCATGCAGCAAGAAACACTAAATTTGCTTTAGCGGAGCTAGGAAATGAAGCGGGTATGTTTGGTGGAGCTAAATTAATTATTAAATAAAACATAAATATATTTGAAAAAATTAGGGATAATAGCATTTATAGAAGAGGTGATATAAATGCTATTTTTTATTGCAACAATATGGTTAATAAGTATTGTTTTAATATTAATATTTTTCAAAGGCGCAACTGAAAAAGGAAATAATATGGAAATTGGAGTAGAATTTTTAGGAGAAGAAGATAAATAATAAAAATAATAATGTACAACTAAAAGCTAAGATAAATATGATGTAATAAGGTTATTTTATAAAACGGAGGATGAGATTGTGGAAAAAATATTTAGCATATTTGTTTTAGCTTTAATATCTGAAAGTGTTTGGGAAACATTAAAGATGGTATGGCAACAGGGAAGAATATCCATAGATAGGATAGGGGCAATGGTTGTATCTTTAGTTATTTGTATAGATGTTGAAATGGATATTTTAAACTTGTTAGGAATTAATACAAGCTGGCCTTTTGTAGGAATAATGTTAACTGCCATACTAATATCTAGAGGATCTAATTTTATACATGACTTAATAGTGAAATTAGGACAACCTAAAAGCAACTAATATTAAAAAATAATTAATTTAATATATTATTTAAAAAGTAATGCTAGGTAGAAAAGCAGTATGTATAATATCTACCTAGCAAAATAATTAACTACTGAAATATATGATAAAGTAAAGACAAGTTTTATGTCAAATAAATATTTTGGTAATTTTGATATAATTTATTTTTATAATTAAGAATCAATAGCACTTGATTTATAAAATCACAATACTTATACTTAAATATAAATAGCAATATAAGGAAGGTGGTTTATAATGAAGAAGGATTTATTTACTACATATGAGATAAAAGGTCTTAAGTTAAAGAATAGAATAGTTTTACCACCAATGTGTCAATACTCAGTTGAGAAAAAGGATGGAATTGCTACAGATTGGCATTTTGTTCATTATGTAAGTAGAGCAGTTGGTGGAACTGGTTTAATTATTATTGAAATGACAGATGTTGAACCAGATGGTAGGATAAGTGATTATGATTTGGGGCTATGGTGTGATGCGCAGATAGAACCATTAAAAAGAATAGTAGATGAATGTCATAAATATGGTGCAAAGGTAGCAATACAAATTGCCCATGCTGGAAGAAAGGCAGAAGATGCAGAAGTGCCAGTTGCACCTTCACCAATAGCCTTTGATAAAAATAGCAAGACTCCAAGAGAATTAACTACAGCTGAAGTTAAAGAAATGGTTGATAAGTTTAAAATAGCTGTTAAACGTGCTGTAAAGGCTGGATTTGATGCCATCGAAATACATGGAGCTCATGGATACTTAATTCATCAATTCCATTCACCATTAACGAATAAGAGAAATGATGAATATGGAAAAGATTTAACTAAGTTTGGAGTAGAGGTTTTAAGGGCTGCAAAAAGCGAAATGCCTGAAGATATGCCATTAATTATGAGAATTTCTGCTTCTGAATATGTAGATGGTGGATATGGAATAGAAAGAGGAATAGAACTTGCAAGAGCTTATAAAGAAGCTGGAGTAGATATATTCCATATTAGTTCAGGAGGAGAAGGCCCAATTGCCGGAGGTGGAAATATTGGATCTCATGCAGGATATCAAGTTCCATTTGCAAGAGCAATAAAGGAACAGTTAGATGTAGATGTAATAGCTGTAGGTAAGCTAGATGAACCAGAATTAGCAAATGCTATTATAGGAAATGAAGAGGTTGATTTAGTAGCTATAGGAAGAGCTATGTTTAGAAATCCATACTGGCCATTTGAAGCAGCAACTAAATTAAATAAAAAAACTCATGTACCAAAACAATATGGAAGAGGATTTACTAGAAGCATACAGGAGGAGTAAGTTATAAAAATGAGAGATATAAAATATCCTGCTATTTATAAACATTTTAAAGATAAGTATTATGCTGTAATGTCTATAAGTAAAGCTAATGGAGATGAAAATATTGATAAAGAAGCAAAAATATTGCAAGGATATCATACAGAGCTAAATAGAAATATAGATATTTATAAATTAGGTGATTTGTATTATCATGATGAAAATTTAGAGGATACTTTAGTTTTATATAAAGCTTTATATGATGACAAGGGAATCTATGCTAGACCTATAGATATGTTTCTAAGCGAAGTAGATAAGGAAAAATATCCAGATATAGAACAAAAATATAGATTTGAATTAGTAATATAAATTTTTATTAGCTATAGAAGATATGAAGTTTATTGGTGCAAACAACCAATAAATTCCATATCTTTTTTATACGTTGATAAAATTTTAGTAAAACCTTTAAAAATTATAGTAAAATAATTGACTCTTTAACTTTTAAAGTATATATTATGAATATAATGGTAACGTTTTATATACTATCATACATTAGATTTTAGGAGTGAAACTATGGAGATATTGAAAATTTTAATTGGAGAATTTAATAATAAAGAAGTTGAAAGTTATAGCTTAAGAAATTCAAAAGGTTTTGGAATAAATGTATTAAATTATGGTGGAATAATAACAGATGTATTAGTACCAGATAAAAATGGAATAATAGAAAATGTTGTTATGAAGTATAAGGATATTAATGTTTATAAGGAAAATCCTTCTTACTATGGAGCTTTAATTGGTAGAACTTCAGGAAGAATAGCTGATGGAGAAGTGACTGTTAACAATACTACTTTAAAGCTAAATAAAAATTATGGAGTTAATCAAGGACATGGTGGAGATATAGGGTTTAGTAAAAAGTTTTTAAATGCTAAAACTAGTGCAAATGAAAGTGAAGCATATGTTGAGTTTGATTATTTAAGCCCATCAGGAGAAGAAGGTTATCCAGGAAATTTAGAACTTAAAGTTAGATATACAATAACAGAAGAAAATGAATTAAAGATATCCTATAGAGCTATTAGTGATGAAGATACATTAGTAAATTTAACAAATCATAGTTACTTTAATTTAAGTGGTAATTGTAAAGATAATATATTAAATCATCATTTATATATAGATAGTGATTTTCTAGTAGAGCTTAATGAAAACTCAGTGCCTACTGGGAATATTATAGAAATTGGAGGAACTCCTTTTGATTTTACAAATCCTAAAACTATTGGTAGAGATATTAATGAAGAAGATTATCAATTGGAAATTGGACAAGGCTACGATCATTGTTGGATTTTAAATAGTGGAAATGATGTTAAAATGAGACTTTATCATAAAGATTCTGGTAGACAAATGGATGTATATACTAATCAAAATGGTGTTGTACTATACACTCAAAACTTTCCAGATGAAGAACTTTTAGATTGTAATAAAAAGCCGAATAGAAGAGATGCTATAGCAATAGAAACTCAAAGTCCGCCAATTGGTAGAGATAATGTATTTGCAAAATATTCACTTCTTAAAAAGGGAGAAGAATATAGTAAGGAAACCATATATAAATTTTCAACAATAAAGTAGAAGAAAAAAGCCTCAGGAAGTTCCTGAGGCTTTTATTTTTAAAATTTAGTTTTGATTTATAGTTTTTTTATATAATTTATTTGATTTATATATAAAATAAAAATAAAATGATATAAATATAGGGAAAATAAGCCATATAAAACCTCTTGATAAGGCAAAAGGAGTTTCAAACAAAAAGCTTTTCCAAAAATTTATTCCGGTTTTATTCCATAATCCTGGAGTATAGTATAGAGATTTTGGGTTTATAAAAGCTTCAAAATTTATAGCACCCGTATTAATAAATATAAATAATAGTGCTAAATAGCTCATAGAAGAAGAAAGCCATATATTAGAGGCTCTTTTATATCTAGAAGCCTTTGATAAGTTATCAGAAAAAATATCTTCTTGGCTATTAGGAGATGTTTTTTCAAAATATTGCTTTCCGCTAGATTTGGAACCATAAATATGTTTCCAGCCAGAGTCTTCAAATAAAGTACAATAATCAATAAAATCCTTATTAGATTTAAAGTTTCTATAATCAATTTTATAAATAACATCTTTAGGAGTTATTCTTTTGAACTTATATCCCAAAGATTTATTAGTAAATTTATATCCTTTATGAGACATTTCATTAAGCCATTTTTCTTCTTTAGTAAAATCAATAAAGCATTTGAAAACCTTCATAGATGTATCCCCCTAATTATTTAAAGATTTTTCAGTAATTCTTGTCATATGCTTGATTCTTTCTAAGTCAAGTATTAATATTTCGCGACCTTTTTCAGTAATTTGATATACTTTTCTTCTTTTATCATCACTAGGAACTGGCTTTATGAAACTAAGTTTAATTAAATTTTCTATAGCACCATATAATGTACCAGCAGCTAGCCTTACTTCACCATTACTTAAGTCTTCGACTTTTTGCATTATAAGGTATCCGTGAGCAGGTTCTAGTAAAGCAAGAAGAATATAGAAAGTAGTTTCAGTAAGTGGTAAATTCTTATTTCTTTTCATATACACCTCTATATAGTTAAACTTTATACAGTTAAACTGTATAGTTTTATTATATATAGTTATACTGTATATTGCAACCTAAAATATAAAATATTTATATAGAACGTAGGGTTTTATCATTTTTATTGAATTTACTATATAAAATATAAGTAGATAATAAATTGAGAGGTGCTTATATGAAAGGAAAAACTTTATATGAATTGTTTATAGGGTTATTAGCATTAATGCTTTCTGTTATGCTTATTTTAGATTTAATGTATAAGCTTCCCTTAATGGTTGTAAAAAGCTTTTATTATATTAATTTTATTGTAAGTATCTTATTCTTATGTGATTATATAATAAGAATAATTATTTCTAAGAAAAAGATAAATTTTATCATTAATAACATTGTAGATTTTCTTTCTACAATTCCTTTTATAGTTATTGGAATTGCAATTTTGAGATTAGATATATTAAACTTTATAAATTTAAAAGTAAGGATAGAAATAGTAAAAGTAATATTGTTAATTATTTTAATTATTAAGTTTAAGAATAAAATTAAAGAAACAGTCAAAGTTAATAAATTTAACTACTTATTAATTGTAACGACAATTATAATAGTGTTAGGAGCAGTTATAATTTCATTACTTGAGGATATGACCTTTGGGGATGCAATTTGGTGGAGCTTTGTTACTTTTACTACTGTTGGATATGGGGATGTATTATTGACAACTAGTTTAGGAAGATTAGTTGCTATAATTCTTATGATTTTTGGAATAGGTTTTATAGGAATAACAACAAGCACTATAGCTGCTTATATTGTGAATAAAGATATAAGAAGGGATAAAAAAAGAAATTTTAGAGATGAAACCATAGAATTTATTAAATACAGAATAGATAATTTAGATAATATTTCAGACGAAGAGTTAGATAATATATACAAAACCTTAAGGGTTTTAAGAGAAAATAAGAAAGGATAGAATATAAAATATTATGAAAAATAGAATTAAAATTATAGTTATTGGCTTAATTATAATATTAAGTGCATCATACATAGGTTATGTAAATTTATATAAGTATATAAAAAAGGTGGATTTACCTTCAGTTATATCTACTGAGGAAATTTCAAGAGAAGAGGGCTTATTATTAAATTTTATTAATAATAAATTAATGAATGATAAGGGGGGAATATATACTAACTATAGCAATAAAAAAACAGAGGGTGATTTAACTAAGGGACATGATATACTATCTGAATCACAAGGTATTATCTTAAATTACTATTTATATAATAATGATGAAATAGAATATGAAAATATTTTTAAATATATTAAAGAAAATATGATATTAAAAAATGGACTAATAAGTTGGAGGATTGAAGAAAATCAGCCTTCTAATGTTTCAGCAACTATAGATGATTTAAGAATAGCAAGATCTTTAATTTTAGCAAGTAATGAATTTAATAGTTTAAAATATAGATATTATGGTCTTAAAATTGCAAATGGAATTAAGGAAAATTTAGTTATAGATAATAGGTTAATAGATTTTGAAGATGGATATGGCAAAAGTAATGTAACTACTTTATGTTATTTAGATTTATATGCAATGGATATACTATCTTTATTTGATGAAGATTGGAAGAATATATATAATAAATCTTTTGAAATTATTAATAATGGTTTTATAAGTAATGAGCTACCTTTATATAGAAAGTTCTATGATGGAGATAAGGAAGCTTATGATAATGAAGAAAAAGCAGATACATTATTATCTATATTAGTTATTTTAAATAAGGCAGAAGTACATGAAGATGTAAGTGAAAGTGTGAATTGGCTAAAAAGTAGATTAAAATGGTATGGTTATATTTCAACAACTTATGATATTAATACAATGGAAGAAAGTAGAGTAGAATCAACATCTATTTATGCAAACCTAGCTTTAATAGGAAAAGTTATAAATGATAAAGAGCTGTATGATTTATCAATAAAGAAAATGAAAAACTTTCAAGTTCTAAATATAGAAAGTGATATTTATGGAGCTTTTGGCTATGAAACTTCTAATGAAGTGTATTCTTATGATAATTTAAATGCATTATTAGCTTTTAGAAGAGATTTTAATAAATAACTTAAATCCTTCAGTTTGCAAAGGGATAAACATTGTGTGAGGTTGACTTGGAGCGCATGGGAGGGAACGAGGAATATAATGTTTATCTTTTTTATGTAAGGTATATTTAAAAAGTTTTAATAATTTTATTGATTTAGGTGAAAAATAAAGTTATTACTAAAGATAAGCCTTATATGGAGGGAAAAATGAAAAATATATTTAAAATATTTATTAGAGATTTAAAAAGTGTTTTAAAAAATTGGGTTGCATTAATAATTATATTAGGACTTATTGTACTACCGTCTTTATATGCTTGGTTTAATATAAGAGCAAGTTGGGACCCTTATGGGAATACTGGTGGTATAAAGGTTGCTATTGTTAATAATGATAAGGGGGGAAATCTTCAAGATAAGTTTATAAGTATTGGAGATGAGCTTGTAGAAAAACTTAGAGAAAATACGAGTTTAGGATGGCAGTTTGTTTCTGAAGAAGAAGGGAATATTGGAGTTGAAAGAGGAAAATATTATGCAACTATAATAATTCCTGAAGAGTTTACAGAAGAAACCTTATCAATAGTTAATAGGCCAATTAAAAGGCCAATATTAATATATAAGGTTAATGAAAAGAGCAATGCTATTGCACCAAAAATAACTGATAAGGGAGTTACTACAATAAAGTCGCAGGTTGATAGTAATATAATTGAAACTGTAGATGGGGTAATATTTAAGATACTAAATGAAGCAGGAGTTAGTTTAGAAGGGTCTAAGGATAAAATATTAAAGCTTATGAATGGAATTATTAGCTTAAATGAAAGAATACCTGAAATTGAAAATATAATAAATGAGGCAGCAGATGGAAGCTTAAAAGCAGAAGGTTTAGTAGAAAAAGCAAAAGAAAATCTTCCATTATTAGATGAGACTTTGTCTTCAAGTGATAGTTTATTAGTTGATACTAAAAATGCTTTAGAAAAGTCAAAAGGAGCATTAAAAGAAGTAGCACCAGTAGTAAAATCTGATTTAGAATTAGTAAATAGAGAACTTAATAATTTAGAAGGTATTATTAACTCACTTATAAATACTACTATAGATAAAAATGCTATTATAAATGGACTTGATAATATTAGTATTAAATTTGGAGAAATAAATAGTAAGATTAATAGTGTTTTAAAAGCATTAGAGCCATTATCTAAGTTTAATGAAAATATAAAAGAAATAGTTAATGATTTAAATTTAGCAAGTTCTAAAATAAATTCAGCAATAGACATTATTGGAAACATACAAAGTGAAATTAATAATGCAAAACCTATAGATAAAACTAAACTTCAAGAAATTAAAACTTTAATAGAAAGTAATAAAAGTATAATAAACAATATTTTAAATAATTATGATTCTACATATATTCCAGCTATAAATAACGCAATAGATGAACTAACTAATATTAGTGATAATAGTATTAAGCTTATAGGAGAAGCAAGAGAAGCTATTCCAGATATAAATAGTTTGCTTGATACTTTAGATAAAGCATTAAATTTAGGAATGGAAGATATAGAAAAACTAAGAAATGAAATGCCAACTATAAAGAGTAGCTTAGGAGAAATATCAAGGAAATTATCAACAATAAATAACGAAGGTGAAATAGATAAATTATTATCTCTTTTAAAAAATGATTGGGAAGCTGTAAGTGAGTTTTTAGCAAGTCCTGTAGAAATTGAAGAAGAAATATTATTTTCTATTCCTAACTATGGATCAGCTATGTCACCATTTTATTCAACTTTAGCTTTATGGGTAGGATCCCTAATATTAGTTTCACTTTTAACTACTGAACCCCATGGATTTAAAGAAAAAATTAAATTTAAACCTTATGAAAAATACTTTGGAAAGTTATTAACCTTTGGAGTTATAGGAATGTGTCAAACAATAATTCTTACCTTAGGAGATTTGTATTTATTAAAATGCTATGTATTAAATAAATGGCTATTTATAGGCGTCAGTATATTAAGTAGTATAATATTTATTATTATAGTCTATACATTAGTATCTATATTTGGAAATGTAGGAAAGGCACTAGCAGTAATATTATTAGTTATACAAGTAGCTGGAGCAGGAGGAACCTTCCCAGTAGAAGTAATGCCAAGTTTCTTTAAAAAAGTAAATCCATTACTACCTTTTACCTATGCAATTTCAGCAATGAGAGAAGCAGTAGCAGGTATAGTTAAAGAAAACCTAACTAGAGATATACTTATGCTTTTAAGCTATGGAGTAATATTTATAATAATAGGATTATTCTTAAAAGGGCCTATTAATAAGGCAAGTAAGAAATTTATAGAAAAATTAAATGAAAGTGGACTGATAGGACACTAATATAAGATTGCATAGCAATCTTATAAATTAAGAATTAAGAATGAAAAATGAAGAATTTAGGAGGTTTTGCTACAGCAAAACTTAATTTCAATTGTGCATAGCACATTCTTTTCAAAAATCTGAAGGATTTTTTTCTTTAATTTTTCATTCTTAATTTTAAATTTTTCATTTAAATTATGTGTTCGATAATAGAGTTTATTTCTTTTATTTCCTTGTCTGTGTAAGTTTCTATTTTATAGTCATATGAGTAATCGTCTAATGCTCTTTCTGTTTTATGGTTATTTTGTTCTGTTGTTAAATTACTTTTATAATCTAATCTAGTTATATGTATAGAAATAGTTTCCCCTATGGCTCTTAAACATTCTATTTCCTTAGGAAATCTTGCATCTGGTATTATAGCTATATCAAAATCATCTTTAGATAAGTTCAGTATTTGAAGTAGTTCATTAATCAAGAACATCTCGTCTTGTTCTCTCATTTTATCTCCTAATTTTTGAAGAATATCTCTACCAATATCATCTTTAACTCCATTCCAATTATAGACTTGAGTTGCAACCATTTTTAAGTAATCAGCATAATGAATTATAAAAACTTTTTTTCCTTTGCTTTCTAGTATAAATTTAAGCTTTTTTGCAAGAGTGTCTTTACCATGTCCTGCACCACCAGAAATTGATATACATTTCATTAATATGTCCTCCTTGGCATCATATAATATATGAGATAACTTTTAGAAAGTTATAAAAATGTTATCTAGTGAATAACATTTTTAATTTCATTCCTTCAGTTAGCAAAGAGATAAACATTGTATGAGGTTGACTTGGAGCGTATGCGACGGAGCAAGGAATATAATGTTTATCTCTTATTTTATTACTTAGGAAATTATATCTATGTACAAATTGTAGATAATTTTATCAGAATAGTAAAATTCGTAGTGTAAGAATTAGAGTTCTTATAATTTCCTTCCTTCAGTTTGGAAGTGTTAAAATATCATAGCAAGGTGACTTGGAGCTGTAAGGCGGAACCTGATATGATACTTTAACACTTTTTTTATATTAAAATTATAAAAATACTTATATATATTAATAAGTTTCTTAAAGATTATATCATAACATATTTATAATTATTGAAAAATATATTATAATAAATTAAAATTATATTATGCGGATGTGGCGGAATGGCAGACGCATCATCTTGAGGGGGTGACGGGGGTATCCTCGTGCGGGTTCAAGTCCCGCCATCTGCACCAATTTATAGATTTTAGATTAAGAATATAAATTAATAGATAGTAAAAAGAAAGGTCAGAGTATATTTTATTCTGACTTTTATAATTTTCAACATTTAGTTGTAAATATTGAAATATCATAGTAAGGTGAATTGGAGCTGGAAGGCAGATCCTGGATATGATGCTTTAACACTTTTATTATTATTTATAATAAGTTATAGGAGAATTATTATGGAAAAAATAGATTATAAAAAGAAATATAAGGAGTTATATTTACCTAAAACAAGTCCTATGGAAATATTAGTGCCTAAAATGAACTTTATAATGGTTGATGGAAAAGGAGATCCTAATGATAAAGAAGGGGAGTATCCAAAGGCAATTGAGTTGTTATATGCTATATCATATACAATAAAGATGAATAAGGAAATTAGAAAAGAAATAGAAGGATATTTTGATTATGTTGTTCCACCTCTAGAAGGGTTATGGTGGTTAGAAGATGATGACATGGATTTTAGTAAAAAACATAAATATATTTGGACATCTATGATAAGACAACCTGAATTCGTTACTAAGGAAATTTTTGAACTTGCTTGTAATGAAGTTAAAAAGAAAAAGCCTAATTTAGATGTAAGTAAAGCAAGATTTGAAGTTTTTAACGAAGGATTATGTGTCCAATGTATGCATATTGGTTCTTTTGATGAGGAATATAAAACTACTGCTAAAATGGATGAGTATATTAAAGAAAATAACTTAATTGATGATATATGCGGAGTTTATGAAGATGGAAAAATAAAAAGACATCATGAAATATATTTATCAGATCCAAGGAGATGTAGTGTAGAAAAAATGAAAACTGTAATTAGACATCCTGTAAGAAGGAATGTGTAATTTTGCCTAAGTATATTTTAATATGTTATTATTAAATAAAGTAATAAAATTTAAGCGTAAGATAAATTGGAGGAAATATGATAAAAGCAGTATTATTTGATTTAGATGGAACATTATTAGATACAAATGAATTAATATATAGTTCTTTTGTAAAGACTTTTAAGGATAAATTACAAATGGAATTATCAAGAGAAGAAATAGTAGATTTTTTTGGTAGACCATTAGGAGAGCCTTTTAAAAAATATGCTAAAAGAGATAATGTTGATGATTTAGTTGCTTATTATAGAGAATATAATGAAGCTATACATGACACAATGTGTTTTGCCTTTGATGGTGTTAAAGAACTATTAGATGGATTAAAGGAAAGAAATATAAAAATCGGAATAGTTACTTCAAAAAGAGCAGAGCTTGCAATTAGAGGAATGAAGGTAGCTGGAATATATGATTATATGGATGTAATTATTACTCCAGAATCTACAGAATTACATAAGCCTAATCCAGATCCATGTTTAAAGGCTTGTAGTGATTTAGGTATAGAACCTAATGAAGCAATGATGGTTGGAGATAGTATTTATGATATATATTCTGGAAAATCAGCTGGATGTAAAACTTGTGGAGTAAATTATACTTTTATTGGATTAGATACTTTAAAAGCTTCAGAGCCAGATTATTTAATAGATAGACCAGAAGATATATTAAAATTAATATAGTAATTTTGGAGGGTAATAGATGAAAAACATAGTTATTTTAGATGGACAAACTCTAGGTAATTTAGATTTTGATGCATTAAAGGAATTTGGAAATGTAGTTAATTATGATACTACAAAACCAGAAGAAGTAATAGAAAGAATTAAGGATGCTCATATAGTATTAACTAATAAGGTAGTATTAAATGAAAATAACTTAAAAGAAGCTAAAAGTTTAGAACTTATATGTGAAACTGCAACAGGCTTTAATAATATAGATATAGTTTATGCAAAGAATAATAATATTGCAGTAACAAATGTAGCTGGATATTCTACTAATACAGTGGCACAACATACTTTTGCTACAGTTTTATCTTTATATGATAAGCTTGCGTATTATGATAATTTTGTAAAATCAGGAGAATATGCACAAAGTACTTTATTTACAAATGTAAGTAATCCATTTTATGAACTTGAAGGTAAGACTTGGGGAATAATTGGACTTGGAGCTATTGGAAGAAGAGTTGCTAAGATAGCAGAAGCTTTTGGTGTAAATGTAATTTATTATTCTACATCAGGAAAAAATTCAAATAGCGACTATAAAAGAGTTGAATTTAATGAGCTTTTAGAAACTTCAGATATAATTTCTATTCATGCACCATTAAATGATGATACTAAGGGATTAATTAATTATGAGGCTCTTAAGAAAATGAAGAAAAATTCTATACTAGTTAATATGGGAAGAGGACCTATAGTTGTGGAGAAAGACCTTGCAAAGGCAATAGATGAAGAACTTATTGCTGGAGCTGCTTTAGATGTTTTTGAAGTAGAACCTATAGCTTTAGATAATCCTTTAGTTTCAGTTAAGAATAAGGATAGATTGGTTTTAACTCCTCATATTGCTTGGGCTAGTGTAGAAGCAAGAAATAGATTGTTTAAAGAAGTCATAAATAATATAAAAGCCTTTTATAATGGTGAAATAAGAGGAAGAGTAGAATTATAAAATTAATAAAGAATTCCTAGAAATGTTTGACAAATTATAAATAATATAGTATATTACTAATTAAATCAATAAATAAAAGCGTAGAATGAGAGTAGTAAAAAGTAAGATTAATCAAAGCGAGTAGAGGTTTGGTGAGAGCTCACATATAATCCCTTTTGAACTTGCTCAGGAGCTATAAGACTGAATGGGGAAGTAGGTCTTGTCGGTATATTTATACCGTTAAATAAATTAAGTTTAAAACTTGGATGGTACCGCGTAAATCGCTCCAAATATAGGAGGGTTTATGCGGTTTTTTATTAAATTAAAAGGGGGCATTTACAATGAATTATAAAAAGTATAAAAAATTTCAAACTATAAAATTAAAGGATAGAACTTGGCCAGATAAGGAAATAGCAAAAGCACCTATATGGTGTAGTGTGGATTTAAGAGATGGAAATCAAGCTTTAATTAATCCAATGACAGTAGATGAAAAAATTAAAATGTTTAATCTTTTAGTTGAATTAGGCTTTAAGGAAATAGAAGTAGGATTTCCTTCAGCTTCACAAATAGAATTTGATTTTTTAAGAAGATTAGTTGATGAAAATTTAATTCCAGATGGAGTTAAAATACAAGTATTAACTCAGGCAAGACAACATTTAATAAAAAGAACTTTTGAGGCTTTAGAAGGTGTTAAGGAAGCTGTTCTTCATATTTATAATTCAACATCTATATTACAAAGAGATGTAGTATTTAATATGAGCAAGGAAGAAATTAAAGCCATTGCAGTAGAGGGAACTAAATTAGTTAAGGAATATACTGAAGAATTTAATGGGAAAATATATTTAGAATATTCTCCAGAAAGTTTTACAGGAACTGAAGTTGAATATGCTTTAGAAATATGTGAAGCAGTTTTAGATACATGGGGTGCAACTGAAGATAAAAAAGCAATTATTAATTTACCTTCTACAGTGGAAATGGATACTCCTAATGTATTTGCAGATCAAATAGAATGGATGAGTAGAAATTTTTCTAATAGAAATAGAGTTATTTTAAGTGTTCATCCACATAATGATAGGGGAACTGGAGTAGCAACTGCTGAACTTGCTATTTTAGCAGGAGCAGATAGAATTGAAGGAACTTTATTTGGAAATGGTGAGAGAACTGGTAATGTAGATATTATTAATTTAGCTTATAACATGTTTTCTCATGGAATAGATCCAAATCTTAAATTAGATGATATAAATAAGGTTATAGATATATATGAAAGGTGTTGTAAGATACCAGTTCATATAAGACATCCATATGCAGGAGAATTAGTATTTACAGCTTTCTCTGGATCTCATCAAGATGCAATTAATAAGGGAATGAAAAAATATATGGAAAGAGGTAGTGAACATTGGGAAGTACCGTATTTACCTATAGACCCTAGAGATTTAGGAAGAGAATATGAAGCTTTAGTTAGAATAAATAGCCAGTCTGGAAAAGGCGGAGTAGCCTTTGTACTAGAAAGTCATTATGGTTACAAGATGCCAAAGAGAATGCATAAAGAATTTGGTGAAATTATTCAAGGTATAACTGAAAAAGTTGGTGAAATAGCACCAAAGGTAATTATGGACAAGTTTACTGAAGAATATTTAGAAGTAAAGGGACCATTTAAATTAATTAAATTTAAAGTGGAAGATAATGATGGTATAGAAGATAATAGAGAAAATACTAAAATTAAAATTGCTATTTCCTATAATGGAGAAGAAAAAACAGTTGAGGCTAAAGGAAATGGACCAATAGACTCATTAAAGAAGGCCTTAGTAAAGAGTAAATTAGTAGAAACAAGTATTATGGATTATATAGAACACTCACTTGGAGAAGGTTCAGAAGCAAAAGCTGCAGCCTATGTTGAAATGAAGAGAGTAGATACACAAAAAACTACCTTTGGAGTAGGTGTAGATAGTAATATAACAGTAGCATCAATAAAAGCCGTCTTTAGTGCTATAAACAGACTTTATGGGAATTAAGAATGAAAAATTAAGAATGAAGAATTTAGGAAAAAACTCCTTAAGGAGTTTTGGAAAATAAAAAAATAAGTATTTCTGAAGGAAATACAACCTTAATTTTACATTCTTAATTCTACATTTTACATTTAAAGAGCTGTCTTATGACAGCTCTTTTACTGTGCTTTTCTTGAAGTATTTATTTGAGTTAATTTATTTTTTTCGTATTCTTTAATTAAATCTGTTAATATCTTTTTTAGGGCTTTTCCTATAATGTAATAACAATTGTCATTTAAGTTTGCTAATGAAACCCTAAAGGACCATTCTGATGAAGCAAAGCCATCTCCATTTAGTAGAACTACAGAATAGTTTTTAGCTAAATCATATAATATATCAAATGGAGTATATTTTTCAGAAATAAAGTTAGCTAAATCTTCATTATATTTATTTTTAGCCCATTCAATTATATTAATTTCAGTATAGTAGGAAGCATCCATAGGATTTTCTTTAAGTTTTATTTCTAAGCCTTGGAATAAAAGAGACTTACGTCTTCTACATATTTCTATTGTTAAATCTTTATAATTGTTATTTATATCTACAAGAGCAGAAGCACAGAATAAGGCCATTTGAACTTGCTGTGGAGTAGAAAGGCCTGCTGTATGATTTAGAGCAACTTGTCTACTATCTGCAACTAATCTATCAATAAAAGGTACATTCTCAGGATTTAAGTTCATATGCTTATATCTATTATTTAAATTAATTTTTTCTTCCTCAGAAAGATTTTTAATTAAATCATCAAATATATTGTTTTTGTTTAATAATATAGTTCCTAGTCTCCAACCTGTAACACCAAAGTATTTAGATAAAGAGTAAACTCCTATAGTGTTATAAGGTAAATATGAAATTACTGATTTAAAATCATTAATGAATGTACAATAAACATCATCTGTTATAATCATTAAATTAGGATTATAATTTTTAACTACATTTACTAAATTATTTATACATTTATCATTAAGCGCAATGGAAGCTGGATTATTTGGATTAACAATAAATAAAGCTTTTATATTTTTATCCTTAAGTTTTTCAAGTTCTTCCATAGGATATTGATAAGTTGGATTATTTTCGTTATCTATTTCATTTGCATGTATCCTAATTACGTTAAAATTATAATTAGGTAAGTGAGGTATTTCTAAATATGGAGTAAATATTGGAGTCATTAGGGCAATAGTATCACCTTTATGAAGAAGATTATTCGCAACTAATGATTCAAAAATATAACACATTGCAGCAGTTCCGCCTTCTACAGCAAAAACATCAAAACTACTATCGTATGTATTATTTGCACATAATTCTTTAATTAAGTATCTGTTTACTATTTTTTCTATATGTAAAAGCATCCTATCTGGAAAAGGATAGTTATCACCTATAATTCCATCACATAATTCAAATAAGAATTTATCTTTATTAAATTTAAACTCGTCAATACAAAAATCTACTATATCTTTTAATAGTTCTATCCCTGGCTCAGTTGTATTTTCGTTATAGTAGTTTACAAATCTATTATAAATTCCATCTTGTTTTGGCATTCCAGCTAAGCTATCTATGCTAAATGTTCTTTGACATTCTGAAACTGCAAATTGTCCTAAGGTAAAAAAAGCTTGTCTAGGCTTTGAGGATGTCCAATTAGGATTTCCTCTACCTGCATCTAAAACAGTACCGTTAAATTGTTCTTTATTTAGGTTAGCTAATTTTATTAGATTATCTTTAAATTCGAAGGGGCTTATTCTACCATAAAGTTTTCTTAAAGACTCCTTACTTAATATAGTATCCATTTATGGTTCTCCTTTTTATGTTTAATTATATATAATAGTATATATTTATAAAGAAAAAAATCAATGATTTCTTGCAAAAAATATAATTAATGAAATAATTAATTCAAAAAATGAAGAATTGAAAAAATATAATATTATTAAATACTTAATATTGATAATTTAATAATATTATATATAGTCTTTTGTTAAAATTATTCTTGAAATAAATAAAATATAAATATATAATAATTCTATAATTTAATAACGTTCGGTTGAAGGTAGTGGGAGAGTGATTTTTATAAATCCACCGAAGAAGTAAATCTTTCAGGTATTAGGACCGCTATTGGACGAACCTCTGGAGAGACTCGTAAAGAGCACCGAAGGAGCAAGGTAACTAATAATTTAGTTATTGAAACTCTCAGGTAAAAGGACAGGGGATAGGGTAAAAGTTTAGGTTATAAGTATATAGCCTATTCGTGTTATCTATTCTCCTCCGTAAAATAATTTTAAGGGGGATTTTTTTATGTTAAACAAAATTCAATTATTACTAAGTGCTGTAGACAGCATAATATGGGGACCACCATTATTAATATTATTGGTTGGGACAGGTATTTATTTAACCATAAGACTTAAATTACTTCAAATTTTTAGGTTACCATTAGCTTTTAAGTATATCTTTTCAAAAGAAGAAGATGATGATGCTAAGGGTGATGTATCAAGTTATGGAGCATTATGTACAGCTTTATCTGCAACTATAGGAACAGGAAATATAGTAGGTGTAGCAACAGCTATAAAAGCAGGAGGTCCAGGAGCATTATTTTGGATGTGGATTGCAGCTTTTTTTGGAATGGCAACAAAATATGCAGAAGGTGTTCTTGCAATAAAATATAGAGAAGTTGATGAAAATGGGCAAATGTCTGGTGGACCAATGTATTATATAAAAAATGGTTTAGGATTAAATTGGTTAGCTAAGTTATTTGCAATATTTGGGGTTGGAGTTGCGTTACTTGGAATAGGAACTTTTGGACAAGTAAAATCAATTGCAGATGCAGCACAAATAGGGTTTAATATACCTATAATAGTTACAGCTATAGTTGTTACATTGTTAGTAGCATTAGTAACGCTAGGAGGAATACAAAGAATATCAAAGGTATCAGAAAAAGTAGTGCCATTCATGGCAATTTTATATATATTAGGAGTTATGCTAGTTTTAATATTTAATTTTAATAAAATACCATCATCTATTGCACTTATTATAGAAAGTGCTTTTAATCCTAAAGCAGCTTTAGGTGGTGCTGCTGGAATAACTATATCAATAGCAATGCAAAGAGGAATTGGAAGAGGAGTGTTTTCTAATGAAGCAGGTCTTGGTAGTGCTCCAATTGCAGCGGCTGCAGCTAAAACAAATTCTCCAGTAAGACAAGGATTAATTTCAATGACAGGAACTTTTATAGATACAATAATCATTTGTTCAATGACAGGTATAGTAATAGTTATAACAGGTAGTTTTAGTGGAAATCTAGAAGGAGCAGCATTAACAACAGCAGCTTTTGAAGCAGGACTTCCTATATCTATAATTGGTAAATATATAGTAAATATAGGTCTTATATTTTTTGCTTTTACAACTATATTAGGATGGAATTATTATGGTGAAAGATGTATAGAATATTTATATGGAGTAAAGGGAATAAAGCCATATAAATTTATATTTATTTTATTAGTAGGATTAGGATCATTTTTGCCTTTAGAGATGATTTTTATTATAGCAGATATAGTAAATGGATTAATGGCTATTCCAAATTTAGTAGCTTTAATAGGATTAAGAAAAGTAGTTATAGAAGAAACAGAAAATTATTTTTATGAATTAAAGGAAGTAGATAAAGAATGTATTTCTGTATAGAATCTAAAATTTAAATATTTAGTGTGTTATGTAAAATAATTATATAACACACTTTTTATTCTTTTGGAAATTATAAAAGTGTTACCCTGTGAATAACATTTTTATAATTTCCAACCTTCAGTTTGCAAAGAGATAAACATTGTATGAGATTGACTTGGAGCGCATGCGACGGAGCAAGGAATATAATGTTTATCTCTTATTTTATTAAATATTAATTGGAATTTATTAATAAGATATAAAATTTATGAATAGAATTATATGATGATATTATTAAGTAAAGTGGGGTGAAAATTTGCAATATAGAGGGACTTATAGAGGATTAAATGATATAAAAAAATCATATATAGATAGTAAAACAAATAAATTATTTTTATCTCTAATATTCATTATGGTTCTTATAGGAACAACTTTTATAGCAACCTTTAATTTAAAGGAGAAAAGTAAGGATGAAATTCATTTATCAAAAGATCAAATTATAAGTTATATAAATTTAGCAGATGAATTAAGCAAAGAAGGATATCAAATAAATTGGCAAGAAGTTGCTGCAATTAATTCTGTTTTAAATAATGAAAGTTTTGAAATAAAAGAAGATAATATAAGTAAAATAGGAGAAGCATTGATAAAGAAAGATAAAAATGGAAAGGTAATTGGTATAAATACATTTAAAGTTTCAATCAAAAATTTGAAATTTAACTCTAATCAAGAAGAGTTAGCAAATAATAACTTAAAGGCTTTAGAAAATAATTATATCAATGAAAAACTATCAAAGGATGAAGAAAAAATAGAGTTCATAAAAAATATATATGAAGTCGCAATTGATAATTATAAGGATTACGGAATCTTACCATCAATTACTATTTCTCAAGCTATTTTAGAATCGGGGTGGGGAGATTCTACCTTATCTGAAGAATATAACAACCTTTTTGGAATAAAGGCTGATAATAGATGGAGTGGGAATACAGCAGAGATAGAAACCAAAGAAAACTATGATGATGTAATAGTTGGAGCATTTAGAGCTTACGATAACTTTAAATCATCAATTAGAGATCACGGTAAATTTTTATACGAAAACGAAAGATATAGAAATAATGGGCTTTTTGAAGGTAAAAATTATAAGGAACAAGCACAAGCTTTGGAAGATGCAGGATATAGCACAACTAAGGATGAAGAAGGAAATTTAATATATGCAGATAAGCTTATAAGAGTAATTCAAGAAAATAATTTAATGCTCTACGATAAGATTGCGAAGCAATCTTTAAATGAATAATGTATAATGTAGAATGTAAAATTAAGGATGTTTTGCACAGCAAAACTTAAAATATATTGGTGCGAAGCACTTTTTGTAAAAATCAGAAGGATTTTTTTTCCTAAATTCTACATTCTTCATTCTTAATTTTTCATTATAAAAGGTGTTTTTATTTTATTGTGAATTTCTTTTCCGTTGGGATTATGTTTATTTCTTTTTTCGAAATAGAGGTTACTCTAATAAAGAAGTTTCCTTTATTTATAATACTAATAAATTTTAGTATTAAGTTTTTATCTCCTTGAACTTCCATTTCTACCATACCGTTTGACATATTATGTACCCAGCCAGTTAAATTCATATTTAAAGCATTCATTTGACAGAAGTATCTAAAACCAACTCCTTGAACTCTACCAGAAACTACTATATAATATCTAACCATATTATCCTCCTTGGATATAGAAATATATAAAATTATACCATAGAGTATTAAAATAAAGAATATTCTAAATAGAGTTATTCAATATAATAAATCAATGCTATAATTTAAAGGAAAGTTTTAAATAGAGGGCAATTATGGAAAAGTCATTAGTGCTTATAAAGCCATATGCAGTTAATAAAAATTTAATAGGAAAAATTATTAATACGTATGAATAAAAGGAGCTGTTTTTAACAGCTCCTTTTTTAATTGATTTTTACTTTTAACCAGGAATCGTCATATAGTTTAATGTCGCTTCCTAAATCCTTAAAGATTTCACATTTATCTAAAACTTCTTCTGATGGATAAACTGTTTCATCTTCTTGAGTTTCTATATCTAAAAGTTCATATGCAGCAGCATTAGGTGTTGCATAACCTATATACTCAACATTTTGTTTTGCATTTTCAGGATCGCATAAGAAATTTATAAATTCTTCTGCTTCAGTTTTATGTTTTGCTCCTTTTGGAATAACCATAACATCAAACCATTTATTAGAACCTTCTTTAGGAACAACATATTGAAGATTTAAATCAGAAGCTTCCTCTTGAATGAAGATTGCATCACCAGAATAAACAGTAGCAAATAGAGCTTCACCATTTATCATCTTATCTTTAACTTCATCCATTACATAAGATTGAACTAAAGGTTTTTGTTTAATAAGCTCATTAGCTGCTTCATCTAACTCTTCTTTATTAATAGAATTTATAGAGTAACCTAATCTTGCTAAGGAAATAGCTAAGGTATCTCTTATTGAGTCAAACATAAAAATTTCACCCTTATATTTAGAATTCCATAATATATCCCAGCTGTCTACTTTTTCAGTAACTTTATCAGCATCATATATTATTCCTATTGTTCCCCACATATATGGAACAGAGTATTCATTATTAGGGTCATAAGGTAAGTTTTTAAAATCTTCTCCTATATTTGCATAGTTGGGTATATTAGTAAAATCTATTTTTTCAAGCATATCTTCTTTTAACATTTTCTCAACCATATAGTCGGAAGGGAAAATTAAATCATAGGTACCAGGACTATTTTTTACCTTTTGATACATTATCTCATTTGATTCATAAGTATCATAAACAACCTCTATACCTGTTTCTTCTTCAAACTTATCTATTAAGTCTTCATCTATATAGTCACCATAATTAAATACATTTAAAGTTCTTTTTCCGCTATCTTCATTGTTTTTACATCCAACAAAAGATGAGGATATTAAAACTAATGATGATATTAAAGCAACAAATTTTTTAAGCTTTTTCAACTTTATCACCTCTTGTAAATTCTTTTCTATTAGCTATTAATAGAAGTGTTAATACTGTTACAAACATTAGAGTAGAAAGGGCATTTATTTCTGGTTTAATACCTCTTCTAGCCATTGCAAATATTTCTATTGATAGGTTTGTAACTCCTGGTCCTGTTGTAAAGAAGCTTATAACAAAATCATCTACAGACATTGTAAATGCCATAAGCATACCAGCAAAAATACCAGGTTTAATTTGAGGTAATATTATTTTTCTTAAAGTATAAAATGGAGTAGCACCTAAGTCTAGAGCAGCATCCTCTATATTTTCTGGAAGTTGTCTAAGTTTAGGTAAAACTGCAAGTATTACATATGGAATATTAAATGTAATATGAGCAAGCAACATTGTAGTAAATCCAAAATCTAATTTAGTAATAGGTCTTATAAATATGAATAAACTCATTAGTGCAATACCAGTTACTATATCAGGATTTAAAACAGGTAAATAATTTATATTTAATAGTAGGGCTTTTTTAGGACCCTTCATTTTATTAATGCCAATAGCAGCTAAGGTTCCTATTACTGTTGCAACTAATGAAGAAATTATTGCAATAACAATAGTATAAAATAATGCTTTTAAAATTGTGTCATTATTAAATAATTCAACATACCATCTTAAAGTAAAACCAGACCATTTTCCCATAGTTTTAGAATCATTAAATGAGAAAATTATTAAGGCAGCAATAGGCATATATAAAAATATGAAAATTATTACTAAATAAAACTTTTTAATAAAGTTTTCAAATCCTTTTACCATAATTGTCCGCCTCCTTCTTTAGCTTCAGAGCTATCAAATAAACTCATTATAGCCATACAAATTAAAATAATTGCCATCATAAATATTGATATTGATGAACCGAAGTTCCAATCACCCATAGTAGTGAATTGTTGTTCTATTAAGTTTCCTAAAAGTGTATATTGTCCACCACCTAATAATCTAGAAATTACGAAAGTAGAAACAGCTGGCATAAACACCATTGTAATTCCAGATATTACTCCAGGCATACTTAAAGGTAAAACTATTTTTCTGAAAATTTGACTTCTATTTGCACCTAAATCAGCAGCAGCATTTAATAGATTAGTATCTATTTTAGTTAATACTGTGTAGATAGGTAATACCATAAAAGGTAAAAAGTTATATATCATACCTAAGATTACAGCACCATCATTATATAGGAAGTTAAAAGGTCCAAGACCAATATAACCAAGAAGATTATTTATAAATCCATTTTTGCCTAGTATAGGTAACCAAGCGTAAGTTCTAAGCAAGAAATTCATCCACATCGGAACTATAAATAACATAATTAAAATATTACCCTTTGATGGTTTCATTTTAGAAATAATATAGGCTACAGGATAACCAAGTATTAAACACCAAAATGTAGATAAAAATGCAAGCCATAAACTTCTTTCAAAAACTTTAATATATTGAGGTTGAACTAATCTTTTAAAGTTTTCAACTGAAAAAGCATAGCCATCAGGGGTAGATACTGTAAAACCAAAAAATAAAACTATTAATAAAGGAATTATAATAAATAAAATACTCCAAAAGATAAATGGATATGAAGCAATATTCTTTCTAGATACCTTTGACTTATTCATTAGTTAGATACCTTTCTCATAATATGAATATCTTCTGGATAAATATCTAATCCAATTACTGAATTAACTTCTGCAAATTTAGTATTGTGTAATATCCATTTATTATTTCCTTCTTCAACTTCTATTTCGTAGTGAACTCCTTTAAATATTATTGATTTTACAATTCCTTTTAACATACCCTTATCTTCAGGTACCATTTTTATATCTTCAGGTCTTATAACTACATCAATTAATTCGTTTTTATTAAATCCTTTATCTACGCAATCAAATACTCTATTAGAAAATTCAACTTTAAAATCATCAAGCATTTTTCCATCAAATATATTACTTTCACCTATAAAATCAGCTACAAAAGCATTAGCAGGCTCGTTATATATATCTTCTGGAGATCCCATTTGTTGAATCTTTCCTTTATTCATAACTATAATTGTATCAGACATAGTTAATGCTTCTTCTTGATCGTGAGTTACGAATATAAAAGTTATTCCAAGTCTTTGTTGAATTCTTTTAAGTTCTATTTGCATTTCTTTTCTAAGTTTTAAATCTAATGCTCCAAGTGGCTCATCAAGTAGAAGAATTTCAGGTTCATTAACAAGAGCTCTAGCAATTGCTACTCTTTGTTGTTGACCACCACTTAAAGAGTCAATTTTTCTTTTTTCAAAACCTTCAAGAGCAACTAGTTTTAGCATTTCTTTTACTTTTTTATCTATTTCATCTTTAGGGGTTTTCTTTATTTTTAATCCAAAAGCTATATTTTCATAAACATTCATATGAGGAAATAAAGCATATTTTTGGAATACGGTGTTTACTTGCCTCTTATATGGAGGTAAAGAAGAGATATCAGTTCCATTAAATAGAACCTCTCCTGTATCAGCTTCTTCAAAACCAGCAATAATTTTTAGTGTTGTGGTTTTTCCACATCCACTAGGTCCAAGTAATGTTAAAAATTCATTCTTTTTAATATTTAATGAAAGGTTATCTAAAACACAGTTATCTTCAAAAGTTTTAGAGACACCTTTTAATTCTATAATATTTTGTTTCAAAATAAACACCTCTTTCTACAAATTTAAAATGATGGTGGAGTACTAATCCAAATTACTTTTGCTGGAGTTTTCCCAGCATTTGAAATATAGTGGTTAGATTTAGGTTTAAAATAAAAACTTTCCCCTTTTTTAACTTTAAATTTCTTATTTCCTAAGTGTAATATTATAGTTCCAGATAATACATATCCAAATTCTTCACCTTGATGAGGTTCTTCTTCTATATATTGCCCTTCAGGTTCTAAAGTTATCATAATAGGTTCCATTTCATTTTTTTGAGCATTTGGTATAAGCCACATTAGTTTATACTTCAAGTCTTCATTTTCTGTTTCAAACATATCTTCATATGTAAAAGTAACCTTTTCTTCACTAGCATCACTAAAGAACTCTGTTAAATTGGTTCCAAGTATTTCTAATATATCTATTAAAGTTGCTATTGAAGGGGAAGTTAAATCATTTTCTACTTGGGATATAAAGCCTTTAGATAATTCACATCTATTAGCTAATTCCTCTTGAGTTAATTGTTTTTCGATACGAAGTCTACGTATCTTTTCACCGATTTCCACAAATACACCTTCCGTCTTATATATTTTCTTATACTAAACCTTAGGTTTAAAATTACTAAACAAACAATAGTAATTATATAGATTTATTATAAATAAATCAATGTTTTTTTATAAAAAATATGAAAAAAATTATTCTTTAGAATCATTGGTATTATTAAGGTATGGTGGATTTTGTTTTTGGATTGTTTAATAAAACAACACTTAAAGTTTAGTAATACTAAATATTTAAAAAGAAGATAATTAAATGAGAAAAATTAAGAATCTTTAGAAAGTAGATATAATCTTATTTTATTAAATTGATATATTTTAATAAGTATTAGTATAATTAATAAAATATAGTAATTTGTTTACGGTAAATATTAGATAATGCTTATACTTGTTGATAAAACTTTCATTTTATGAGATAGTTAATTATATATTGACTTTAAAAGAAGGAAATATTTATAGGTGGTATAATGAATAAAAATTTAAATTTATATAGAAGAAATGGTCAATTGGTTTATATAAAGTCTCCAGAATTTAATGAATTATCTTTTGTTAAAGATTTATGGGCGGATAAAAGAAATATGGATGACTTGGGAGAGGGGTATTTCTTTCCAAAGGATAAATGGGATATGTTCTATAAAAAAATGATAAATCCAACTGATGGCAAAAATTTTTATTGTTTAGTTTATGATTTAAATGAAAATCCCATAGGGGAAGTTAGCTTTCATGGTTATAATTCTGCAACAAAGGTAGCAAGGATAAATATCAAAATTCATTATGATAATAGGCGTAATGGTTATGGAGAAGAGGCGCTAAGATTACTTTTAGAATATTATTTTTTTGAATTTGGTGGTGAGGCAATAATAGACTCAACAACTACAAGTGCAGGAAAAGCTTTATTAAAGAAAATTGGCTTTGAAGAGCTAAATAATTTTAGAAATCAAGGGACTTATAAATTAACTAAAAAGAGATTTTTAAATTGTAAAATAAAAGATAAAAAAACCATAGCTATTTTAAAATATGAAAATATCAGTTTAACAGAATATTCTATTATTTTTTATATATTCAATAAAGTAAATGAAATTTTAAATGAAAAATATTTTGAGTTATATACTGTATCAGATGAAAGTGATTTTATTAATGAAGAATTTTATCCAGATATAGTATTTATTCCAGGAGGAGAAGGAGTTAAAGAAGCTATAAATAAGAATCTTCTATTTAAATATATAGAAAAAGTATATAGTCAGTGTAATTATATAGCTACATTTTCCAATGGATTATACTTCTTAAATGGATTATATAATATAAAAGGAATATCTATACCAAACTGTGATTACGAAATAGAAAATGTAATAAAAATAAATAAAAATTTTGTTGATAATGGAAAAATAATGATTTCGAGTAATTTAATAAGTCATATTGAATTATGTATAAATATAGTTAAAAAAGTAGCTGGTGATGATATAAGTATAAAACTATCTAAGGCACTAGGATGTATATATTAAAAATATATTGGAGAGTGGACAAATTATAATATAAAAATTATAATTATTAAGCAATTTTAGATAATTTGTTTTATTATAAGCAATTTTAGATAATTTGTTTTATTAATAGAGGTGAAAATAAATGATAAAAGGTAGAATACATTCAATTGAAACTATGGGGCTTGTAGATGGGCCAGGAATTAGAGTAGTAGTTTTTTTTCAAGGTTGTAAATTAAGATGTACGTATTGTCATAATCCAGATACATGGAATGAAAATACTGGTACAGAATATACTGTTGAGGAAGTAGTAAGTAAAATTAAAAGATTTAAAAGTTATTTCCAAACATCTGGAGGGGGAGTTACTTTTTCTGGTGGAGATCCACTTAGACAACCTGAATTTTTACTAGAAGTATTAAAAGCTTGTAAATCTGAAGGGATACATACTTGCTTAGATACATCAGGTGTTGGATTTGGAGATTATGAAGAAATACTTAAATATACTGATTTAGTATTATATGATGTTAAACACTTAACTGAAAAAGGATATTTAGAACTAACTGGGTTTAAAATTGATGAAACTAATAAGTTCTTAGAGGCTGTGAGAAAAAATCAAACTAAGCTTTGGATTAGACAAGTGGTTTTACCAGGAGAAACAGATAGTGATGAATATATGGAAAAACTAAAGGAATTTGTTGGCTCTTTAGATAATGTTGAAAAGGTAGAATTATTACCATACCATTTATTGGGTAAAAATAAATACGAAAATCTAGGAATGAAATATAGATTAGATGGAGTTCCAGCTATGGATAAAGAAGTTTGTAAGAAGTTAAAAGAAAAATATTTTGGAGAATATTAAAATTTTATTAATAAACTCCTAGCGGAAGTTTTAAAAATAATATAAAAATGGCTGTAAATTCAATTGCAGCCATTTTTATAATTTCAATCCTTAAGTTTGGAAGTGTTAAAGTATCATAGCAAGGTGACTTGGAGCTTGCGACGGAACCTGGATATGATACTTTAACACTTTTTTATTTAAGTAAGTTTGAAAAATATCCTGCTGGAATTAATCCTTTTTTCATACCTTGTATAACTGTTAGATATGTTGCAGCTGTATCGAATCTTGCATCGTGATAATTACCACTACCTTCAAAAAGTTCATTTGCTTTATTAGCAATTTGTTCTTCTGTAATTCCTAAGTAATCTATTACCTCTGCAAGCTTAGGATTTTTAACTGTTCCAGATGGATTAAATATGTTGCAGATTGGCTTATAGTATGCCATTGTACAAAAAGTACGTTTAGGCTCCCAAGTAGTATCTATAAGACCTGCTTCCCATAATTGTTGTAATTCGTGTTTTAAGAATTTTACATCAAATTGTACATTATGACCAATTATAAAATCAGCATCAAAAAAGTCTGGCATAAATTCATGAACAAATTCTAAAAATTCCTTTCCATCAGAAAGTTCATAAAGTTTCTCCAAAGAAAAACCATGAATAGCTTCAGCTCCTTCATCCATACTATCGACTGTAAAGAAAAAGTTTTTACCAGTAGTTTTTTGTGGCTTTGTTGAAGCATCTATTACTATATAACTTAATTGACATATGTTGCCTGGTTTTATACTAGTAGTTTCTGTATCAAAAAATAATAGTTTCATTATATCCTCCTAAGATTAATATATATTATATAATAACATAAAATGAAAGGAAATTTAAAAGGATTTTAAAAAATAAGGACTGTTTTCATTTAAACAGTCCTTATATTAAGATATTTAATTTATATTATAAAATTCTATTTGCCTTCAAAGGACTTAGAAACAACTTTTAATAGTTCAAGACAAGTTTCTAAAGTTCTTTGATTATTATCTAACGTAGGGTTAAATTCTACAAAATCCATTGATCTTACTAAAGAAGTGTTTATGATAGTTTCAATAACTTCTTTACCTTCAGAAAAGGATAATCCATCTTCAACAGGAGTTCCTGTTCCTGGTACATATGATGGGTCTAAGCTGTCTATGTCAAAGCTAAAATGAATATTTTTAACATTAGATTTTTTTATAGCTTCTAATAATTCTATTAATATAGTTTTAATGCCCTTAGTTTTAATATCTTTCATGGTCCATACATTTAGATTATATTCCTTAATTATTTCAAGTTCACCTAAATCTAAGTCTCTACAACCTAATAAAAATACATTTTCAGGTTTAACCTTTTGGCCAGAATAATAAACATTTGTTAAAATTTCATGTCCAATTCCCATAGAACTAGCTAAAGGCATACCGTGAATGTTTCCTGATGGAGAGGTCTCTGGTGTATTTATATCACCGTGAGCATCTACCCAAACAACTGCAAGATCTTGTTCAAAAAACTTACTACTTCCAGCAATACTTCCTATTGCTAATGCATGATCTCCACCTATTATAAGTGGAAGAGATGAATTTTTTAAGGACTCATAAACTTTATCAGCTAGTCCATTATTTGATCTTACAACTTCATCTAAATACTTCATTTTTGCGTTTGCTGCGTATTTATCATTTGAAGAAACATTTTTTACATGAACTTCGCCCATATCACAGACTTCATGGCTTTTATTAAAGATATCTAGAAGGTTGTTCTCTCTTAAAACTTTTGGACCTTTTTCTACTCCAGGATTATCGCATCCGTAGTATAAAGGCATATCTATAATACTAATTTTCATAAAACAAACCTCCAAATTTTAATTTAAATATTAGGGCAATAAATATATATTAATAGGTTAAACTAAATATGTAAATAAAAAAATAAAAATTTTTTTTGAAAATTTATAATTTAATTTTTATTTAATAAAAATTAAATATATTACATTATATTTATATTTAAGTTATATAAAAAGGTGTCGTACTATGAAGTATTTTTGGATTAATCCATAAAAATAAAGAAAATTTAAGATAAAATATAAAAAATAAAAGGGTTATTTAATCCCTTTTATTAAAAGTTATAAGTATAATTTAAGATATCATTTCACTTAGTTTTTGTAATGCTTCATCTTTGCTATCAAAAGAAAATTTATTTTCCTTAATATAGTTTTGATCTGTTTCTGGTAAATTACTTATAGGTTTAGAATCACTATATACTTTTTTTTCAGATTCAATAATTTCTCCCTTTGAATCGGTTTTAAATACAGAAATATATCCGTTTTCTTCCCCAAGGTAATATTTATTAGGAGATAGGTTAGTACTATTAACTTCTTTTTCTCTAGTAAATGTAAGCTTTTGTTCATTTTTTTCTGATAAATTATATCCATTCTTTGAGAGTTCATTTGATAGCTCTTCTTCTGTAAGTTTTTCTTTTAAATTATATTTTGTGATTATGTTAGATAGTGTATCAATTATATCAACTTCATCCTTTGTTTTTAAAGTAATGAAAAGGTCATCGCTTAAGTATTTATTATCTGCATATACATTTTTATTTTCATCATCAACTTTAGAAGATTTTCTAGTTGGATTAGTAAGGTAATCGGTAATAAAATAACTAGCACAAAATGAAATTGTTAATAAAGTAGCTAATGATAGTAAAAAAGCAAATCTTTGTTTAGTAACTAAATTTCTTTTTGTAGATTCCTCATTTTTAAAATTCTTCATATATATCACTCCTTACCTTCATTCTTGACAAGAATTACAGAAAATAAACAAATAAAACATAAGAAGTATAAAATATAATTAAAAATTTATTAAAAAGTAAGAAAATTATATATAATGTTATAATTTTGTAATGAAAAAGACAAAATTATTGTGTATAATTAAATAAGTATTATTATGGAAGATAAAAAATCTATATAGTTTATTAGATAAGGAGAAAATTATAATGGATGAAAATCAATCAATAAAAGGGAGAAAGACTAAAAAGAATAAGAAGAAAAAAAGAAATAAAATTTTAATAATTACTATTTTGGGGATACTAGCCTTATTAATTGCAATACCAGTGGGGTATTATTACTACATAAGAAGTCAAGTTTATGTTGAGCCAACTCCATCAACTACTAAAAAAGAAGTAAGTTATAAAGAAGTTGAAGGAATTACCAATGTTTTATTAATAGGCACTGATGGAAGAACTAATGATGAACCAGCAAGATCTGATTCCATAATTATAGCTACCTTAGATAATAATAATAAAAAGGTTAAGTTAACATCTATAATTAGAGATACTTTAGTAGATATTCCGGAGTATGGAGAAAATAAAATAAATTCCGCATTCTTTTTTGGCGCTTCAGAATTAGATGATAAAGGAAACTTAAGGGGAGCAGAAGGTGGAGCTTCTTTACTTATGGAAACTATTGAAGAAAATTTTAATATTCATTTAGATAAATATATAATAGTTAATTTCTGGGGATTTGAAGCTATAATAGATGAAATTGGTGGAATAGAAGCAGATATTAAAGATTATGAAATAGATGAAGTTAATAAATATATTGGTGAATCAACAGGTGTTAATTCACCGCCAATAACTGAAACTGGTCTTCAAACATTAAATGGTCAACAAGCTCTTTCCTATGCAAGAATTAGATATGTTGGAAATGGTGGATTTGAAAGAGGAGAAAGACAAAATAAAGTATTATTACAAATAGCTACAAAATTAAAGGAAGTTAATCCTTTAAAATATGTAAGTATAGCAAATTCTTTAGCTAAACAAGTAAAAACTAATATTGATATACCAGAAGCTTTAAATTTAGCTTATACTATATACAAATTACCGAGTTTAGATTTTGAACAATTACAAATACCACAAACTGAACTTATAGCAAGAGATAATCTTTATAAGGATAGAGGTTGGTGTTTACTTATAGATTTAGAGCAAAATTCTAAAATCATGCATGATTTTATATTTAATGATAAGCTTCCAAATCCAGAGGAGTTTGATTTGATTTCAGTTGAAAATGTTGCTGCTATGTATGATGCAGAAGAAGCAAGATATAATTCGATTTATAATATAAAACCAGAAGATTACAATGATAAAAATCAAGAAGAAACTATAACACCAACTCCTCCTAAGGAAGAGAAACCTTCTAATAATCAAAATGATGTAAATAACAGTACGCCAAATAATGGAGGTACTAATAGTGGAAACAATAATGGTGGAAGTAATAATTCAGGAACGCAACAAGAAGGAACAACACCTGGATCAAATGAAGGAGTAACAAGTCCGGATGGAGCAACTGACGGAACTGATGGAGGAGAAACTAACGGAACAGGTACAGATGGAAGCACTTCAACTCAGAATCCTAATTCTGAAGTTCATAAAGAAGAAGGGCAAACAACTCAAAAACCATCAAATCCTTAAAATTTGTAATAAAATATAAGTCTTTATGTTTTAAAGTGGAATGTATAATGCATTCCACTTTTTTGAAAATAAATATAAAGTAAGTTATTTATAGAAAGTTATGATATAATCATAAAAAAGAAAAGAGGAGGATATATATGTCATCATATTTATATCAGAAAATAATTATTATACCTGCAATATTAATAGCCTTTGTTGCACAAGGGTATGCAAGAGCTAAGATGGCAGATAAATTAGGAGATAAAACACCGAGGTTTCAAGGTAGATTAAGTTTAAATCCATTAGATCATATAGATTTGATGGGATTTCTAATGATAATATTAACTGGTTTTGGATGGACTAAGCCGGTTGAAACTAATCCAAGTGCTTTTAAAAGAGGATATAAAGATGAAATAAAAGTTACTTTAGCTGGGATATTAGTTAATCTTTTAGTAGCTTTTATTACAATGTTCATACTTTTATTATGGGGAAACTTTTCAATTAGAGTATTACCATATTCTATTGCTAATATAGGATATGAGATGTTATGGAATATTAGTTTAATAAACATAAATTTATTTGTATTTAATTTATTACCAATTCCAGGTCTTGCAGGTTTTGATTTATTTAGAGAAATTAGTCCTAAGAACTTTTATAGATATGGATCAAAGTTATATGAATATCAAATAGTAATACTTTTAGCTATAGTATTATTAGGAAGTTATATATTAAAATATCCGGTTGTATTAATTTTTAGCTTATTTGCAAAGATAGCAGGATTAATTTTAGGAATATTTATTTAAAAATACAGTAAATAAAAGCTA
Source organism: Clostridium gallinarum (assembly GCF_014836325.1). Classification (GTDB taxonomy): domain Bacteria; phylum Bacillota; class Clostridia; order Clostridiales; family Clostridiaceae; genus Clostridium; species Clostridium gallinarum. The sequence continues at coordinate 74,805 of NZ_JACSQZ010000006.1, forward strand.
AAGGGGATGTCTGCAGACATCCCCTTTATAGTAAAGTATTTTAATTTGATTTAATAATAAGATTTTTTCCATAGATTTCTTTGAATTTTTCACTTGCTCTTAAAGCTTGACTAATTTCGAAATCCACATTTATGTCAGAATAAACCGTTATAGTTACAGTCTCATCAGCTAATGTTACTTTAAAATCTTTAACAGCTCCAACTAAACTTCTATCTAGACCTTCAGCTATTTTTAATAAAACACCAATATACTTAATTGTTTTTAAATCTAACTGATTTATTATAGATGAAAAAGGTGCTATTGTAGTTTGATAGTTATTAAATCTATGTGAGGCAGCTATAGAAGCACTCATTAATAATTCTTTATGAGTTAATCCATTTATATTTGAGTTTAAAATCACATAGAAAGAATGTTTATGATGATTATAATAATTTATACTAATACCACAGTCGTGCAACATTGAAGATGTTTTTATAATGTTATAAAATTCATCTCCTAAGTGATGAAGAGGTTTTAAGGCATTAAATAAATTATATGTGATATTAAATACATTTTTAGCATGATTTTTATCTGAATTTAAAATATTCAGTATACCATCAATATTGTAATCTAATATATCTTCAGGAATATTATGATTTTCTTTAATATATTCATATATTAAGCCTTCTCTTAATCCTCTTGATGAAATAATTACTTTATTACACATAACAGTATTAACTATTTTCTTAAATATTGCTGTACCACCCACTATTATATCAGAAACTTCAGGTTCAATTCCTTCTAATTTTTCTCTTTGTTTAAAATTCTTACATTTTAATAAATTAAATATTTCTTGAACATCTATATCTGTTAGTTCATAGTTATGTGGTATTTCAAAAGGATATCTTTTCCTAGCTCTATCAATTTTCCCTATATTTCTAATGATAGAAGCTATGCCTATTATAGAGTCAAATTTTGTTTCTTTAAGCCAGTCAATATCATCTAAAAGAGATGATAGAGAATCAAAAGCGTTATTTAAATCTTGAGGTAATATTCTATCTTGTAAATTAAAATTATATGTAAAGTTTACGCTACCTAAAGGTAAAGTTACATTTTTAATTATTTTATCTCCTTGAACCCAAGCTAAGTGTGTATCAGTTCCAGCAACTTCTACCATTAGGGAATTTTCTACGTACATACTTCTTCTTATTCCTAAGAAGTTATAATATATTTCTTCTTCGCAGCTTAAAACTCTTATATCTATATTAAGTTCTTTTTTTATAAGAGGAAGAAGTAAATCCTTATTTTTAGCTTCTCTTAAGGATTCTGTTGCTACAGCAAATATTTTACTTGCTCCAGACACAGTACATAAAGATTTATAAGCCCTTAATGAAGTAAGTATAGTTTTGAAGTTTATATCACAAATTCCATAATCAGTAACTAAATCGTGACATAATCTAATTGATGTTTTTAATTCATCAATTATCTTAAAATATCCATTTTCATCAACCTCAGTTAACATAAGCCTAAGGGAACTTGGACCTATATCAATGACACCAATCCTATCCATAATAACTCCTTTAATAAATATATTTTGTGAAAAATAATTATTAATAATATTATAACATTTAAATTTATAATGTATAGATTGTACTATATATTTAAGGTTGACAATAAATCTTCTAGTTATGTATAATGTTGATATTGTAACAGAATAATAAATAAAATCTATGAAGAGAAGAGTACTGTATTTGATTCTTTCAGCGATTAAGGGATGGTGAGAGCCTTATAAGATAGAATATTAGGAAGAGAGCCTTGGAGATAGCTACTGAAATTAAGTAGGATAGTTCGTTTGCTGCGTTAAAGCATTGAGTGGCATTATTGCAATCAGAGTGGTACCGCGGATTTATTCGTCTCTTATATTTAAGAGGCGATTTTTTGTTATAAAAAATAATAAAATATATTTTATATTTAATTAAAAAAATATAAAAATTATAAATGAGGAGGATACAAATGGATTATAAGAAAAAAGTTGCTGAATTAATAAAACAACATGTTGATATGGATATTGAAAGTATAGAAAAATTAATTGAAATTCCACCTAAAAGTGAAATGGGAGATTTTGCATTTCCATGCTTTCAATTAGCAAAAGCATTTAGAAAAGCCCCTAATATGATATCAGAGGAGTTAAAAGGAAAATTAAATCCTGAAGGATTTGAAAAAATAATCAATGTTGGACCATATGTGAATTTCTTTGTTGATAAAAGTGAATTTACTAAAAATACTATTGAAAAAGTATTAAATGATGGAGAAAGTTATGGCTCAAGTAATATTGGAGAAGGTAAAACAGTATGTGTAGAATACTCATCTCCAAATATAGCAAAGCCTTTCCATGTAGGTCATTTATTTACTACTGCTATAGGTAATTCTTTATATAAATTATTTAAAAAAGAAGGTTATACTGTAGAAGGAATAAATCATTTAGGTGACTGGGGAACTCAATTTGGTAAGCTTATATCTGCTTATAAAAGATGGGGAAATGAAAAAGCTCTAGAAGAAAATGCTATTAATGAACTTTTAAGAATATATGTTAAATTCCATGATGAAGCAGAAAAAGATCCTGCCTTAGAAGATGAAGGAAGAGCATACTTTAAAGCCTTAGAAGATGGCGATAAGGATGTTGAGGCTTTATGGAAGAGATTTAGAGATCTAAGCTTAAAAGAATTTGAAAGAATATATGAAGTATTTGATGTTAAATTTGACTCATATGCTGGAGAAGCTTTCTACAATGATAAAATGGATGTAGTAGTTAATGAATTAAAAGAAAAGAATCTTTTAGTAGAAAGTAATGGTGCGCAAGTTGTTATGCTAGATGAATACAATATGCCACCTTGTATAGTTTTAAAAGGTGATGGAGCATCTATATATGCTACGAGAGATTTAGCAGCAGCTATGTATAGAAAGAAAACTTATGATTTCTATAAGAGCATTTATGTTGTTGGAACTCCTCAAGCACTACATTTTAAACAAGTATTTAAGGTATTAGAGCTTGCAGGACATGAATGGGCAAAGGATTGTGTTCACGTAGGATTTGGATTAGTTAAATTTGCAGACAGAAAGCTTTCAACAAGAAAGGGAGAAGTTATCTTATTAGATGATTTAATAAAGGAATCTGTAGATAAGACTTTAGAAATAATAAATGAAAAGAATCCAGAATTAGAAAATAAAGAAGAAGTTGCTAAGAAAATAGGCGTAGGTGCAATTGTATTTACTTATCTAAAGAACTCAAGAGAAAAAGATATAGTATTTGATTGGAAGGAAATGCTTTCATTTGAAGGAGAAACAGGTCCATACGTTCAATACTCATATGCTAGAGCAAATAGTATTTTAAATAGAGCAGGAGAGTTAAAAGGAGTTGCTGATTATTCTAAACTAGATTCTAAAGAAGAATTTGAATTAATTAAAGCTTTAGAAGGATTTGGAAAGCAAATACATCAAGCTACAGAGAAGTTAGAACCTTCTATTATAACAAGATATGCAATAGAAGTAGCTAAATTATTTAATAAATTCTACAATGCTCATTCTGTTCTAAATTTAGAAGATGAAGCTTTAAAAGAAGCTAGAATTAACTTAGTAAAAGCTACATGTCAAGTTATTAAGAACTCATTATCTTTAATAGGAATTGAAGTAGTAGAAAAAATGTAAAATATAAAAATATTAATATAATTAAAATAAAAAGGAAAGTATAGAGAGTTATAATTACATTAACTATTTATACTTTTCTTACTATAATTACTAAATTAAAGTTTTATGATTAAAGTAAAGGAGGATGAAGAATATTTTTAAAAATATTAAAAATAAAGATATATTAATAACTCTATTATTAGTTATCTTATTTGGGATTATTGGATATAAACTTATAGAAAATTATAATTATTTTTTTAATATTATAAAAAAATTATGGACATTATTATTACCTGTAGTTTATGGTTTTGTAATTGCATATATATTAAATCCGTTAGTGAAATTTATAAGGAAAAAGTTTAAGCTTAAAGAAGGAATATCTATTTTATATTCATATTTATTACTAACTGCACTAATAGTAATAGCATTTATATTTTTAATGCCAAATATGATTAATAGTTCCATAGATATCATATCAAATGTTCCAAGTTATATAAAGGAAGCTCAAGGTTGGATAGATAATATTTTAAACAATAAGGCTATTCATGAAATTATAATAAATACAGGAACTATGCAAAATGTAAATGAGCTTATAACCCAATTTGGAAGTATGGCTGTTACCATTTTGGAAGGAGCATTAGGTTATGTATTTGCTTTTTCAAGTCAATTAGTAAAAATATTTTTAGGATTATTAATATCAATTTATGTGTTGATTGACAAGGATAGAATTATAAGAGAAAGTAAAAAAATAACTTTTCTAATTCTTAAGGAAGAAAAGGCAAAAAAAATAATTGAAGCTGTAAGAATTTATCATAGTATGATTGGAGCATATATAGGAATAAAAGCTATAGACTCAGCAATTATAGGAACTATGGCATTAATATTATTAGCTATAGTGAAATCTGAATATGCTTTTTTACTAGCAATAATAGTTGGTGTAACTAATATGATACCTTACTTTGGTCCGTTAGTAGGTGAAATAATTGGATTTTTATTTAATGTTTTTGTTTCTCCAACTAAGGGGATTATTGTCTTTTTAGTTTTACTAGCTCTTCAATTATTTGATGGTTGGTACTTAGATCCTAAACTTATAGGGGATAAGGTAGGAGTTAGGGCATTAGTAATAATAGTAGCTGTAATAATAGGTGGAGGTTTTTTTGGACCAATTGGAATGCTATTAGCTTCTCCTACAGCAGCAACTATAAAAATATATTATGAAAGATTAATGATTAAAAATCATGATATTATAAAAAACGCAGAAAAAAATTAAGAAGGCTTTAATAGCCTTCTTAATTTTTAAATATATAGGAAAGGATAAATAGTTATCACCTATTATTAACTATTTATCCTTTCCTTCCTTTAGTTTGTAAAGAGATAAACATTGTATGACGGCGACTTGGAGCGCATGCGACGGAGCAAGGAATATAATGTTTATCTCTTATTTTATTTCTTTTCTATCTTAAGTGTAGTTTCTTTTTCTTCATACATTGGGCAATGGTTAGAACAACTTCCGCAATTACAGCCACCTTTAGAAGACTTACGGACAGTTTTGAAAATTACATAGGCTGCAAAAGCAACTATAATAAGTGTAATTAATATTTCCATTATAACACCTTCTTTTTATAATATTAAATTAGCTATATGATAAACAGCAAATGAAACTACCCAAGCTAAAATTAATTGATAAGTTATTGAAAATAAAGTGAATTTAGTTCCATATTCTTTTTTCATTGCACCAATAACTGATATACAAGGAGTATATAAAAGTACAAAGACTAAAAATGATATAGCAGATGCTGCTGTAAAATAAAGTGGAAGAGTAGCAGTTAGATCACCAGCAAATATAACTCCCATAGATGATACAACAGTTTCTTTAGCTAAAAGACCTGTTAATAATGAAACAGAACTTTGCCAATTACCAAAACCTAATGGTTTTAATATAGGTGCTATAAAGTTTCCTATTGTAGCTAATATACTATCATTTACATCAACCATTCCACTAAAACTAAAGTTTGATAAGAACCAAATAACTACGCTCATAGAAAATATAATTGTTCCAGCTTTAATTAAAAAACTTTTTGCTTTTTCTAAAATTTGTTTTGATACATTTTTAAATGAAGGTAGCTTATATTCAGGAAGTTCAATGATAAATGGCTCTTCATCCTTTTTAAATAAAGTATTCTTAAATATTATTCCTAAAATAAAGGCTAATATTACACCAAGTAAATAAAGTAATGCAACAACTAGTCCAGTGTAATTAGGAAAAAATACTGCTGCAAAAATTGCATAAACAGGTAATCTTGCATTACAACTCATTAGTGGAACTAATAAAGCTGTAAGCTTTCTATCTTTTTCACTTTCTAATGTTCTTGCAGACATAATAGCAGGAACTGTACATCCAAATCCAACTATCATTGGTATAAAGGCTTTACCAGAAAGGCCCATTTTCCTCATTAGTTTGTCCATAATAAAAGCTACTCTTGACATGTAACCACTATCTTCAAGAATTGATATACAAGCAAATAGTACTAATATTATAGGTAGCAGTACTAAAATTCCACCTACACCTGCTACAATACCATCAACAATAAGTGATTGAAACCATGGTGATGTATTTGATAATAAATTTGTTAATAAAGGTAGTAAATTATCGTTTAATAATCCATCTAACCAATCAGAAATAGGTTGTCCTATCCAAGAAAAAGTTATTTGAAACATTAAAGCCATACTTAATATGAATAATGGATAGGCTAACCAAGGATTTAAAAGAATATTATCTATTTTATCTTTGAAAGTACTTTTATTAATATCCATAGTCTTATTACATTTTTTTAGTATATCTTCTATATATTCGTAAGTTTCTTTTTCGTTTTTAAAGTTATAGTTATTAGAATCTACTTTTAGGAATTGTTCATTAGTCGTTAATATATTTTTTATTTCATCTATTCCTTTACCCTTAGATGCAACAATTGGAATAACAATTACATTTAGAAGTTTTGAAAGTTTATTAAAATCTAAGTTAATTCCTTTTTTTTCAGCTACATCTATCATATTAACGGCTAAAATTATAGGCTTATTAAATTGTTTTAATTGAGTTGTTAAGTATAAATTTCTATCTATATTAGAGGCGTCTATTATATTTAAAATAATATCTACTTCTTCATTTTCTAAAAATGATTTTGATATTTTTTCTTCGTTAGAAAAAGTATCCATTGCATATATTCCAGGTAAATCAACAATTTTTACATCTTCAAAAAAACCTTCTTTTTTATCAACTGTAACCCCAGCCCAATTTCCAATTCTTTGATTGGAGCCTGTTAGTAAGTTAAATAGTGTGGTCTTTCCTACATTCGGATTACCGAGTAACGCTACTGTTTTCATTGTAATTCCTCCTAAACTGCTAAAAATATGTTTTTAGCATCCTTTTTCCTAATAGCTAAATCAAATCCTCTTAGATTAATTATTATTGGATCACCTAGAGGAGCTACTCTTTTAAGTTCTATTTCAGTTCCTTCAATGCATCCAAGTGCAAGTAATCTTTTAGCAAGCTTTTCATCTCCACTAATTTCTTTAATTATTGCTTTTTCACCTAAATTTAAATCACATAGACTCATTTTATTCACCTCGTATTGAAAATCATTATCATATATTAATAATAACAAAGTGTTAAAAAATAGTCAATAGAGTTGTTGAGAATAATTACCAATGATTTTAATTTTTTGAATATTGAACATAAATATAATTACATAATATTATAGAAGTATATATAATTATATTTTTAATTTATTTCTATATTCGTATAAAAGGTGATATAATATTATAAGATAATTTTAGGAATTAAAAGGTGATAATTATAAGGAAGAAAGAGTGGTAATGTGATTATTAGAGAAAATATAATAGAAGTAAATTCTTTAGATAGGGAATTTATGTTAAAAACCAAGGATATCAACAGGCCACCAGAAGAACTTATATTTTTTGACTTAGAACATTATGTTTATAAAAAGCCAAAATGCATAGGTGTTTTTGGAGCTTGTATTTTTGAAAATAATAAATTAATTGTAACTCAATATATGATTGAAAATAAATATGAATCAGTGCAAATATTGGAGTTGGCTAAAAAGTATTTTCTAAGAATGAAAAATAAGGGGAAAAAGGCTATTGTTACTTTTTCTGGTAATAATGATTATACTGTAATTAATTATTTATTTAAAAAGTATGGAATAGATTTTAATTTTTCAAGAGAATTTCAGGATATTGACATTCAAAGAGAATATGAAAAAATAATGAAGCATTCAATAGGATTAAAAAATTTAGAAAAAGATTTTAATATTCATAGAGAAGGTGAAGTTATTAGTGGATCTAATCTTGCTAAAACCTTTAATAAAGTATTAAAAGATAAAGACTATATATTAAGAATGCCAAAAGAAAAGATAGAAACTATATTATTATATAATGAACAAGATGTTACAAATTTATATAATATATATATGCTTTGGAATGCATATATTAAGTATGAAGTGGATGGATTAAATAAACCTCATGAAGGAAATAAAAAAGATAAGTTAAATGAAGAACTTATAAGCACTGATAATTCTGAAAAAGAAGAGTTAAATAGCATAGTTTTGGATGATGAGGAAAATTTACTAGAAGAAGTTGAATAGATTTATATTAATTTAAGAAGTATATTCTTAAATGATAGATGCTCCTAAATCATTTAGGAGCATCTATCATTTATTAGAATATTTTATAGAAGTTCCATCTGATGAAATAATTATAGATTTATTTTTATCAGTTCTAAATATGGTAGTACTTTTCAATTTTTCTAATGTATCTTTAGTTGGATGTCCATAAGTATTATTTTTTCCTACTGAAATTACTGAAATTTTAGGATTTACAGCCTTTAAAAATTCTAAGCTAGATGAAGTGGAAGAACCATGATGGCCTACTTTTAATACATCAGATTTTAAATTTGAATATCTAGAGATAACTTCTTTTTCAATTTCCGTTTCTGCATCTCCAGTAAATAAAAAAGAAGTATTCCCATAAGTAATTTTAATTATGGGTGAATAATTATTTAAATTATCATAACTATCTAAATTAGGGGAAAAAACTTCGACTAAGGTGTTACTCCCTAAGTCTATAGTTTTATTATTTGATTTTAAAATTTTTAGTTTTAAGTTTTTTCTTGTAAGGGATTCTACCATATTTTCAAAGGATACGGTATCAGTAGTAATTTTAGGAGTATAAAAGCTTAATACTTTATAATTATTGATTATATAATCCATGTTTCCTATATGATCCTCATGAGGATGAGTTGCAATTATATAATCAAATTGTGGAATATATAATGAATCTAGATACTCAGTTAATTTTTCTTTTTCACTTTTGGGACCAGAATCAATAAGTAAATTTTTCGAGTTAACTTGAACTAGAATAGCATCACCTTGGCCAACATCTATAAAATGAACGTTTATTTCTCTTGGATTAGGAGTGGATTTATTATAATTTAAAAGTGATTTAAATAGAAAAATACTGATTAAGGTTAGTAGTATTAGAAGTGAATTTTGAAGTTTTTTTATTAACTTATGTTTCTTTATCATAAACTCTCCTATAGACTAAAAGTATATCTTAAAATATATTTAATATATATAATTATAGACAGTAAATAATAAAAATATAATTGAAGAAAAAAATAATAAACTTTATAATAAGATAATATAAATAAATATAGGTGGTGAAGAAGTATGAAGATTTATAAAATAATTCATTATGGATTATATATGTTATTCATGCAATTTAAAGCAATTAAGCGATGGTATATAGAAAAAACTAAAGGTGAAAGAGCTGCTATAGAGTATAGTGGAAAGGTTGGGGAAGATTGGGCTAGATATACAATACATAAAGCTTTAGAAATGAATGTTACTGTAATTGGGAAAGAGAATATTCCTAATGAACCTTGTTGTTATATAGGCAATCATACAAGTATTTTGGATATACCATTATTAATAGATTCTGTAGGAAAGTGTATGGGATTTGTAGCTAAAAAGGAAATGGTGAAGGTTCCGATTTTAGGATATTGGATGAAAAAATATAATTGTGTTCCATTAGATAGGGAAAATGCAAGAGAAGCTATAAAGGTTATAAGAGAAGGTTCAGAAAATATAAAGAAAGGTTATAGTATGGCTATTTTTCCTGAAGGAACTAGAAGCAAGGATGGAAAGATAAAAGACTTTAAAAAAGGAAGTTTAAAGCTGGCAACTATGGCTAAGGCACCAATAGTTCCTGTTTCAATAGATGGAGCTTATAGAGCCTATGAAATAGATGGTAAGTTTAAACCAATAGATATAACAGTAACATTTGGAGAACCTATTTATACCGATAAATTAAGTAGAGAAGAAGAAAAAGAATTAATGGAAAAAATAAGAGGAATTGTAGCCCAAAATTTAAATTAGAAGAAAAAGGAATTGTAAAACATAAAAATATTTTACAATTCCTTTTTAGTTTTATAAAATCATAAAATTTAATATATTTATTAAATTTGTAAAATATTATAACCAAAATAGAATGATTACGTTTACTTTTAATGGGAATATTATGAATTTGTAAAAAGTGCAAAAAATGAAAAATCATTATTTAAAAACTTGCATAATATGTGTTATAATATAAAAAAAATATGAGAAAATGAAATTTTTGATAAACATGCATTTCAAAAAGGGGGCAAATTAATGAGAAAAGAATTTTCTATAAGTAATGATAAGGTAATAATAAATTTTACAGCTAAATATTGTAGTACATTTGAAGCTTTAGTTGAGAGTGAAGGATTTATAAGGGTATTACAAACTTACTTAAAAAAATCTAAAAGAAAAGTTACTTTAAGTTGGAGATATTTAAGAGCTGAATTAAAAACAGATGATATATATGAAATAGCAAATATATTGGCAAAAATATTTAAATATTGTACTGTTATGAATGTTGATGAAATTGTTGAGGCTAATCCATCATATAAAGATTTATTCTCAGATAAGGACAAGTTTATTGCATTTATAGAAGATTTATATTTATTCTGGAGAAGATTAGAAAGATATACTATTATTCATAGTAATAAGCTTCAAGATGGATTATCAGCAGTTAGTTTTACACAAGTAAATTCATCATTATCAAATTTAATATTAAAGTTATATAGAAAAGTAGAAAAGAATGTTTTAGGATATAAGCCTAATGTATTTAGACAAATACCTGTTGGGGGAAATGCTTCTATAATAATTAATAAGGTTTTATGGCCATTACCAAAAGGATATGAAGCTTTAGAAGACATAGAATTTATAGATAGTATTTTATTAGAATCTCCATTTATAACTTATCCTAAGAAGAATACAAGAAGTGGTATGTTTAGTGAAGTGACTAGCAATCCAATAGCACATGCATCTTTAAATAAAGATCACTGGTTCTGTTATCCAGCAAAAGTTGGTGAATTAATTGCGTTTATTTATTTCCATAGAGATTTTATGCAACATGGAATAACATTATGTAACTTATTTGAAATGGCAAGATTAGAAGAGTATAGAGGCAAGAAACCAGATTTAGTTTATGTATTTGGAGCAAAGGATTCTGAAGGAGATAAAAAGACAGTATTCTATGATGATAAAGATAATGATATAATGGTTGGTTATGTAAATCATTCAGAGGAAATAGATTATTTTGGTTACATGAAGAAAATGACATTAACTCTTCATAACTTAGTTATGATAAAAAGAGGATATTTACCTATTCATGGAGCCATGGTTAATATAGAACTTAAGGATGGAAAAACTGCTAATGTAGTAATAATGGGAGATAGTGGTGCTGGTAAATCTGAAAGTTTAGAAGCCTTTAGAACTTTAAGTGAAGATTATATAAGCAATATGACAATAATCTTTGATGATATGGGTACATTTAAAGAAGTAGATGGTAAAATATATGGATATGGAACTGAAATAGGTGCCTTTGTAAGATTAGATGACTTAGATCAAGGATATGCATTTAAGGAAATTGATAGAAGTATATTTATGAATCCAGATAAGATAAATGCAAGATTAGTTATGCCTGTTGCACCATATAAAGAAATTGTTAAGGGATATGAAGTTGATTTATTCTTATATGCTAATAACTATACTGAAGTTAAAGATGGTGAAAACTCAATTGAATACTTTAAAAATCCAAAAGATGCAATAAAAGTGTTTAAATCAGGAGCTAGAATGGCTAAGGGTACAACTTCAGAAAAGGGATTAGTTGAAAGTTTCTTTGCAAATCCATTTGGACCAGCTCAAAAACAAGAAGAAACTAATATTTTAATTGAAAGATATTTTGATGCTATGTTTAAAGGTACTGTGAAGGTTGGACAAATAAAAACTTGCTTAGCGTTAGAGGGACAAGAAAAAGATGGTCCTAGAAATGCAGCAATAGAATTGTTTGATATAATTAAAAATTTGAAATAAATATTTAAATATTAAAAGGAGCTGCATCACTAAAGAATTAGTGAATAGCTCCTTAGTTGTATAATGTATAAATTAAATTATATTAATTATACATTATTCACATTTCATTTTTATTGTAAATATAGTTAATCTATAAAATTAATCATTGTAACTAGCATATTTACTTTTTGCAAAAAATGAAATTGAATATAATCCTGCTATACCAACTAGAGCATAAATGATTCTTTCTAGTGCAGGCATAGAACCAAATAAACCGTTAACTAAGTTGTATTGGAAAAATCCAATTAAACCCCAATTAACAGCTCCAACTATAACTAAGATAAGAACAATTGAATCTAATACTTTCATAATTTAGCCTCCCTTAAAAAAGATTCTAAATATAGTCTAACCTAAGGGATATAAATTATTCATTAGATTGAAATATTTCTATCAACACGTTGATCTAAAGAAATAATAGTATCAGTTCTTTGAACACCATTAATAACATTGATTTTATTCAATAGTATATCTTGAAGATTAGAAATATTTTTACATACAACTTTAGCTAAAATTGAATAATTACCAGTAGTTAAATGAACTTCTACAACTTCTTTAATCTTTGATAATTCTTCAAAAACTGAATCGAAGGAAGAAGTTTTATCTACATATATTCCAACGAAGCAACATACATCATAACCAAGCTTAGGTAAATTTAAAAGTATTCTTGTGCCTTTTATTATACCAAGTTCTTCCATTTTTTTCATTCTAACGTGTATAGTTCCACCACTTACATGGCATATTCTTGCTATTTCTAAGTAAGGAGTTCTACAATCTTTTATTAAAAGTTCTAATATTTGTAAATCTAATTCATCTAATTGATAGCTTATATTTAAGCTCATAAGGCCACCTCGTTTTAACATTTTATAATTTCTTACTATATTCTATCAAATAATTAATTAAAATAGAAGGGAAATATAATAGAATTAATAAAAATACTATAAATTATTAATGTTTTTTTAATTTTTAAACTATTGAATTAATAAAATTTGTTTATAGAGTAAGTTACAAATAATTAAATTTATATATCTTGAAAATATATACTATTTCTTTTAATATATAATATAGAGTCTTTAAAAGGAGGAATTGTACCATGGGCAACATATTATCTATTATTTTATATTTTGTAATAGTATTAGCAGTAATGTTTTTTGCATTTACATTAGGTAGAAAATATATATTTTCTAAAGTAAAGATAAACAAATGGATACCACTAGCAATAGCAGTTGTTTTATTTATACTACAAGTTATTGTGAAAAGTCAAAATGTACTTGTAAACATGATATTTCCAATAGTTACAGTATGGTTCTTTATGTGGTTTATTGATATTCAAAGTACAGGTGGACCTAAGAAAAAAGAGAAAAAAATTGAAATTAGACCTAAGGCTAAACCAAATAGAGTAAAACATATGCAAAATCAAAAGAAATAAAGATGTTTAAAGGGGTGTCATTAGACATCCCTTTATTGCAAATATAATTTTAAAAATGATTATGATTTATAAATATTGGAGAACTAAAAGTTATTTTGTTGTTATCTTGAATTAACTTAATAGTATACCAACTTTCATCATCATCTTTCTTATGCTCATATAAATATTTAATACTATTTAAGTTTATGTTTTCAATAGTTCTTATTATCTTACCTTTATTACTTATTATTTGGATTTCTCTTATTTTATATTTCATATCTTCAGCAAAAATCATAAATCTAAGTTTATCAGATAGTATACTGATTTCTTCACCCATAAAGTCATCATTTATAGTAAAATAAAATTTAAGGTATCTAGATTCAGTAGAGTAAGTACGCCTTTCTCTAAAGGCTGAAATTATATTATCAGTTGAAAGATTATTACAAATACATACAGTGAGATTTTCAGAATTGTTAATTGCAAGTTTATTTAGATTTTCTCCATTAATTGCTCCAAGAAGCCAACCTTCATCAAGTAAGTTATAATAATACTTATCGTAATTTCCATTCTTAGTATCATAAGAATATCCACCTACTTCTATTGAAGTAATTATTTTATTTAAAATTTCATTATAGGGTATAATGCTTTTATTTTTATGAGGATGTGTAATTGATATAAAAGAATCTGGATGATTAAGCATCCATAAAGTTAAAATGCGTAAATCTCTAATTTCGCTACTGAAAAAATTGTTTGTATTTATTATGTTTAAATCTCCATAATAATTTGTTTTACATTTAAACCCAACTAAAGGAATAAAATCACTGTATTTTTTCCTTATCCTTGCTGAATAAATTCTTTCAGCTTGAAATTTTGAATGAGTATTTTCTTTAATATATATTTCTTCTGAAAGATAGTAATTATAATCAGTAGCAAATAAAAAATTTAATCCTGATTTATAAGCATATTCATAAGCCTCTATGGGAGAAACTTTGCCAATAGAGTAAGTTGTAGAATAATTAGAAATTCCATAATAATATTTTAGATTAGATTTATCAAAATTAGTTATATTGTTAATACTTTTTCTACCCAAAATAAGCTCCTTAATAAATTATTACATATCTATATATAGTATTTAACAAGTATAAATAATGACAATAATATTAATGAGTGATAAAATAACTTTAGATGTAAATTAATTTGGAGGGTATTAAGATGATTTTAGAGTTTAATGGAATTAAACCAACTATAGATAAAACTTGCTATATTTCGGAAAGTGTTGATATAATAGGAGACGTTGTTATTGAAAAAAACGCTAATATTTGGTTTGGAACTACTATAAGAGGAGATATGAGTAAAATTCATATTGGAGAAAATACTAATATTCAAGAAAATTCTGTTGTTCATGTAGATTTTGACTATGAAACTAATATAGGAAAAAATGTAACTATAGGACATAGAGCAATTATACATGGATGCGAAATCTCAGATAATGTTTTAATTGGTATGGGTTCAATAATATTAAATGGAGCTAAAATAGGTGAAAATAGTATTGTAGGAGCCGGATCATTAGTAACTCAAAATAAAGTCTTTGAAGATGGGGTCCTTATTATGGGTAGTCCAGCTAAGATTGTAAGAAAACTTACAGAGGAAGAAATTAAAAGTATAGAACAATCTTCAAAAAATTATGTGGAAATTAGCAAAAAATATTTATAAAATCAGGAGGCATAATGATTAACATAGGAAATTATAACATTTTAGAAGTAAAGAGAGAAAAGGATTTTGGATATTATTTAAGTGATGGTGGAAAGCTTGACGTTTTACTACCTAAATCCATGACTGAAGGTAAAAACATAAGTGTAGGTGATAAATTAGAAGTCTTTGTTTACAGAGATTCAAAGGATAGACCTATTGCAACCTTTAAAAAGCCTTTAGTAAAGGTTGGAGAAGTAGGATATTTAAAAGTAGTTTTCCAAACAGATTTTGGTGCATTTGTTGACTTTGGATTAGATAGAGATATATTTGTACCTATAAAAGAACAAAGATTTAAACTTCATACAGGAAGTAAATATTTATTTTATGTATATTTAGATAAAACTGATAGATTAGCAGCTACTACAGAAGTAGATGATTACATATTAAATGCTTTAGAAGAAGGTAAAGAATACAAAGTTGGAGATGAAGTAGTAGCACAAGTTTATGGTAGAACAGAAGGTGGAACTGTCCATGTTGCAATTGATGGCATGTATAAAGGACTAATTTTACCTAATGAATATTATATGGATATATATCCAGGAACAGAAATGAAGCTTAGAGTAAAAAGATTATATGAAGATGGTATTGTAGGATTAACTCCTAGAAAAACTAGATTAAATGAAAGAGAAAAAATTCAAGAAGATATATTAAAATATTTAAAGAAAAATGGTGGATTTATGCACTTTAATGATAAATCTAAGCCAGAGGATATTAAAGCAACATTTAATACAAGTAAAAATTACTTCAAAATGGCTTTAGGCGGATTAATGAAGGCAGGAATAATAGTTCAAGAAAAAGAAGGAACTAGATTAAAATAATAAAGAGTATATGAAATAGGAGTATCAATGATAATAATCATTGATACTCCTATTTTATTTTTAATTAGTACATTTAATACTTTATTTAAGAGAATTTCAATTGAATATTTATCATTAAGAAAATTGTATATAATAATTGTATTTTGAATAAAATAAAGAATAAAAACAATTTTTTTTAGGGGAATATGATGAAAAAAGCATTTAAAATTTTTAATTATAATATATTATCAGTAAGTTTATTTTTGTTAATAAGTATAGCAACTTTATTTATACCTCCAATTATAGGTATGGCTGATAATGGAGAGTTTTATAATATAATTAGTGAAAATGATTTATATTATTTATCTAACAATGAAGATGAAATATATTTTGGATATTTTAATAAGGATTATGGAATATTTAAATATAATAATGAAATAGAAAAAAATTTAATATCAACTCAATCAATATTTATAAGAATTGCAGTATTTATAGATAAGCTTATAACTAAGGATTATATTTTTGATATTAGGATATTAGGATTTATATACATGATAATCTCTAGTTTTGGTATATATTTTTTAACAAAGGCTCTTACAAAGGAGATTTCTAATACAAAGTATAAAATTTTAATGATTTTATTTATAAATATTATATTTGCAGATACAGCTTATTTGTCTTATTATAATTCTTTTTATGAAGAAGGAACTTCTATAAGCTGCTTTCTTTTTAGCATGGGAATTCTTTTATATATGTGTAAATACAATAAATTTAATATTTATAATATGAGTTTATTTGGTTTTTTTATATGTTCATTAATGGGTGTTAAAGAAAATTTATTATTAATAGGAGTGTTATCAAGTTTATTAGTATTAAAGA
>NZ_JACSQZ010000070.1 GCF_014836325.1 Clostridium gallinarum
TACAATCAATCCATTGTAAATGAAAAGAAAGGAGCTTCGCTAGCGAATTTTTTATCCGCTAATGCGACAGCCTCTTTATTCTTCCTCATAATCTCTATCAGATGAATTATTAAAATTTAATTCATGATTTATCTCAGTCCATATATTATCTTTTATAGATTTTTCATCTATAAAACTTTTTTTTATCTTACAATACTTAACATAAGATGTATTGCATTCATCTAATGCTTTTATAATTTCATCAATAACTTCCCCTACATCATCTGCTCTTTTAACAGCTTCCTTAACGTCACTCTTCTTAGCTTCTGATATATTATTAAGTTCATAAGCACCTCCTATTAATAATCTATAAGAGTTGACTAATGAATTTAAAAGTGTAGTTAAATTATTTATATCAGTATATTGATCCTTTATTAAATGCCTGTAAGCCAATTAATCACCTGCTTATTGACCTATTTTTTATTTCTTTTAAAAATTCCTCATCTATGGTTTCATACATATTTTCAGCCTTAGCAAAATTTTCTTCAACTTCTTCATTACTTTTACAAACTTCCTCTTTATTTACAATTTCACAATTTATATTTCTTATTTTTTCTTTTAATATCTCTCTAGCATCATTGAGTAGGTTATCTATAGTTTCCTCTATAATGTCATAATTTAAATTTTTACAATTCAGTGCTTTTAAGCTTTCATTAAAAATATCTGCAAGCTTACCTATATACTTATCAATTAATCCTTCTTTATCTGATGAAGATAATGGCAGTCTTACCTCAGATATTAGATTTTTATAGTCTTCGTATAATTCTCTAAAGCTCTTTGCATAATAATTTATTAATTCTATACTTTCAGCCTTAGTTTTTCCTATACAATTTGCTGCTCTTAATTCATCTATAAATCTTGCAAAACTAATTATATATTTAATAGTTTGCTCTTCTATATCTTTATCCACTATGTTATTTTTATAATAATTAATAAACTCATCCTCTTGTCTAGTATCATCTATAAAGTCTAAATCCTTAAGTTTATCTCTATTAATAATAGTTCTTTTTTCCTCTGTATCATATTCCATAGAATTATTTTCACTATTATATCTAAAATCTTCACTAAATACTACTGGAACAAAAAACTCCTTGGGTATTGATATAAACATACTCATCCTCCTTAATCATTAGTAATTTTACAATAAGGCTTGTAGTATGCTCTTGGATATTTACATAAAGGACAAACTAGCGGTGCTTCTTCTCCTTCATGAATATAACCACAATTCATACATATCCATAAGGAATTTTCAGGCCCCTTAAACATAGTTCCATCTTCTATTTTATCGTAAAGCTCTTTAAATCTCTTTGCATGATTTTCTTCAACTTCAGATAATTCTTTATAAAAACTTGCTATATCATTAAAGCCTTCTGCTTTAGCTTCCTGTTCAAACTTTTTATAAACATTATCCGTTTCATTTGTTTCACCTAAAATACAATCTAATAAATTATCCTTAGTACAACCTATTAAATTTAAATATGATCCATAAACTTCCCTTGCATGAGCTAATTCATTATGTGCAGTTTCATCAAAAATTTCAGCTACCCATTGATATCCATCCACTCTTGCTTTTTCCGCATATAAAGTATATTTATTCCTTGCTCTTGATTCTCCAGCAAAGGTTCTATAAAGATTTTGTTCAGTTTTACTTCCCTTAAAATCCATTCTAATCTCCTAAAAATTTATACACTTATAGATTATGCAAGGGTTAGTTTAATTGTGAAATAAAAAAGTATTAATGTATTTACACTAATTTATAAATATATTCCTATCTTCATTGCAAACTAATTCTATAATTTTTTCATCTTTATTTTTTGTTATTAGCTTTACCTTATGCCCCCATAAATCTTGTACATACTTTAATGTTTCCTTTGCATAGGAAAGTTCTAGCTCCCTACCATCAAAATAATGTTCTAAAGTAATGGTTAAGTCCCTTCTATTTAAGTCAATAACTCTTATATATGGAATAGATGCTACACCACATGTATCCGATAAATAATTTCTTATTTCTTTCCATCCCTCTTCATCAGATACTTCTTTTATTACATAATCAAAACTCTTCTTTGAATACTGAAATAAATTTAATTCTTCACAAAGCTCTCTAGTTAAGTATCTTCTTAAGAATGAACTATCTCTTTCATTTTTTCTAACTTCAAATATCTTTTCTCTTCCATATCTTTTTTCTATATCCTCAAAAATTTTAAAACCTATATAGTAAGGATTTAACCCTCCAATTATAGGAGCTACTACATCATTATGTCTTTTTAAGAACTCAAAATGAAGTCCATCATCTAAATCTAATGATTTTAATATATTATAGTGCCAAAAGCTTGCCCATCCTTCATTCATAATTTTAGTTTCAATTTGAGGTATAAAATATTGTGTTTCTCTCTTAACTATTCTTAATATATTTTTTTCCCATTCTTCTAAAGAACTATATTTTATAATAAATCCTATTACATCATCACAGGGTTCTAAAGGAATCTTAGATATATTAGGAAATTCAATTTCCTCATCAGTATCTAATATACCTTTATTTTCTTTCTTTGAATTGTATGAAAAAATTAATCTTTCTTTCATTTCTTCATTGGATAATTCCTTTATTCCAATAACTCTTGGTATTTGATATCTTATTGCATGAGCTGCATCTAATACCTTTTCTACTTTTTCATAACCTATACTAGGATCATTTATATAGTTTCTAATAATTTCAGCATCTAGCTTAAACATTTCTAAAACACTTTTTGCATTAGTTCCTTCAACAAATAATCTATTATTAGCAAAAAAGTCGTTATGTCCATAAACATGAGCCATAGTTAATATTTGTAATAATAATGTATTTTCTCTCATTAAATAAGCTAAACAAGGATTTGAATTTATAACCATCTCATAAGGTAATCCTGTCATATTTAATGAATACAAAGTTTTATTTTTATCATAAGCCTTTCCATAACTCCAATGAGGATATTTAGAAGGCATACCCACATATGCCTCATATCCTAACATTTCGTTAAATCCTATTATTTCAAATTCTTGTGGATAAAATTCAAGCCCAAGGTCCTTTGCCTTATTTTCTATGATTTCATTCCACTCTTCTAAAGTGCTAACATTGTATTCCATAATTATTCCTCCTTTAGCTCTTTAGATAGCATTATCTTTAAAGCTTCCCATAAGTCCTTCTTTTCCTTAACTATTACAGATACAAAGTTCTTATTATTTATTTCCTTATTAAATCTATAATACATAGTAGTTGAATAAGTGGAAGGTAATAATTCTGCATATCCAAACATATTACTTATTTCACAAAGTTCTCTAACAGATTCCATTGCTCTTTCATTATCTTCACTCCAGTTATCCCCATCACTAGCATAAACAGGATAAATATTCCACATAGATGGTGGATACTTTTCTTTAATTAATTTTAAAGCTGTATTTATTCCACTAGATATATAGGTACCACCAGACTCTGCTTTATGGAAAAATTCAAACTCATTTACTACCTTTGCAATTGTTGTATGAGATATAAATTCAAAAGCAATATTATTATATTTTCTTTTTATAAATCTAGATAAAACAAAGAATAAAGATCTTGCTAAATATTTTTTACTACTATCCATAGAACCTGAAACGTCCATAATAAATATCATTACAGCATTACTTTCCTTCTTAGGCTTTTTCTTCACCTTGTGATATCTTAAATCATCTTCTTTAAAAGGAAATCTCTCAATTTTATTACTTAATCCAGCTTCTAATAAAGCTCTCTTTTTCCCTTGCTTTCTAGCTATTTTTGCAGCAACAGTTTTCTTTTTTGCAAGCCTTGGATTTATACCATATCTTTGATAACCACGCTTTCTCCCTGAGCTTTCTGTAATTATTTCTGAATACTTTTTCTTATCTAAATTAGGTAACTCTAAATCTTCAATAATATAGTCTAGAAGCTCTTCCAAGGTTACTTCAGTTTCATATATATCTTCTCCCTTAGAATTACCTGCCCCCTTATTTCCTGCTTCTCCAGAACTCTTACTTCCATCTCCTATTTTATCTCCACGCTTTTCTTCTCCAGTTCCAGTTGCAACTCCCTTATTATTTTTACCAAATACAAATTGATATTCTTTTATTCCTCTAATAGGAATTTTAAATTTCTTATTTTTACTTTCACCAATTATACTTTCCTCCGAAAGAATATCCCCTAAATTTTCCTTTATAGATTTTTCTACTAATTGTCTATGCCTTCTTCTATCTTCTATTGATCTATCATGCTCTAATGGATTATCTGCATTATCTCTAAAGATTGCCATTTTATCAATCCTTCCACAAGTTGTTTGCAGCATATTTAAGAATTACATCACAACAATGTAAGCAATATCCACTATCTTGCATTTCCTTAACCATAGAATTATATTTTTCGGCCTGTTCTGAGTCCCTAACTCTTGATTTTGTTATTATTCTTGAAAGATCTTTTACAGATGCCATAAGTTTCTTTTCTATAGCTTCTTTCAATGGTTCATAAGAAGTATAATCTATCTTACTTCCATTTCTAACTAAGTAGAACATATAAGAAGTAACATCTGCTCTAAAACCCTTACAAGAGTTTTCAGAAACACCAATTTGCTCTTCAATGCTTCTCATAAATTCTTCATCTGGATTTAACTCTTCTCCAGTAGACGTATCCTTTATCTTGCTCTTATTAACAAAGGCTTCTGCATTATCAATATAATTATCAAATAAACTTTCAGCTTGTTCTCTAAAGGAATGTATAAAGGCTTTTGTAATTTCTTTTTCTAAAATCTTGTTATATTCTTTTCTTATAGTATCTTGAATAAATCCTAAATATTTTTTCTTATCTTCAGCTGCTATATCTAATTCTTTAACTGATTTAACTATACTTTCCATTATGCTTAAAGGATTAATACAATTATATTCTGAGCTAGATAATGCATTATCAATTGCCTTTATAATAAATCTTGTACTTATTCCCTTCATGCCTTCATAGGAACCAGCTTCTTCTCTAAGCTCGTTAATATCAATTCTCTTTGTTCCACCCTTTTCTACTATTTCTTCTCCATTGTAAATCTTAAGCTTAGTTATAGGATCAACCTTTGCAGAAGATGATAATCTAGTAAGAATTGCAAACATTGCAGCTATCTTCATAGTATGTGGAGCAATATGAGCATTAAAATTACTCTTTTTTAATATTTTTTCATATATTCTAACTTCTTCATCTAATTCTAGACAATAAGGTACTTCTATTTTAACTATTCTATCTAAAATAGCTTCATTAGTATGATCTGATTTAAACTTAGTCCATTCAGCTTCATTAGAATGGGCAATTATAAGACCATCAAAATAAATCATAGAACCTTTTCCTGGTGAAGGAATTGATTTTTCTTGAGTTGCAGTAATAATTGTATGAAGGTATTCAACATCATTTTTAAAAACTTCTATAAATTCAACTAAACCTCTATTCCCAACATTAAAAGCACCATTTAAAGAAAAAATTCTTGGATCATCTTCTGGATACATATCCATTTTAGAAATATCTATAGATCCTGTTAATATAGAAGTATCTTGATTATTTGGATCAACTGGTGGAACTACACCAATTCCCTTTCTTGATCTAATTGAGAATTCTTTTTTCTCTACTGGGAAATTTTCATATTCTCCATTATAATCATTTAATAATTTATACTTACATACTGGACATAAGTCTCCCTCTATTTTAACTCCTAATAACTTTTCAAAATCTTTTCTTAAATGAGTTGGTATTAAATGTAGAGGCTCTTCATGCATAGGGCAACCCTTTAATGAATAAATTGGTTCACATTCTACTAAAGCTTTCTTTAAAGCTTCAACTAAAGAAGATTTACCAGCACCAACTGGTCCAACTAAATATAATACCTGTCTAGCCTCTTCTCCATTCATAGATGCTGAATGAAAATAATTAACTAACTTCATAATTATCTTATCAATACCAAAGAAATCATCCTTAAAGAATCCATATTTTCTTATAGAATCATTGCCGTATATTTTTTTCACCTTAGGATTTTCTTCACCCTTTAGAACTTCTATCCCTTTACTAACTATCATGTCATAAATTCGACTATGTGAAAGTTTAGCTATATCTGGATTTTCTTTAACTATTTCTAAATATTCTAAAAATGTTCCTTCAAATTTTTCCTTACTTCTACTTTCTCTATCACTTTTTATAAATTCCTTGAAATCCAAAATGACTCCCCTCCTTTTTATAAAATATATTCATTAACCTTGTTTATATATGACAAGTATTTTTTATCATAAAAAAAGAGCTTATATTAATTTCGTTCTTCCTCGGTATTTATTCCAAGTTATCTTAAAATTAATATAACCCCTTAAATTCTTATTATATATGAAGAAATTTTTTCTTTTCTATATGTTTTAATTTTATAAAGAATATATTTTACTAATACTACTGTATATATAATATTATTATGAAAATACTATATTGTACAAAGAAATATATTTTTTTGATAATTTAATAACTATCAAACTTGATAAATTAATAACTATTATTTTTTAGTAACTTTTATTGATAATTTGATTATAATATAGTATAATCAGATTAATAAAAACATAAAGGGGTGTTATACATGGACGGAATAGCATGCATGCTTAACAAAAAGTGTAGAAGAGAGAAATCAGAGGAAATAGTAAAAAATTTAAATGATGAACAAGATTCATATGAAAAGATTTATGGTAAAGAAGAAAATAAGAATTAATAATATAATTCAATAAAAAAGTGTTAAAACTGAATAAATAAAATTATAAAATCCATGACACTTATCATGGATTTTTATTATTTAAAATTAAATTTTATTATTCTAAATTGTACGGATCTATTGAGTTATCTATAAACTCTACACTACTACTAGAAAAGGCATTTCCTATTACAGTATTTTTATTAATTCTACGCTTAAAGTATTGAACATTATATCTGATAGTCATTCTATTAGTATCAAAAACTTCTTTATCAAATTTTATTCCCTTAGAAATTTCAAAGACATATATTCTTTCCTCCTTTGGATCGAAAAATGAACTGTATTCCTCCATTCCCTCTTTATAATTATAATAGTATTCTCTTTGCTTTAAATCATATCCTGTAAATGTAGGTGATCCTTCTGCACCTCCTGAAAATTGCAGACTTATCTCACGAAAACTAGCAATATAATTTGTAGTATTTTTTATACTTACTTTTATTTTATAAGAACTGTCATCTTCTTCAAATCCAACATACTTTATTATAGGCTCACCTTGTTCAAAATTAGTTGAATCAATATATAAAACTTTATTACCTAGTATAAATTTAAATCCTAATATAAAAAATAAACTTATTATAAAAATACTTAAAGTTATAGAAATAAATTTTTTATTCATTTTGCAGCCCCCTATCCTATATCTCTTTTATTATATATTTTCAATGATATATACATTGAAAATAAAAAGATAATTACTGCTATCATGAATAATAAAATAATATATATAGTACTTGCTGTAACTCTATAATCGTAATTATTAAAATTAATTATGCTATGAAGTAAAACTCCTATCTTTCTTGATACACTAATTAAAAATGTTTCTTTTCCATTTTCAATAAAATTAACTATAGTATTTTTGGTAGAAATAAAATATCCAATGAAAATAGTTATAAAAGGTGCTACTATCCTACTAACTCTATATTTATATTTAAAAATAAGTGGAAGTGTTATAGAAAAACTAAGTAATATAGTTAAATAACTTACAACTACATCTTGTAACACCATAACTCTAACTGAATTTAAAATATTTATTCCAAAAAATATATACATAAGAATATTTGATAAAAATAATAATAAAAGTATTAAAATATATTTTGAATAAACTACATCTTCTCTTTTATTTGGAAGACTTAATATATAACTTTCACTATTATTTAAGCTATCATAATAAAAAGTATTCATAACTACCATATAAGTAATTATAATTGGTAAAATAGTTGGAAATATATATGATAATCCACTTAATAAAAATAATCCAACTATACAGGTTAATATAACAGCTTTTAATGATCTTATCTTTAATGATACTAACAAGTCTTTCTTAATTAATTGAAGCACTACTTCTCCCCCCTTATATAGTGATACATTATATCTTCTAAGTTTGGAACACTTATATTTTCAGAAGTTAACCCCTCTTTATTTATAAATAAACCTTCTTCATAATATTTATTTTTCTTATAAGATATAAAGTTTAAATTACTATTTTCAATTTCTTCTTTTGAACCTCTAAAAATCCTAAATCTTTCTTTTATCCACTCCATATCTTCACTGAAAACTAATTTACCTTTATTAATAAATGTTATATAATCTGCAATTCCATCTAAGTCTGATGTTATATGGGTTGAAATAATTACACTTCTATTTCCTTCTTCAATTACTTCTTGAAGAAGTCTTAAAATATCCTTTCTAACTATAGGATCTAAACCTGCTGTTGGTTCATCTAATATAATTAATTTTGCATCATGGGATAAAGCCCCAGCTAACATAACTTTAATAGCCTCACCTTTAGATAAAACACCTATATAACTTCTAGTTTTAATACCGAAGCTTTCAATATAGGAATCAAATAATTTTTCATTAAATTTTGAATAAGAATCTTTTAATATTTTTTTATAATCCTTAATCTTTAAATGTTGATAAAAATTAAAATTATCAAATACAAAACCTATATTTTCTTTAATAAAAATTTCTTCCTTATAAATATCTTTATTAAAAATCTTTATTTCTCCCTCATTAGGCTTTACTAATCCAAGAAGCATTTTAATTAATGTTGTTTTACCTGATCCATTTGGTCCAACAAGTCCCATAATATATCCTTCTTTTAATTCAAAAGAAATATTTTCAAGTTTAAAATTTTCTCGAGTTTTACTTAAATTCTCTACCCTAATCATCCTATTCTCCTTCATAAAGCAAATCTATCATATTCTTAATATCACTCTTTTTTAACTTAATTGATCTTGATATATTTAAAATATCTTCAAGCTTTTCTTCTATTTCTTTCAATTTTTCTTCATAAACTAACTCCTTATTATAATAAGAAACATAACATCCTTTTCCACCTACAGTTTCTATAAATCCTTGCCTTTCAAGCTCATCATAAGCTCTTTTAGTAGTTATAACACTAATATTTAAATCTTTTGCTAAAGATCGTATAGATGGTAACTTTTCATTTGGACTTAAAGTTCCATTTATAATTGCTTCTTTTATAGAATTTACTATTTGCTCATAAATAGGAAGCTTAGAGGAGTTACTAATTAATATTTTCACTATATCACCTCGCATTCTGCATTATCCGTTAATACTGTATATATTTAATATATACAGTTTACAAGCAAATGTCAATAATTTCTAAATATATTTATAATAAAATTTTTAAAGTTTTATATCTAGGTTCCATTTCAATTCTAAGATAATATAAAAATTAATAAGTATACAAAAGTGTTAAAGTATCATATCCAATTTCCGCATTACAGCTCCAACTCACCTTGCTATGATACTTTAACACTTGCAAACTGAAATAAGGAAATTATTAAAGGAGTTATCTATAAGACAACCCCCTCTAACATTACTCTAAAACTCCTCAAAGAATTTTCTACATAATTCTTAATTTTTCCTTTTTAAATTTTCTCCATTCTTATAGTTTTCTCAATCATTCCCATAGATTTATAAAATTCTATTGCACTTTTATTAAAAAAGCACACTCCTAACTCTAGACTTTCTGCCCCATTAGCTTTAACTAAATCATATATATAATCAAATAGAATTTTCCCAAATCCCATTCTCCTAAAATTTTCTTTAATACATATTTCATCTATATACGCAAAATATTTATCTCTTAACAAATCAAAATCTTTAATTTCTATATATCTTACTAATGCATATCCAATAATATTTTTATCTATTGTAATTACTAAAACTTCCATATATTCATCACTTAGCAAATCATTAAAATAAGCTTTACATATTGTTTTTCTAGTTTCTTTATATATATCTGGTCTATTTTTTAAATGGTATGCATGTAATTCCTTTGAAATACTACTTATGTCTTTATAATCCTTTAAATTTGCATGTCTAATCTCTACCAAATAAATTCACCTCTAATTTTATAAAAATAATACTTTAATATATGGTAACATTCTAAAAAGTTCTACCTATAATAAATTATAAAGTACTATAAATTTAGGAGTTTATAAATGAATTTTAATGATGATGATTCTATTCTATATCCAGATGACTCTAGATTAAGGCCACCACCAACTGAAAATTCTAGACAAATGTTCCCTGGACCTTTTCAAATGTTTCCTGGAAATCCATCTCCTCAAGGCAGTAATTTAAACGTTGGTCCTCCACCTAATTTTATACCTTCTAAAGATACGGCAGGTGTTAAAAGTCTAAACCAACAACCTCAAGGAAAAAATAAAAGTAAAGGAAATAGTCCACAAACTAAAGCTGTAAGTCCTGGATCTATTAGTTTTTGCTTATTTAAATTTACTTATATCTGGGAAAGAAGTGGTAGAAATTATTGGGCTTTCTTATTAAATGTTGATAAAAAAAGTGTTTCTGGACTTCGTTGGTTTAGAGGAACTTGGGTTTACTTTGGCGTAGATATAAATAAAATAGATTCTTTTATTTGTTATAGAGGTGACTTAGGCTCTGAAAGAAATATTATAAAAGATTCTTTTTTATTAACTAGAAAAGAATATAAGACAAACGGAACTAAAGACATCTATGTAAAAATTCTTTCTTCTATCGAAGTTCCAGAAGAAAGAAATGAATTTTTAGTTAATTACTTAGGAGAATTTGATGGAAATGATTTAACTATGCAAGTTCCTTGTAAACAAAGAAGAACTACAAGTTATAGAATAATTTTAGAAGTTAAATATCCTGAAGACTTTAATAAAAATTTAATTGAAGAAATTAATGAGATTGCTACAGAAGCTTCCATTGAAGCAGTTAGACACTTAGATGAATTTAGGGATAACAATAAATTTTTAACACCTCTTGAAGTATTTAATACCTCAACAAAAAACATAGGTAAAACTATAAAAGTTTTTTCTGAAGAATTTAATGTAAAAATTAAAAAACTTAAACTTCATAGAGATATATCAAAACAAGTAGAGTATAGTATAACTCAGGAAAAGATAGAAGAACCTTGGAGAGTAGTTTAGTGTTCGCTTTGCTCACACAATTAAAAATTAATAATTAAGAATGAAAAATTAATGAAAAAACTCCTTTCGGAGTTTTGTAAATCAAATAATTTTTAATAAAATAGAAAATGGAGCTATCCTTTGGATAACTCCATTTTCTATTTTATTTTAATTTGGGAGAAAACAATTTTAATTTCTATAAAGATTGTTTCTTTTCGTTATACATTGTTATTCCAAAAGTTAGGGCTAAGCCTCCCCATAGTACTGTTGCTCCTAATGCAAAAAATATTAATGCTTCTCCTGTCATTTTAATACCTCCTTTATTTTACTTCCATAAATATATTTTTATTTTGCCATTTCTTTTTACTTATGAATAATGCTAGTAATATTCCAAATCCAATTATACTCCAACCGTATGCAAATAGAGCTGATAATTCATAGCCACCGTAAGGAGTTTTTATTTCCGTTAATATACTTTGAACTAACATAAATATCAATATTGCTGGTGTTACAAACTTAACACAAATATTCCACCACTTACCTACTCTAAAATAAGATATTTCATTAGTATGTTCTCTGATTAGTTCTGGGCTAGCAATCCAACCAATTAAAAATACTTCTAATAATCCAACCACAACTATTCCATAATTATTTATAAAATTATCAATAATATCTAATAAATAAAGTCCTGCTCCTGTAGCATAAAGACTTCCTATTAAAATACCAATTAAACAAATTCCTGCTACTACCTTATTTCTTGCCCAACCAAATTTATCTATAAATGGTGCTGATACTGCTTCAATTAGGGATACTGAAGAAGTTAATCCTGCAAATAATAAACAAATAAAAAATAATGTTCCCAATATATTTCCTAGAGTCCCCATTTCATTAAATACTGCTGGAAAGGCTACAAAAGCAAGTCCAACTCCACTTGAAACAACTTCATTCATTGGAACTCCTTTAAGATTTGCCATAAATCCTAAAATTGAAAATACAGCAATAGCTGATAAAAATTCGAAGCCACAATTTGCAAAAGCAGTCATAAAAGCACTATTATTAATATCAGTTTTCTTAGGTAAATAACTTGAATATGTAATCATAATTCCCATTGCTAAACTTAAAGAAAAGAAAACTTGTCCATAAGCTGCTATCCACACCTTTGGATCCATAACCTTTGACCAATTTGGAGTAAATAATGTATTTAATCCTATAGTTGCTCCTTCTAAATTTACTGCTCTTATTGCAATTATTATCATAATAACTACAAGAGTAGGTAAAAGAACTTTGTTTGCCTTTTCTATACCTGCTTTAATCCCTTTATAACAAATAAACCAATTTATAAGCCAAACTAATATTGTTCCAATTAATATTGGTGTAATAAATCCTCCAAATTCAAAAGGTGATTTTGTAAGTTTTATAAAATCTACATGAAAGAAAGTATTACTATCATTTCCCCAAGCCTTTGTGAAACTAAATTTTAAATAATTTACTGTCCAACTTAAAATCATAGAATAATAAGTTAATATTATAAATGCATTAATAGTTGGCCACCATCCAACCCATTCCCATCCTTTTCTTACCTTAGATATTGCTAATGGTGTTGATCCCTTATATTTATGTCCAAGTCCATATTCTAATATTAATAAAGGAATTCCAGCTGTAAAAATAGCAAAGAAATATGGTATTAAAAATGCCCCACCACCATTTGTATATGCTATATAGGGAAATCTCCATATATTCCCTAATCCTACTGCTGATCCTATAGCTGCAATAATAAATCCTAATTTAGAACCCCATTGTTCTCTTTTTTCTTCCATTTTTCTGCCCCCTTTATCTTTATAAGTTTATAATATATATTATATTAAAATATTAATATAATCAACTTATTTTTAATATACTAATATATTTATTTTTCATTTTTTAATAATAAAATATTTTTATTCTTTTATTATTATCATTTTATCAAAGGAACACTGTGTATCTATATAAAAAATAAGCATCTAGCAATTTTAGATACTTATTTTTATTAATATTTAACCTATTTTATTTTTTTATCTATTTTAAATTTTCTATTCTATATCCAATTTCTTTGTTTGCTAGTCTATATCCTTCATTTATCATTTCCTCAGTACTCATTTCATTACCTAGTAGTGCATCTATAGTTAATTGAGATCTATCTGGAAAATATTTATCTAACACTCTTTCATCTATGTAAGCTTGATCTTTAATACTTAAATCATCTAAAATATGCATAACGTTAAATCCAACCTCTTTTAATGCTCTACCAACTAAAATACTTCTATGACATCTTATAGGATCTTGCATTGCTCCAAGTAATGCAATTCTATATCCTTTATTACAACCATCTTTAAGTCTTTCTATTCCTCTAATAAAATCTTCCTCATGTACTACTTTTTCAAAATCAGAATACCCTTCCTCATTATAAGAAATTTTATTTATTCTCTTTGCTGCCAGCTCCTTTGCCATATAGATGTATATAAAACCAGACTTTGTTAAACTATACTTTATTCTTTCCTTATCAAAGTGAACATTGTATTTAGAATAAGGTGTTCCTCTAATATCTACAACTGTATCAATATTATAGTATCTTAGCATTTGTATTAATTTTTCCATTGAATAATTTGAATGACCTATAGTGTATATATCCATATTATTTTACTAACTAAAAAGATTTAGTAATTCCTCCTCTGTAATTGAATTTAATTTATCACCATTTAGTGACTTTCCATCTATTACTTTGCTTATTAACTCCTTCTTTTCTTCTTGTAATCTAACAATCTTTTCTTCTATAGTATCCTTTGAAATTAATTTTATAACTTCTACTACATTTTTTTGACCTATTCTATATGCTCTATCTGTTGCTTGATTTTCTACTGCTGGATTCCACCAAGGATCAAAATGCACAACTACATTTGCAGATGTTAAATTAAGTCCTACTCCTCCAGCCTTTAATGATATTAAGAATATTTTTTTACTACCTTTATTAAATTCTTCAGCTAATTTTAATCTTTCCTTTGCACTAATACTTCCATCTAAATATAAATATTCTATATTATTAGTATCTAACTTATTTCCTATTTTATTTAAGGCAGAAGTAAATTGAGAAAATATAATTATTTTTTTATTAGCTTCTAAAACTTCCTTTATTATTTCTTCTAAAGTTTTTATTTTAGAACTTTCTTCTTTAAAATCCTCTATTAAAAGTGATGGATCTAAACATAATTGACGAAGTTTAGTTAAATAAGAAAATATAAGAATTTTACTTTGTTTGCTTTCCTTTAGTTTCTTTTTAACTTCTCTTAAATATCCATTGTAAACTTGCTTTTGCTTGCTTGACATTGGAATTATATATTCTTTTTCAATCTTTTCAGGTAATTCATCTAAAACATCTTCTTTTAATCTTCTTAAAATAAAGGGAGAAATAAGTTCCTTTAACTCCTCTAAATCTTTATCACTATCTCTAGTAAACTTCATTTTAAAATTTTCTTCTGAAAATAAATACATAGGCATTATAAAATCAAATATTGACCAAAGTTCTAATAAATTATTTTCAATTGGAGTTCCTGTTAATGCTATTTTACAGTTAGCTTTTACAGATTTAACTGCTTCTGAAACCTTTGAAGCTTTATTTTTAATATTTTGCCCTTCATCAATTATACAAAAATCAAAAGTTTTATCTTCATATAAAGAAATATCTCTTCTTAATGTTCCATATGTAGTTAATAAAACATCATAATTATTAAACTCGTCTAAAATATTCATTCTTTCTTTTAAGCTTCCATGAATAATTCCAACCTTCAAATCAGGTGCAAATTTTTCAAACTCACTTTTCCAATTATAGATAACTGATGTTGGAGTAATTATTAAACTTCTTTTTCCTTCTCTAGACAATAATAAAGTTATAGTTTGAATAGTCTTTCCAAGTCCCATATCATCTGCAAGAATTCCTCCAAAGCCTAATTCTTCAATTGTTCTTAGCCAGCTATAACCTACTTTTTGATACTCCCTAAGCTTAGCATTTAAATTATCTGGAACCTTATACTCTTTATCTTTATTTTTTAACTTTTCTAATAAAATATTTATTTTTTCTTCTCCAGATATAAAAGGTAGCCTTTTATTAACTATTTTATTTTCTAAATGAAGTAAGTCAAATTTATTTACTTCTATTTCTTTTTCATAACTATCATTAAATAAATTTAATTCTTCCAAAGCTCTAAAAAATCCTACTAGTTTTTCATCCTTTAAATCTAAGAAACTACTTCTTTTAGTTTTATAAAAAGCACTTCCTTTTCTTATTGAATTTAAAACTTCTGGAATTTCCTCATATTCTAATCCTTCTATTTTATAATCAAAATAAAATCTTTCATTAAACTCTCTTAAATTACTAACAATATCAGTAGAATTTATTAAATTAATATCTTTAAAATCATTAGATAAAATAACCCTACCTATTTTATTTAAAAATTCTAATCCTTCTTTTAATAAAGTGTATCTATCCTCTTCATTTCCTATAAAAATAAAATACTCATTTTTTCTTATAAACTTATATCTTTCAAGAGACATTTCTAACTTTTCAATAAATCTATCATCTTTAATTCCATCTAAAGAATTAATATAATCTATTTTTAAATCACAAATAATATTATCTCTTTCCTTTTTTATATAAAACTTAGG
>NZ_JACSQZ010000071.1:0-9537 GCF_014836325.1 Clostridium gallinarum
ATATAAATCATTTATTTTATTTTCTTTATAGTTATTTTTACTATTTTCTTTTTTACCATCTCCATATAATTTGTTGAAAAATTCTTCTTCTTTATCAAGTAAATTATTTAGATTTTCAAATTCTTCTTTCTTATAATTTTCTATATAATATTTGCTTAATTCATCTAATAAAGGTCTTACTTCTTTCATAGAATTATAATTATATTTCCATTGTTTTTTATCTTTTGGTAGATTCTTAACTATTTCATTGATCATTTTTTTCATTTTTCTATCTTTATGAAAAGTAGAACTCTTTTCTTTATCTATAATATTATTTCTTATAATATCATTTATCTTTTTATGTTCCTTACTTCTATCTACCAATGTATTAGTAAATTTACTTTTCATGCTCTTTAATGTTTTAAATTCTCTTTTACCAAACTCCTTTGAAGGATTCAATTCTACTGATGCAATATGAATATGAATATTATCAGTATTATAATGAATCGCAGCACTCCAAATAAGACCATTTAAATTTTCTTCTTCTTCTAAATTTGCCATAGCATTTCTTATAGCTGATATAATTAATTTTTCATCTAATACCTTTCTTTTTTTATCATATATACCTTGTTCTTCTAACCAATCATTATCAAAACTAAATACATCTTGCCACATAAAGCTACCTTTATTTTGAGCTTCTTTAAAGATCTGCTTTAAATTTTTCTTTTCAATTTTATTCAAAAAATCTTTTTCTTTAGTGAAAAGAGTTCCTAATTTTGATGGATTACCCATGTAATCATTATATAAAGAAAAGTCCTCATTTTTGTGTTGTCTTACTGCTTCTTCTCTATCAATATAATCTATATATGATTTAAACTTCTTACTCTTTGCTTTAACCCAACGTACTTTATGTACTATAGCAGCCATTTAAAAATTAACTCCTTTCTAATCTTTTTATTCTTTGTGCTTCAATCCTTTTATTAACTGTTTCAGTTGCCTTATTTATAACTGGTGATGTTTCTTCATCTGTAAATAATAAATCTTTTATATTTTGCTTTATCATAAATCCATTAATTAATTCGATTATTATTTGTGAATTTTTATCTGCTGAATTGATAGAGTTTTGTATCTTTTTTAAATAATTTTCTACTATATTCTTAATCAAATCTTGTACTGAATTTAAATCTATTTTGGAATAAAATTTATGTTCTCTTACAATAGATTCAATTCCTTCATTAAACTTTTCAATACCTTCTTTATTCATAAACTCTTCTACATATTTAACCACTTCTGTATTAAGTCTTAAATGTTTTTCTAATCTTGCCATTATAAAAACCACTCCATTATTTATATTTATAAGTTTAAAATATCTAAATTTTGATTTAAATGAATTAATTAAAAAAGATGAATTGGAAATCAATCCATCTTTTTTAATTAAGAGCATAAAGAGAAACTGCCCCCAAAACAATTGGGGGACTAGGCAAAGCCTAGTGTTTCGTTGGGGTCATTATTTTTCCCAATTTGCCCACTTTAGGACAAGTTTTAATCTTTAAATCCCAATTTAGGACTTACTTTTTATTATAAAATCCCAGT
The DNA here is from genome assembly GCF_014836325.1 of Clostridium gallinarum. Classification (GTDB taxonomy): domain Bacteria; phylum Bacillota; class Clostridia; order Clostridiales; family Clostridiaceae; genus Clostridium; species Clostridium gallinarum. The sequence goes on from NZ_JACSQZ010000071.1 coordinate 1,573, forward strand.
TTAGGACTTACTTTTTATCTCAAATCCCAGTTTAGGACTGATACTTTATTTAAAATTTGACTTCTTTTCTTCTAATTTTTTAATCTTTTCTTGTGCTTCTTCCTTTGTTATGTTATTACTTTTTATATTTATTTCTAGTGAAGAAATCTTATTTTTATAATCACTTATCTTGTTATTTGTAGCTTCTATTTCACTATCAGTTTGATACTTTTTATCTTCTTCAAGCTTATTTATATTATCATTAATCTTTTGAATTTCTTCTTGTTTTTCTATTGTACTTTGCTCCAATAATTGAATATTTTTTTCTACTTCTGCTATATCATTTTCAATTATTTCAAGAGTATATTCTTTTAGATCTTTCTCTTTTAAATTATTATTTATAGTTGTATCTTTCATATCACTATAAACTTTTATTATGTTATTTCTATCTACATTTGAATTAATAATTGTTGTAGAAACTGTCTCCCAAGCATAATTTATATAACTAGTTATTATATAATCACTATCACTTATTTTATTAACTTTACTATCTAAAACTAATGTCGGTTTATTTCTTTCTCTTATTTCAAAATCTAAATTTATGTCTTTTAAAATACTATTGTCAGATACCTTAAAAGTAATTTGAAACAATCCATTATTAGGATTATATTGTCTATCTTTTATAACTAAATCAATACTATCCATTGATAATTTTGTATTTAATTCTGTACTTGTTGATGCCATTTCTTTATTAAAAAGACTATTTGAATTTATAAAAAATATAAACCCACAAATAAAAATAGTAAATAAAACATAGTAATAAGCTGATACGTTTTTAGAAAATATATCATGTATTTTTTCTAACTTTTCTTTCACTTTTACCACTTCCTTTACTCAACAATTCTTCTAACTTCGCCATTAAAAGTTGCACTCCAATAACTCTGAGTTAAACTATTTATAGCAACACCATTTGTTTCAGCGTCATGTAAAAACTGACCATTACCTAAATATAATGCTACATGACCATTAGTTGTATATGTGTCAAAAAATATCAAATCTCCCCTTTTCATTTCATCTGCTGATACCTTTCTCCCCATATTTATTAAAGAAAATGTTACTACACTTCCTCTATCTCCTAGCTGAACACCTGCACTTGAATACATATAATGCACAAAAGAAGAACAATCAAATCTACCATTTAAAACATCATCTTCAGTTCTACCACCACCCCATACATATGGTGATTTTCCAACCCATTTTAAACCCGATTCAATCGCTTTTTCTACAATATCATTCTCTGTACTTATTAACCCAACATTTCTAAATTCCATAGCATACATATATACTTTATTAGGATAATTATTTTGTGCATTATCTAAATCTACATACATTCCATATGCGGGTCCACCATTATAACAAGCAAAAATTCTTCTTAATATAGTCTTAAACTCACTATCATTTTCATCACTATTCCAATTAATCTTACTTAAATTTGTTGCATTATTATAATCTAAAATAGGTACTTTTCCCAGTTTATATAAAACATAATTTGTATAATGTCTTATTATAAATGCTCCAGCCATAATTTGTGCTTTTCCATCACTTAAGTATATATTCCACATATCACTTACACTAGAAAAGCTATATCCTGCTTTCTTATATTCATCAGCTAAACCATTATTCATATGATATGCAAATAAGTCATTTCCACTTGAAATATCATATCTTTGTAATTGCATTATTCCATATGCTCCATCTGCTGATTGAGCTGAAATATTAAAATTACTTTCTTGTTTCGCAACTGCTGCTAAAACCCAATTAGGTATATTGAAAATAGATGTAACTTCATTAAAAGTCTTTACTAAATCACTACTAATTCCTATAGCTCCAATATTACTAATTAATCCTCCCGAGTTAATAATATTTTCCTCACTCTCTTTTAAAATAACTATACTTATAAAACTGGTAACTATTAAAAAAAACATCGAAATTATAATCAAAAATGAAGCTATTATTTTTGTAACTTTCTTTATTAATTTCTTTTCTTTATTCAATTTTCGTTACACCCTTATAAGCTAAATATAGCCTTAATCTTGTACTAACTAATCTTTTTTGTTCATCTATTTCAATATCAGATAAATTTTTTTTAATCATTTCTTCAAGCTTATTTTTTTCATTTTTATAATTTATATAAGCTTCCTTCTTAAGTTCTTTATAAATATATGTTGGTGGTTTTAACAATACTAAAGCTTCCTCTAAATAATTAATAGAATCACTTAATTCTTTCATCTTGTTATAATTTTCTAATATAATAGTATTCTTTTCTATTATCTTTAAATGAATTTCTATTGCTTTATAAACTTTATTTAAAATCTCTACTTCTACTAACCTTTTTTTTCCCACTAAACTCACTCCATAGAAAGTATAACTAATTATTTTAATTACACTTTAGATTTATAGTAAATAAAAAACAGAAGGAATAATATTTATCTCACTTCTGTTTTTTATTAAATAACTCTATATTCTACTACTTTATATTCTCCATTAAACTTTAATAGTTTAACTTCATAAGAGCTTCCACCACTATTTGATATTTGATCGTATTTATCTACTACACTCCAATTTACATAAACATCAAATAATATATAATCATTATTATATTCATTTTCAACCTCATAAGATTTAACTTCATCTATAATCTTTTTCTTTATATCTTGATTTTTACCTAGGTATATATATAAACTTTCTATTTCTTCCTTTTTCTCATCTACAACATATTTTAAAGCTTCTTCAACTGTTTCTTTAGGTTTATTTATATCAAAGCTCTCAATAGCTTGTATAAAATTTTCAGCTACTTTTTTAGCTTCTAATCTTTCATCTATTGAAAACTTACTATCATTAACAAGATTATTGTTTTGTATAAGCTCTTTTTCATCATTACTAAGTTGTATGCTTGTTTTAAAATCATCATCACTATTATTTTCTATATAATAATTTGTTTCAGTATCATTAGTGTTTTCACTAATGATATTATCAGTTGGATTAACATTACTACTATCTTTAGCACTAATAAAATAAGATATAAGCAATACGGCTGCTGCTCCTATAACAGTAATAATAACTGCTTTATTTTTTAAAATACTCATATTATGCTCCTCCTTTAAATATATCTAATTCTCTATTAGTTACTTCAACTTTAAACTTTATATTTTTATATCCATTTATGGCTAATATACATTCTCCCTTTTTAAAGTATGGTATTCCTTCTATTTCACTCTCTGTAAGTTGTCCATTAAATATATCTAATATTGCTTTTTTAGAGTTATTATCTTGTTGCATAATAAATTTATATTGAGTAAGCTCAAATAAAGTTTTTATTTTTTGTAAGGCTTCACTACTTGAATTTTCAGGCACTACATCTCTTATACTTTGGGTTGCAAAAATAAGTCCACCAAAATACTTCCTGGCTTCTCTCTCAAAAGATATTAAATAATCTACTGCCATTATGTTGTTTGAGTTTACAAACTTATGGGCTTCATCTATTAATAACAAATACTTTTTACTATCATCATAACTTATTATTCCATCATCATATAATTTTTTAGCTCTAAGACCTTGTTTAAGTGCATTATTCCAAAGCATAGTCATTACATTAAATGTTTGTGCATTGAATATACGCTTATTAAATTGAGCTAAATTCTTTATTTGAAAACTTACCAACTGTTCTTCTTCAAAGTTATCTATTGTAGAATGACCATTAAATAATGTTCCATAATCTCTAACAATACTATCTAAATTAAGAATTATTATTTCTAATCTTTTCTTCTTTGTTTCTGTAAGATTTTTCTTTACTATCATTTTATCTACATCTGAATAAAGCTCTTTTCTTGCATATTCTAAAAGTTCCTCCATTATTGGATACTCATTAGTTTTATATGTAGTTGCTTTATCTCTTTCTATTCCATAATGACTATAAAAATCACTAACTATTCTTTCAAATTCTCTTATTTCAGCTTCCTCTGAATCTGGTGATAAGAATTGATATAACATTGAAACTTTATTTATATGAAGCATATAACTTTGTTCTTCTAATACCATATTGGTATTTTCGTCTATAATGGTAGCAAAAATTTGTAATGGATTTATGATACCATCAGTACCATCTAATGACACCACTTTTCCTCCAAGCTCTTTGGCTAAATCTGTAAACTCTCCCGTAACATCTAATATTCTTAATGTTCTTTCAAGTATAGAATTATTTTTAAGTAACTTTTTCAATAATGTTGATTTTCCCGAACCCATAAGCCCTATAATTAAGGCATTAAAAGACTTTCTATAATCATTTCTAGTAAATAAATCAAATATAACATTTCCACCAGTAAATGATCTCCCAAGGTAAGTACCAGTTTTATCACTTAATTCTGTAAAATGAAATGGATAACCTGCGCCTAAAAACATACTAGGTATAGGCTCACCAGTTCTCTTGTTTAAGAATAGTTTTTGTTCAGAAGGACTAGTAAATAAAGATCTCCATTCATATTCTTGTTCGTTAATACAAACTGCTCCCCTATATCCTAAATTTTGTATTCCTATTAAAATTTCCTTTATCTTCATATCCAATTCTGCAATTGTTAAAGCTGATACATAATATCTTATAGTAACTAACTTTATAACTTCTTCATTTTGAGTTATTTCTTCTACTAATCCTTGAAGCATATCTAATTCACTTCTAGCCATAATTTTATCTATATTATCTTTAGATTCAAAAGCTCTTGTCATTTGTTCACTAATACTTCTATTAATACTTTCTAATATCTTTTCTTGATTCTCTGATTCTATATCTATTGTAGTTGTTACATCTTCAAACCCTAATAAATCTTCTAACCAAAAGAAATTAACATTTGATTTTATCTTATATAACCTTATACAAGCTTCATAGCCATCACCTTTCCATATAGCTCTTTCTTTAAAGCTAATTCCACCTATAGGTTGAATAGTTGTCAATAAGTATGGATTATATTCTATATTCTTCATAAGCTCCCCCTAACTTAATCTAGTATTTGGATTATTTATTTTAAATAATATTTTTAATTTTTTCTCTAAATCTATCTCTCTTAACTTAACAGCTAAATTTTGACTTCTTTTTAAAAGGTTCATTATTTCATATTCATTATCTGAATCTTTAATAAATATCATTAAGTAGAACTCTTTATTTTGTCTATTATTTTCTAAAAATATAAGTTGCTCTAATTGCTCATTTAAAAGATGTTCTCTTTTTTCTAATAAACTTTTTTCTCTAATTAATGAGCTTCTTATACTTTCATCTTCACTATTACTTATTTTTTCATCTAATTTGCTAAATGATTCACTTAAAATACTTAATCTATGCTTTAAAAATTCTTGCTGAGAATATGTATTTACAGGAAAGTTCATACATATAATTTTAAATTCATATATATAAGTTCTTAAAAATGAAATAAAATTATATATATATATCTTTCTTTCAACTTCACTTAAGCTATAGATATCTATACTTTCTATTTGAAATATGTCTATTTTGCCATTTTCCATAATAAATTTATTTTCTTCATCAACATCTTTAAATTTTAAAAATTCCTTTGTACTCAATAAAACCTTTTTATTTTCTTTCTTTAATTCTTTTAACTCTGCTCTTTTTCTTCTTTTTTCTTCCTTTAGGAGTTGCTTTTCTTCCTTAGTAAGCTTTTTATTTACTTCTCCTTCTATCCTTTTTACACTTTCAAACTTCCTCATTTTCCCCTCCAAAAAAATATATAAAAAAAGTAACTCTTATTAGAGTTACTTAATATTTAATATTACTTCTTCTGCAAAATAGCTTATACTTTGTGTAGGCTTGTTATCACTATTATCAAAACTTTCAATGTTTTTTCTCATTATATCCATAAATTCATCTTTACTTATAAACTCTGGACACAAAATACCATTATCAATATCTTTAGTATAATTAAAAATTTCAAATGAAATATCATATCCACATTCCTTTAATAATGAAAGATTAGGTTGAAAATCAATAATTTTCTCCTTATTAAAATTACAATTAAATAATTCAAAAAGGTAAAAACTCTTTCCATTATTAAGATAAATCTTTTTTTCCTCTAAATTTTCACTTTCAAAAAAAACTTCAACTTTCTCCTTATTGAATACCTTAAATAGTACCCCTATACTTGTAGCTCCTATAAGATCATTTTTATAAATAAAAGGCTTTTTAACTAAAAATAAATAATCATATCCTAATCTATACTTTTTTATTTTTAATCTCTCCTTTCTAAGTATTGATATTTCTTTCTGAGAAAAAATTTAATATTTCTAATATATATATCTTTATTATCCCTATATTAATCAAATATTGTTTTGATAAATAATGATATTCCAATGGAATCATTTTTCCTTCCTTAATTTCATATATAGAAAAATCATCATTTATTACAAACTCTCTACTGCTTTCAAGATCTCCCCAATGTATATGTCCATCACTTCCATATACTTTATTATTTTTATTGATTTTAATAAATAAAACCTCTCCTATTTCATCATCCTTTCCTTTTAATGAAATATTTATATTTTCTGATACACAATGTAAAGCGCAAGTATATTTGCTTTTTCTTAAAAACTCTATATAATCCTGCTCTATTTCACTATAAACTAAACTTATACTATTACTTTTTGGGTCAATTACTTCTTCTTTTAAACTTTTATTTCTTCTAATATTAATTAATCTATAATATAATTCCTCAATTATAGACTTTGATTTTTCTATATCCTCCATAATTACTCCTTGTTAAATTTAATTAAAAAAGAGTTTCTGATTTTCAGAAACCCTTTTTTTATTTAATATCTAATATATGATTTTCTATTCCTTATTAAAGCAAAATAAATACTTTGAAATTTTCTCTTATTTGGATTAGATGAACTTTTACTAGTAAAAATTATCCCCATCACTCCCATAAAAATATAATATATAGTTACTAATGGTGGATATACTAAATAACTAGTCATCCATGCAGCTATTAAAAATCCACCTAAAAATACTAAATCAAAAAGATAAAGATTTTTAGTAAATTTCATATCTGAATAAATTTCTTTAGGTAAAGAAAACATTAAATCCTCACTCCTTTTAAAAGTATTATCATTATTTATTTCTTTCTATTTCTTCCTATATCCCAATCATTTGTTGTATTCTTTCCTAAATTAAAGGAACGGTTAATATCATCTAAAAGCTTATTAGCTCTAGCTTTATCCTTAAGAAAATTACCTATATTTCTATCTTCCATTTTACCTGGTAAATTATATTCCTTATTAGATCTTCTATTTAAGTTATCACTTTTTGATGAATGTTCCTCATGAACTTTTGAATCTTGTTTAACATTTATTTGTTCTTTATTTGATTCTCTTTCTTGATTTCTAGTAGTTTTTTCTGCTCCCGAATTATTAAAGGAATTACTATCTGAATTATTATTTCTATTTGAATTATTTATTGTATTATTATTAGAAATATTATTATCAGATTTATTTTTACTCATTCCACTTATATTAGTTGAAGCTCCATTTATTTCTTCCTTTCTTTCACTTCCTTTTGAGCCATTCATAATATCACCATAAGTTATATTACTTCTATTTGCTCCTAAGCTACTTCTTCCTTCTCCCGTATCTATTGGAGTATTATTCATTCCTTCTTTTCTTCCAGTTCCTTTTGAGCTATTCATAATATCTCTATCGGTTATATTACTTCTATTTGCTCCTAAGCTACTTCTTCCTTCTCCCATATCTATTGGAGTATTATTTATTCCTTCTTTTCTTCCAGTTCCTTTTGAGCTATTCATAATATCTCTATCAGTTATATTACTTCTATTTGCTCCTAAGCTACTTCTTCCTTCTCCCATATCTATTGGAGTATTATTTATTCCTTCTTTTCTTCCAGTTCCTTTTGAGCTATTCATAATATCTCTA
>NZ_JACSQZ010000071.1:9637-15694 GCF_014836325.1 Clostridium gallinarum
AGTTCCTTTTGAGCTATTCATAATATCTCTATCGGTTATATTACTTCTATTATCTCTTTGGCTATTTCTTTCTTCTCTCATATCTATTGGAGTATTATTCGTTTCTTCTTTTTTTCCAGTTCCTTTTGAGCCATTTTTAATATCTTCCTCAATGCTAGGTGTATTATCCATATCAATATACTTATCTCTATTATCCTTACTATCTATCTTTGTATTGTTAGGATTATTATTTATATTATTGTTTGTATTACTATCTAAAATTTCTTTATTGAAATCTTCATTCTCTCTTGATATACCCTTATTAGAATCACTTATATTATTTTCAGTAGATACTGTTTTATCTGAAGTATTTAAAGATTCTTTAGAATTATTATTATCCTTATTATCTACTAAATTATTATTAAGATTTTCTTCATTACTACTTGATATTCCTGATTTATTAGTATTACTATTTTTCATTTCTTCTTCTATACTCATATTACTATTTAAATCATCTCTTTCGTTTTCAGTAGAGTTCTTATTATTTGAATTAGACTTCTTATTAATATCATCTTCAATTCCTTCGCCTAATAGCATATTTGAATTAGATTTACTTTTATCTGAATGATTAGATTTTCCCATCATTCCACTAATAGCACCTGCTGTAAAGCTTCCTCCTATCAAAGCTCCTTTTCCTATAGTTGCTCCTACATTTAATATAGCCTTTCCTACTCCACCTGCAACCTTTGAAGCTCCGTAAGATCCAACCATTGTACTCCAAGCATTTTTCAATCCAGCATCCATACCTAATATTCTTTCTATTATATTTGGACCATCTATAACACCTATACTAGCACCTACTAATAATAATAACTTAGCAAAATTTGTTGCTACATCACTACCATTTAAAGTAGTTCCAACCCAAGTTGTAAAAATAAAATATAATTTTAATATTATTGTAGTTGAAAATATTATAATAAATGTTGTACAAATTTGATTTATTGTTGCTTTTAATTTCTTTCCATCTTGTATATCTGCAAAAGCTATTATAGTTGCAAAAATTTGATTAACTCCTAGCTCATAAAATAATCTACCAAGTTTAAGTCCAAAACAAATTAATGCTATTCCTGTAGCACCTAATGTAACTATTATAGTTAAAAAATCTATTGAATATCTGTAATACGCTTCATCAATTTTAAAAAATCCTTTTTCTAAATCAACAAGCTTTTTATTACCATTTTTATCAAGTTCTATTTTTTTTCCTAAAATATCATCATTTTTAACTTCATCTAAATCTATTGTTTCTAATGCATCTATAGATAATATACTTTCTGATTTTATATTATTTTTATTACTTAAATTAAATTTATTTGAATCTAAATAATATAAATCATATATATTACTCTTAATTATTTCATTTGCAGATGTTGAATTATTAGATATTATTGAATCTTTAATTATTATATTTGACATAGATCCTAACTTAACCATCATTGTTGGTAAAAGTACAACAACTACTACTGCTAATAAAAAGTTTCCTGGTAAATCTCCTTTATTTACTTTTCTATTAAATATAAATTTATATCCTAAAAAAGCTATAGAAAAAGCTAATATAATCCATATAACTGGTCTATATTTATTTAGCATATTAATTACTTCACTAGATGAAAAAAATCCATTTAAGGTATATATCTTATTTATTGCAGCTTCAACACCATTTACCAATATGGCTAATAATCTTACCAGTTGCCACAATATCCATCTAAAACAATAGTTTACAATGTTGAAAATTTCCAATAAATTATGATTACTTAAATTTTCTATAACATTCAACCAATTCACCTACCCTAATTATTATTTAATCTTTCTTCTGCAATTTTTATATATTTTCTAAAGACTTCTTGGTTATAATCTTCTAAAATTTCCTTTGCATCCTCCCAAGGTTTATCATATTCAAACTTTTCTTCTATTTCTTTATTTACTCTAACTCCAATATCTCTATTGATATTATCAATTTCTTCCTTGCTGAAAATATCTGATATTAAGATCTCTTTACTTTCTTCTTTATCAACTTTTTTATTCTTTTTAAAATAATCATCAAATAATCTTAAGTCCTTTAGTTTAACATCTCTATGTAAACTATCTATTTTATCATTCATAAGATTTTTACTATTATCAAAGAATTTACTTAAATACTCATATCTATATTTAAGTGTAGTTTCTCCTTTATTAAATATTGGGTATGGAGTGATTTTATTTCCCTTTAAATCTCTCCTTTTAATTCCCCTAACTATAACAACATGACCTTCTTGAAGTTGCATAAGTTCATCTGATGTAATAAGTCTTTTTCCATCAACTGTTTCAGTTTGATGTTTAGTAATATCTAGCACATTCCCACTCCTAGAATGTGTTATTATAGTTTCATTTCCTACTAACTTTGAAAATTCTTCGGCAGTTTCTTCTTCATTTGAGAAAATATATATTTTATTTGAACAGTTTCCCATTATAGTCTTATAATCATCACCATATATCTTTTTAAGTTGAGATATAGCCTGTATTATTAAATTAAACTTAATATTTCTTCCTAAACAAACTGTTATTATACTTGCTAAACCCTCTATAGCTGGCATATTTCCTGCTTCATCTAATAAAAATATTACTTCTCTATAACATTTAGATGTTTCACTAAATGTTGCTTGTTTTGCCAATACATAATATACTTGTCTTACAAATATACTTGCTAAAATATGATTTGAAGAATCATAATCGGGTGTTGCCATAAAAATAGCTGTAGGCTTATTTTTATCAAATCCAATATCTTTTAAATTAATAGAATTTCTTGATGTAAGTTTTGCAATTTCATCTGTTGTAAATATGCTTAATTCACTCATAGCAACTGATAAAATTGAGCCTTTAGCTGAATCCTTAGAAAAATTAGATGTTGCATATTGCATTTTAGCAACATTAGATATTGGAGAATCATCTAAATTATTAAAATATACATCAAGTTCATTCTCACCTAAAATATTGTATTTAGAACCTAATTCAGAAAGCATATTTGCTACTGTATATAAGGTTCTTTTTCCATTATTAATCTCTATTTCTTTTTTATAATTTTCTATTTTATTGTGAATTGTTTTTATCTTTTCACTATCTTTTTCACTATTTAAATATTCAAGTTTATTTTCTTCTTCATATATTTTTTCTTTTAATATATTATTCTTTTTTTCAACTTCTCCTATAACCGCTAATATTAATCCATTTACTAAGCTCATAGCTGATATTTGCCAAAATGGATCTTTTACATTAGGCTTATAATACAACATATGAGTTAATGTTTTACATAAGGATTGAGCTGTTGAATAATCCTCTTGATTAAATGCTTCAATTATTAACTGTAACGGATTATAACTCATTGAATTATCGGGGTTTATTAAGTTTAAAATATAAACATTATATCCTCTCTTTTCTAATATTTCTTTTGAAGCACTATATAACTCTCCTTTAGGATCATTAACTATTAATGAAGCCTTTTCCTTTGCTCTTGAATATATATCTATCATTGGAAATACAAATAATTCACCTTTACCACTTCTAGTTGTTCCTATAATTAAGTTATTACTAGGGCTATCATCAATAAAAATTTCTTTATCTATTCTGCTTATTAAAACTCCACCTTTTCCATCATATCCACCTGCTTTAAATTCTTCTTCTGTTTCCACCTCATTAATTGCTTTATATTGTTCCTTTATTTCATCTATTGTAGTAAATCTACTTGTTCCTTTTTGTCCTTCTGCTATCTCTCCAAATGAAGCTTTGATATTGAATAATAGATGTGTTACAACTCCACCAACTATTAAGTAAGCTAACAGATATATAAATAAATATGTAAAATTAGGTATAAGTAAAAGTCTTAATAAATTGAAATTTGCTTCACCAGTCTTTAAAAGAAAATTTAAAGATTCTATAGAATTTGATACTATATTACAGAATACTGTTGTAACTAAAAAAACTACTGCTATAAAACTTGAAAATACTTTTTTATTAGCGACTCTCTTTAATAACTTAATCTCTTTATTGGCTTCTTTATCATCTATTAATTCTCTAAACTCTTTTGCAATTTTATCTAATAACAATTTACTCACTTCCTAAAAATTCTTATAAAAATAGGAGAAGTCTACCTTCTCCTATAAACTAAAATGTTATTTTTCTTTCAATAAATTGAGATATTGATGAAGCTCCTATTATGAATATTAATCCTATTGCAGCTCCTATATACCAAGGCTTAGCCTTTCTTAGTCCTTCACTTCCTCCAAAAATTTGAATTGTTCCTCCAATACCAAATGCTATTGCCGCTGCTGGTATTCCTAATATTTGCAACCATTTTACTACCTCATATCCCATTTCTGATAATTGTTGAATTACGTCCATTTTTTATTCCTCCTCATTTATATCTAATAAATTTTCTTCACAAAACTTATTTAAAGTTAATGTATTAATTTCTATAATTTTTAACATTTTTTCATACATAAATTTATATCTATCCTCAATTTCTTTTAGCTTATCTGCATAATAGAAATTATTTTCAAGATATTCAACTAAGTATTCATTTCTACTTTTTCCTTTAGACTTTGCCTTTTCATCAATGCAGGCTACTATCTCCTTTCGTAGACCTCTTACTTTTATATCCATCTACTGCTTTTCCATTTCTCTTTTAAACTCTATTGCTTCTTTAATAAAAAGAGCATTTTTTTGTATAACTTCTCTATGCTTCTCATTCAAGAAATCTTCATAGTCTATTCCTCTTTCTTTTAAAATTAGCATAGCAAGTTCTTTAGAATCCATATCAAGCTTACTACTATTCTTATCTGGTTTATTTCTTGCCATCTATCTAATCTCTCCTTTCCAAAATTATATTTATAGTTAAATTAATTCCTTTTATCACCCCCTTTAAAGCAATATAAAAAGCGTTAGATAAATTAATATCTAACGCCGTATATAAAATTCATAAATGAATATTTATTAACAAAATCCTAAATTAACATACTTTAAAGTTTTTTATTATAAATCTTTTATATTAAACAACTCTTCATATTTTTACTTATTAACACATACTCTATAATAATTACATTTCTATCTTTCATTTAAATTTATGATATTATTGGCTCTGTCATAAAGCCAATTTCCTTATATACATAATATAATGCTTCTTTTCCATTTAATTTTGTATCTCAATTATCAAAACTAAAATACCATTCTTCTGCTTCTTTTTCATTAAGCTCTTTAATCAAATGGTTTTCTGTAAATAATTCTAAACATAAATCATTTCTTAATTTATCTAACAAAGTTTTTTCATCATTCCATATTACTACAAATTGCCTTCCATCATCTACTAAAAAGAGTTTTGGAAGTAATGGATTTTTTATTTTTAAACTTTGATAAAATTCATCAATAACAAGAATTTTTTTATTCATTTTTAAAAATCACTTCCTTTCTAAAGAATATACTAACTTTCCTTATTTTTGCTTTAATCCTATACCACTTAGATACATATATATCATGATCATAAGCTAAATGATCTCCAAAAGGTTTATGTAATTCAAATCTCCTTCCACAATGTTTACATTTTGCTTTCAATAAATTTCACCTCATTTTAGAAAGTTTTAAAATTTGAATTGCGAACTAAAAAATACCGCATATTCTTTTTGAATAATACGGTATTTTCTTAGCTATAATATTTAGTTTTATATTAGTAACATATTAATCTATATTTTTACTTTTTGTTTTTTCTTCATATAATATGCCCCATAAAATCCCCCCAATATAGCAGCAATATAAATTATATTCATATTTCTCAACCTCCTTATATAATACAATTACTAGTTTATTATATCATATTTTTACACTACCATATTACTCAATTTTCAAAGACCATTTAGTTCGCAATATGAGTTAGTTTGATTGCGATGTTGAGGGCTAAAAATAGTATATAAAGTAAGTGATTAATATGAGATTAAACTCTAATAAGAATTACTCTATATACCTCAATATTGCAATCATTATATAGAACGAAGTCGC
>NZ_JACSQZ010000072.1 GCF_014836325.1 Clostridium gallinarum
GTATAATAATTATTATTAAATAATAATATATTTGTAAGTGTAGGGAGTTTAATATGAAGAGTAAAGTAGAATTAATATATGAAAATAACGAATATATAGTATCTATAAACGGATCAGTAGTTGATAGAGAAACAGATATAGATAAAGCTTTTGATAAATTTAAGAGTGTTATAAATAATAATAAAACTTCTGAAGCTAGAGCTTGGGAAGATATAGTTAATAAGTTTGAAGCTTTAAATAATGATAATTTAGAAATTAATAATGAATTCAGAACCATGACTTATGGAGATATGAAATATTTCTATAATATGGGGAAAGTATTTTACATGGCAAATGGTCAAATGATTCCTTTAATTGGAGGATATAGTTTGTTTAAATTTAATTTAAGTGTAGCTAGTGAAGGCAGCTTAGAGAAAGCAAATGATTTTACTGAGTTTTGTAAGGATGTTATTCTAGAGGATATAAGCTACAGAGTAACAGATTCTAGTATAATAGTATCAAGTGCTAGTTTTAATTATGGTTCAGCAGAATATAATTTTATGAGCGAAAAGATAAATAAAGGAGCATCAATAATAAAGGGATCCTTTAAAGATTTTAAAGAATATGTATTAAGTGTAATCAAATAGAGTTTTTAAAAGAATCATTTTAGTATGGTTCTTTTTTATTATTTAGGAAATTATATCTATGGACAAGATATAGATAATTTTATAAGAGTAGTAAAATTCGTAGTGTAAGAATTAGAGTTCTTATAATTTCCTTCCTTCAGTTTGCAAAGAGATAAACAACTTGGAGCGTATGCGACGGAGCAAGGAATATAATGTTTATCTATTTTTTTATAAACTTAAATATAAGAACTTAATAGGAATATACAAATTACTTATTTTATTGTAAAATTTTACTATAATATTAAAGGTGTTTTAATAAATATACTATAATATGTATATAATTATGATGTATATGGGGAGAGAATAGTTATGAATGATGGATATGAAAGCTTTGAATCAGATTTTAATATTTTTAATAATAGAATGTCTTTATTAATTGAGTCTAGAGATAAGGAACAAATAATTAAAATAATTAAAGAAAAGCATATTTCAGAAGTTAATGACGAGGTTGATAAAGAACATAAAAAAGATGATTTAATAATTTGGAATGCTATCTATACAAGAGAAATTATAAGAAATGGGATTTCTAAAAAGTATTTACATCCAATGTATAATAAGTTTTATAGAAAAATTAAAGAAAATAACTCTATTTATGGTTTACAAGAAATAGAGTTAGATATGATAAATGAATATATGGAGTTGCTTATTAATGATACGGAAATAACAGATAGCTTTACAGTAAATAAACTTCTTCAAGCTCTTCATTTAAATATAGAAAATCACACATCTTTAGAAGAAATATGTAGGAGCTTAAATATATCAGTAGGATATGCATCTACTTGTTTTAAAAAGTATAAAGGAATATCTATAATGAGATATCTTAGGGAGATAAAAATAGAGAGAGCAAAAACATTACTTTTAAGTACTGAAAAGAGTATATTAGAAATAAGTATTTTGCTTGGATTTCATGATCAAAGTCATTTCACTAATACTTTTAAAAAAATAGTTGGTATTTCTCCTCTAAAATTTAGAAATAAAAATTATACTATATAACTGGATATTTATTGAAAAAGTATTGATTTAAGAATATAATCGTAATAAAAGATTTAAAAGGGGGCAATCAAATGTCAAATAATTGGAGCTTAAAAGAATTATATAGTTCTTTTACATCTAAGGAGTTTCTTAATGACTTAGATAGAATGGATAAGGAAATTGAAAGTTTAAAACTATTTTCTAATGAATTAAATAATAATAATATTAGAGAAACATTAGAAAATATAATAAATAAAATGGAGAAAATTTATTTACTTATAAGTAAAACTGGTTCTTTTGCAAGTTTAACTATAAGCGCAGATTCAAAGAATGGTGAAGGAAGAAAGTATTTGGATGTTATAAATGCTAAGAATAGTCTTTTAGCTGAACCAGTTACTAAAATATATAAATGGATAGCATCTATAGAAAATATAAATGATATAATAAATTCATCTAAATTATTAAAGGAACATGAATTTATAATTAATGAAATAATTGAAAAAAATAAATATATGTTAAGTGATAAAGAAGAATCAATAATTGCTAAGATGAAGACTACAGGCTCAGATGCTTGGTCAAATTATAAAGATTATTTAATATCAACTCATAAGGTAGATATTGAAGTAGATGGAAAAGAAGAATCACTTCCACTTACTATGGTGTTAAATATGGCTTATAGTAATGATCCTAAAGTAAGAAAGAAAGCTTATGAAGCAGAAATTAAATCTTATGGAAAGATTGAAGAAGGAGTAGCAGCTGCTTTAAATGGTATCAAGGGAGAAGTTATAACTACTTCAGAGCTTAAAGGATATAAATCACCACTTCATATGACTTTAGAAGAATCAAGAATGGATGAGGATATTTTAAATGCTATGCTTACAGCTATAAAGGAAAGCTTACCTACATTTAGAAAGTATTTAAAAAGAAAAGCAGAGCTTTTAGGGTATAAAAATGGATTACCATTTTATGAATTATATGCTCCTGTAATAGAAAAAGAAATGAAATTTAGCTTTGAAGAAGGTAAGGCTTTTGTTGAAAAGAACTTTAGAAGCTTTAGTGATAACTTAGCTGATTTTGCAATTAAAGCTTTTGAAAATAATTGGATAGATGTGTATCCAAAGGAAGGAAAAGTTGGAGGAGCTTTCTGTGCTAGTATTAAGGATATTAAAGAAAGTAGAATATTATTAAACTATGGTGATAGCTTTAGTGATGTTGTAACTATGGCTCATGAGCTTGGACACGGATTCCATGGTGAGTGTTTAAATGATGAAACAATGTTAAATTCAGAATACCCTATGACATTAGCAGAAACAGCATCAAACTTCTGTGAAATAATAATTAAGAAAAGTGCAATAAAAGAAGCTAGTAAGGAAGAAGCCTTTGCAATTCTAGAAGCAGAAATTTCAGACTGTAATCAAGTAATAGTTGATATATATTCAAGATATTTATTTGAAAGTGAAGTTTTTGAAAAGAGAAAAGAAAGTTCATTATCAGTAGAAGAAATAAATGATGCTATGATTAAGGCTCAAAAAGAGGCTTATGGGGATGGATTGGATAATAATTATCTTCATAAATATATGTGGACATGGAAACCTCACTATTATTATGCAAGTGCAAACTTCTATAACTTCCCTTATGCCTTTGGAAATTTATTTGCTAAGGGATTATATGCTGAATATTTAAATAGAGGAGATAGCTTCTGTAAAGAATATGAGGAATTATTAGCAGTTACAGGTAAATACAAGGTTTCTGATGTGACTAAGATAATGAATATTGATGTTCATGATGTTAACTTCTGGAGAAATTCACTTAAATTAATTGAAGAAGACATAGAAAGATTTATAGAATTAAGTTATGAAATATAAATTATTATAATTTTAATGGAGCAGTCAATAAGACAGCTCCATTTTGCTTTTAGTAACTTACGTTTTATTGTAAATTAATTTGAACTATTTCACTTTTGCTACCTATTCTAAGAGGTGGTCCCCAGGTTCCGTAACCAGAAGATACTACAATATTTAAACTTTTTAAAGTTTTATAGATAGAAAGGTAAAATATAATAAATTAGTTTAAATGAAAAAAGATATGATAAAATAATATTATTATAGGTAGGATTAGGAGGTTTAAAATGATTTTAAATGAAGAGCAATCCTTAATTATAAATGAACTAGATAAGAATATATTACTTCTTGCATCAGCAGGTACAGGAAAGACTAATACATTAGCCCATAGAATTTCTAATATTATAAATTCTAAAAAGGCTAAATCAGAAGAAATTTTATGTATTACTTTTACAAATAAAGCTTGCTTTGAAATGAGAAGTAGAATAGAAGAAATTGTAGGAGAAAGAGCTAAAGATATTACAATAAGAACTTTCCATAGTTTTTGTTTTGATTTGATAAAAAGTGAAGCTAAAAAGAGAACAGATATATTTATTGATTCTATAATTTTTGATGAAGAAGATTGTAAGGAAATAATTAAAGAATGTAATTTCTATAATTACCCTGTTAATAAACTACAACAATTTATAGAGCTCGTAAAATTAGAAAAAACAAAGATTAATTTAGAAGGTAAAGATTTACTTAAAGACTATAATCTAGTTGTAAATAATATTTTCAAATTTCAAAGAGAAAAGATTAAATCAATTTGTAGTAATAGAGGCTCCTTAGATTTTAAAATGGAAGAAAGTTTGGAAAAGCAAGGTGGAGCCTTAGTGATTATGTATAATACTTTACTTTATAACAATCATGGTCTTGATTTTATAGATTTAACTACAAAGGCTAAGGAATTATTATTAGATGAAGATTTAGTTATAAACTTAAGAAATAAATTTAAATATATAAGTATAGATGAGGTTCAAGATACTAGTACACTAGAGTATTCAATTATAGAAAAAATATTTGGAAGTAATAATATTTTGCTTTGTGGAGATATGTTTCAAACAATATATGGATGGCGTGGATCTGAACCAGAGAGTATATTAGATTTATTTAAAGAAAAATATACTCCTAGGGAAGTTATTTTTACTAAAAATTATAGATCTACAAAATATATAACAAACTCTTCTTTAAGTTTTTTGGAAAATGCCTTTAATAAAAAATATAATTCTATATATAAAGAAAAAATAACAGCTATTACAAAGATAGAGGGAGAAAAAATAAAACTTAAAAAGACTAATACATTAAGAGAAGAAGCTAGATATATATTTGATCAAATTAGAGCTTTGGAGAATAATAATGAAAATATATCAAAGATTTGTGTATTAAGTAGAGATAATAATTATAATATAAGTTTAAGCAGAGAACTTCAAAATATTATAGGTTATGAAGGTGCTAATTTTGAGTTTATTTTAGTTGATCAGTTTAAATTCTTTAGAAGACAAGAAATAAAAGATATAATTGCTTTTTTAAAACTTATAGCTAATAGATATGATAATATAAGTTTAAAGAGAATAGTAAAAAGATTACCGACTGGAATAGGAGAATCTACTTTAAATGCTATAGATTCTAAAGAGTATCGAGAAGTAGGGATTGCATTAACAGACTTTATTGATGAAAATGCAAAGGCATATGGTGAGAAATATTCAGTATTAGTAGAAGAATTCCAAAAGGATAATATAATTATTTTTGATGTTGAAAGTACAGGAATAGATGTTACAGAGGATGAAATAATTCAAATTGCAGCAATAAGAATAAATAAAGATGGACAAGTAATAGAAAAATTTGAAAAGTTTTTAAAAAATAAGAAATCTGTTGAAAGTTCTTTTAATGTACATGGATTTAGTGACGAATTTTTAAAGAAAAATGGAGAAGATAAAGAAAAGGTATTAAAAGAGTTTGTTGATTTTTCAAAGGATTCAGTTATTGTTGGACATAATGTTCAGTATGATATAAATATTTTAACTAGTGAGCTTAGTAGAAATAATATTACTGGTCTTAGTTTTAAAACATTTTATGATACTTTAGATATATATAGAAGATTTCATACTAAATTGCCTAATTATAAGCTTGAAACCTTAAGTAGAATTTTTAGTACTGAAAATAAACCAAGTCATGATGCGATGGATGATATATTAGCAACTAAGGATTTATTAGTAAGAGCAATTAAAAAAGATATAATGCCAACTTCTCTTAAGAGAATTAGTTTAATGAATAAGCATTTAAAGTCTTTTAATAAAATTAATGATGCATTAAATAATCTTTTTACAAGAGCTTATGAAAAAAGGCCTCAAGATATAATAGTTGATATAATTAAAAGTTTTAATATAAAAACATTATATAGTGGAAGAGGGGCTGAAATTGAAAAGGAAGCTAGCGAAAAAATAGAAAGACTTAGAGATTTTTATGTATTAGTGAAGGATTTAGATGATAAAAATAAAAGTAATAGAGATTCATTATTAGATATAATTAAAATAACAGGTCTTTCTAATGGAGAGTTAGAAAATATTATAGTAAATAGAACTAAGAAAAAAAGAATACCTATAATAACGGTTCATCAAAGTAAGGGATTAGAGTTTGATACTGTATTTATATCTGGACTTCAAGAGGGAGTATTCCCTTCTTACATGTCATTAAAATCTGATAATATTGAAGAGGAAATGAGAACTTTTTATGTTGCATTAACTAGAGCTAAAAAGAGATTATATCTAACCTATCATTTATATGAGGATTATGGAAGAGAGAATAAAGTTAGTAGATTTATTAATTTTATTGATAAAGAATATATGGATAATGATTATTAATTGTAGTATAATGAAGAAAATTTTATTTATACAGTGAGGAAATAAGTGATGAAATATGAATTAAACATTTATGAGCTTGGACAATTATTAACTAAAGTTACAGAAGAGTATAAGGTTGAATTATTATCTAAGCTAAAATTAAGTGGTGGATGGATGACAATGACAGGAAAAGTCGATGTAGTTTCTGTTCCTGAAAATAAAGTTGTACTTAAAGGAAACAATATAATTACATTAAATGTTAGTGATGTTAATTGCAAAGGTAGTTTATTAAAGATTACAGGAGCAAAGGAAGGGATTTTTCATATAGATATCTCTCCAACTAAATATAAAGAGTTTGGAGCAACTGGTCTTAATTTAAATAAAACAAAAATAAATAATAATGAAACTAAGATTAGAATAGATGAAGATATGATATTTACAATAAGAGAAGCATCTGTTGATTCTATTGAAAAGATAATAAAAAGTATTTAAATTATAAAATTCATAAGAATTTTTTAGTTTAATAATTACAAAGTGTGTCTATTAATTTGCTATGGTTTAAATTTTATTATATATCATAACAAAGCATATAGATACACTTTTTATTTTTATAAAAATCCTTATAGACATTGGAAAGACTATGATTGTATAATAGATTCAGTTGGTTTTTATAAGAAGGGATAAAAAATGGAGATAAATGAAATACTTGAGGTAGCCTCTTATGCAGGGAAAATAATGTTAGAAAGTGGAGCTGAAGCTTATAGAGTTGAAGAAACTATGAATAGGATTTGTATGACTTTGGGTGTAGAAACAGCTAATAGTTATGCTACGCCAACAGTTATAATTGCATCTGTTTCTCATAAGGGTACAATTAAATCTTTACTTGTTAGAATTTCTAATCGCTCAGTGGATTTGCAAAAGATACATAAGGTTAATGATTTGGCAAGAAAATTAAATAGTGAAAATATAAATTTAGAAGAGCTTAAAAAAAGACTTAAAGAAATAGAAGAAGAAAAAAGATATTCAGATGGCATGACTATTTTATTTTCAGCTATAGGAGCCTTTGGTTTTGTATTTCTATTTGGAGGGTCAATAAAGGATGCAGTAGCAGCATTTATAATTGGACTAGCGGTAAAATATGTTTCTATAAAATGTGAAATTATAGGGTTAAATTCATTTTTTATAACAAGTATTTCAGCAGGAATATTAGCCTTATTAGCAATATTATCAATAAAGATTAATATAGCCAATGATATGGACAAGGTTATTATTGGGTCTATAATGCTTTTAGTTCCTGGGCTAGCTATTACTAATGCAATTAGAGATACAGTAGCAGGAGATTTAGTATCTGGACTAGCTAGAGGAGCAGAGGCTTTCTTAACAGCTATTGCTGTAGCTGTTGGAACAGGTGTGGTTTTAAGTTTTTGGATAAGCATATTTGGAGGCGTATAAAATGATAATTGAAGTTATAGCAGCATTTATATCATCTTTTGCATTTGGAATAGTTTTTAATATAAAAGGGAAAAATCTATTTTTTGCAGCTCTTTGTGGTGCTTTAGGATGGTTTGTATATAAATTTTCTTTGAAATTAGAATTTACAGATACAACATCATTATTTTTAGCTTCTCTAGCACTTAGTATATATTCTGAAATATTTGCAAGAATATTAAAAACACCTGTTACAACTTTTGTTATAGCAGCATTAATACCATTAGTTCCTGGTGGAGGAATGTATTATACAATGGTAGAAGCTATAACTGGAGATGTTATGAAATCATTAGAAATAGGGATAAAGACAATAGCATCGGCAGGAACATTAGCATTAGGAATAATATTAGTTTCTACAATTACAAAAACTATTATAAAAAATAAAAAAGTTAAGCTTGATATGAATAGAAATATTATAATTCACAAATAATAAGTATGTAGTCAGAAGTTATTTATTTGACTATGGCTATGGGGCGTTGCAGGACAAAATGCAACGCCTTTTGACATTTTTTTAATTAGTAAATATAATATTTATTACTTATAAAAGAAACAGGAGGAGAAATTTTTGGCTAAGGAAAAAGATTTAAAAAATGCATTTATAAAGAATATGAAAAAGAATAAAGGAAATAAAAAAGCACAAATACTAACAATAATAGTATTTGGACTTATAGCAGCTTTTTCATTATATTTTGGAAATGATATAACAAACAGCACTATAGGAACACCGAATGGTATTTTAGAAATTTCTTATTTAGATGTTGGACAAGGTGATTCAGCCTATATTAGGGTAAATGATTTTGATATACTTATTGATGCTGGTCCAAGAAGTGATTCTGATAAATTAATGGAGCAATTAAAAGAAAAAAATATTGATGATTTTGAAATAGTGATTGCAACTCATCCACATGAAGATCATATTGGAGGGATGACAAAAGTTTTTGATGAATATGATGTGGAAAGCTTTTATATGCCAAAATCAACTAGTACAACTAAGACATTTGAAAATATGATAAATGCAGTTAAAAACGAAGGTTTAAAAGTTCAGGTTATAAAAGAAGGGATGAGTTTTGATTTAGGTGATGGTGCTAAACTAGAAGTATATTCACCTATTCAGGATAGCTATGATAATTTAAATAATTATTCACCTATT
Organism: Clostridium gallinarum; assembly: GCF_014836325.1. Classification (GTDB taxonomy): domain Bacteria; phylum Bacillota; class Clostridia; order Clostridiales; family Clostridiaceae; genus Clostridium; species Clostridium gallinarum. Next base: position 8,996 of record NZ_JACSQZ010000072.1, read on the forward strand.
ATGAAGTTGATTTATGGAAATAATAGTTTTATATTTACTGGTGATGCAGAAAAAGAGGTAGAGGAAGAAGTGCTAGAAAAATACTCAAATAACTTAAAGGCAGATGTGATTAAGTTTGGCCATCATGGATCTAGTACATCTTCAAGTGAAGCATTCATAGAAGCTATTTCTCCAAAGTATGGAATAATTAGCTGTGGAGTTGATAATTCTTATGGACATCCTCATAGAGAAGTTTTAGAAGTAATTAATAAAATGAATATAAAGACTTATAGAACAGATAAGCAAGGAGAAATAACTATTACTTCAGATGGAAGCAATATAGATATAAAAACAGAAAAATAATTTGACAATTTTAAAGTGTATAATTTATCTTAGATATATTATTCTATAAAAATAATATATCTAAGATATTTTTATACTTTTTCAATTTATTGACATAGAAATTATAGTTTTATGATATTATTTAAGAAAGGAAACTGTGTTGCAGTTAAAAATTAAGAGTGTAAAGTTATAAATTAATGAAAAAACTCTCTTAGGAGTTTCAAAAGAAGTTATTCATTTTTAATTAGGCTATAATTTGATAGTTATTATAAAGTAAAAAGATATTTAGGAGGATAGAATGAAAAAAGTTGTTTTAATTTTTATATTTATTATTAGTTTTCAGTTTTTAATTGTTGGATGTAGTAGTAATTCTAATGAGAAAAATATGAGTGAGGAAGATAAGATTAAAGAAACTATTGATTTAGTTTTATCATATGAAAATGGATATGATGAGGTTATGAAAAAACATATTAGCGAAAAAAACTTTTATGTATGTAATTACATAGAGTTTTATTCTTTGTATATTGGAGAGTTAAAGCTTGAAAAATATGAAAGCAATATAATTAGTATTAGAAATAATGATGATAGATACATAGTTTGTATGAGTATAAACATGGAAGGAAAAGCTATAGAAACGCATGGAGATGAGGAAGAAAGTGATGAAGTTATAGGAGAGGATGTTCCTGTAGAAGTTATATTGAATAAAAGAAATGGTGAGCTTTATATAGAAAAGTTTACTGAATATGAAAATCTAGAAAAAGCTAAAGAATTAAATGAAGGTTTTAAATAAAAAACTTAGGAAAGAGTGAATTTGATGAAGCCATTAGCAGAACTTATGAGACCACAGAAATTAGAAGATTTTATAGGTCAAAAAGAAATAATAGGTAATAATAAGCCTTTATATAATTTAATTACAAGTAAGAGAATACCAAATTGTATTTTGTATGGACCGCCAGGAACGGGAAAAACTACTTTGGCTAATATTATGGCAAACTATAGTGATAAAAAATTCTATAAGTTAAATGCTACAACTGCATCTGTAAAAGATATTCAGGAAATAACAGAAAGCTTAGATAGTTTACTAAGTTATAATGGTGTAGTTATATATATAGATGAACTTCAGCATTTTAGTAAGAAACAGCAGCAAGCTCTTTTGGAGTTTATTGAAAATGGAAGAGTTACTTTGATAGCTAGTACAACTGAAAATCCTTACTTTGTTATACATAAAGCAATCTTAAGTAGATGTAATATATTTCAGTTTAAACCTCTTTTAAATGAAGAAATAATAGAGGGGTTAGAAAAGGCTATAAGTAGATTGATTAATGAAGGAATAGAAGTTGAATATTCCAAGGAAGCCTTAAAATATATATCAGAATTATCACAAGGGGATTATAGAAAAGCTTACAATATATTGGAGCTTGCTATAAATTCTCAATTAAATAAAGTTAAGAAAATTTCTGTAGAATATATTGAGGATTTAAAACAATCTCATATTAGAGCGGATGCAAGTGGAGATGAATATTATAATTTTTTAAGTGCTCTTCAAAAAAGTATAAGAGGAAGTGATCCAGACGCAGCTATTCATTACTTAGCAAGACTTATAAAATCAGGAAACTTACAATCAATAATAAGAAGATTAAGTGTAATTGTAGCAGAAGATATTGGGCTTGCTCATCCTAATGCACTTTCTGTAGTTAACTCTGGAATAGAGCTTGCTCTAAAGGTTGGTTTACCAGAGGCGTCTTTAATTTTATCAGAACTTGTAATTTATCTTGCAACTTTACCAAAGTCTAATAGTGCATATTTAGCTATTTCAAAAGCTATGGAGGATTTAGAAAATAAAAACATAGGGGAAGTCCCAAATCATTTAAAGGATGCTCATTATGAAGGAGCAAAAAAATTAGGCGTTTTAGGTTATAAGTATCCACATGATTATGAAAATAATTATGTTAAACAAGAGTATATGCCAAAGGAATTAAGGGGAAGTATATACTATAGACCACAATGTAATAAATATGAGGATAGTATAAGTAAATATTGGAGAAATATAAAGGAATTAACTAAATAAAAATTCATTGATTTATTGACAATATCAGAGTGTTTTGATAAGATATATGAAGTAAATACAAGTAAAATGGTCAACATTAAAAGGGGGAAGAATTATGAAGCTTTCTACTAAAGGTAGATACGGGGTTAAGGCTATGGTAGATTTAGCTATGCATTATGGTGATGCCCCCGTTTCAATAAAAACCATTTCTCAAAGACAAAATATATCTGAATACTATTTAGAACAATTATTTTCACCTCTTAGAAAAGCAAAACTTATAAGAAGTATAAGAGGAGCTCAAGGAGGTTATGTTTTAAATAGTGCTCCAAAGGATATAACAGTAGCAGATGTTATGTATGTATTAGAAGGACCAGTTGAAATAGCTGAGTGTATTGAAGGGTCTGAATGTGATAATATAGATTTTTGTGCTACTAGATTGTTATGGGAAAAAATAAAAAAAAGTATTGATGAAGTAATGGAAAGTATAACACTTCAAGATATTGTAGATGATTATAATAGATTAAAACACGAAAGTGAATCAATAAAGATTATAAAGAGGAGCGAGTAAAGATGAAAAATGTATATATGGATTATGCAGCAACAACTTATGTAAAGCCAGAAGTTTTAGAAGAAATGATGCCTTTTTTCACGGAAAAATATGGTAATCCATCATCTTTTTATGGAATTTCAAGAGAAACTAAAATGGCTATAGATAAGGCTAGAACTAGAGTAGCTAAAGCTTTAAATTGTGAGCTAAATGAAGTGTATTTCACAGCTGGTGGTTCAGAAGCTGATAACTGGGCAATCAAAGGTATTGCTTCAGCACATAGAAAAAAAGGAAACCATATTATAACAACTAAAGTAGAACATCATGCAGTGCTTCACACTTGTGAATATTTAGAAAAGCAAGGATTTGAAGTAACTTATTTAAATGTAGATAAAGAAGGTTTTATAGATTTAGAAGAACTTAAAAATGCAATTACAGATAAAACAATATTAGTTTCAATAATGTTTGCTAATAATGAAATTGGAACTATTCAACCAATAAAGGAAATAGGAGAAATCTGTAGAGAAAGAAAAGTGTTTTTCCATACAGATGCAGTTCAAGCAGTTGGAAATATTCCTATAGATGTTAAAGAAATGAATATAGATTTATTATCTTTAGCAGGTCATAAAATTTATGGACCTAAAGGAATAGGAGCTCTTTACATAAGAAAAGGAGTAAGAATAGATAATTTAGTTCATGGTGGAGGTCAAGAAAGAGCGAGAAGAGCTGGTACTGAAAATACAGCTTCAATAGTAGGACTTGGAAAGGCTATTGAACTTGCTACAGAAAACTTAGAAGCACACAATGAAAAGTTAATTGCTCTTAGAGATAGATTAATAGATGGATTATTAAAGGTACCTCATACAAGATTAAATGGACCAAGAGGAGATAAAAGATTACCTGGAAATGCGAATATAACTTTCGAGTTTATAGAAGGAGAATCAATTCTTTTATCCTTAGATTTTGAAGGGGTATGTGCTTCAAGTGGAAGTGCTTGTACTTCAGGATCATTAGATCCATCTCATGTATTATTAGCTATAGGATTACCTCATGAGTTAGCTCATGGTTCATTAAGATTAACATTAGGTGATGGTTCAACTGACGAAGATGTAGATTATGTTTTAGAAGTTGTACCACCAATCATTGAAAGATTAAGAAATATGTCTCCATTATGGGAAGACTTTGTTAAGAAGGGAGAAAAATATTATGATGTACAGCGATAAGGTTATGGATCATTTCAGAAATCCAAGAAATGTAGGAGAAATTGAAGATGCAAATGGCGTTGGAGAAGTTGGAAACGCTAAATGCGGAGATATAATGAAAGTTTATTTAAAAATTGAAGATAACATTGTTAAAGATGTTAAATTTAAAACTTTTGGTTGTGGATCTGCAATTGCTTCATCATCAATGGCAACTGAATTAATTAAAGGAAAAACAGTAGAAGAAGCTTGGGAGTTATCTAATAAAGCTGTTGCTGAAGCATTAGATGGACTTCCACCTGTAAAAATGCATTGCTCTGTATTAGCAGAAGAAGCAATACATAAGGCTATTAATGATTATAGAAAAAATTCTGGATTAGAACTTTGGGATTTTGAAGAGCATGATGATATACATGATCATGTTCATGGCGAAGAGTAGGATATAAAATGAAGAAAAAAGTTGTAGTAGGTATGAGTGGCGGAGTTGATAGCTCCGTTGCTGCCTATCTTTTAAAAGAACAAGGTTACGAAGTAATAGGCGTAACTATGAAACATTTTGATGATGAAGATGAGGATTATGTTGAAAGAGAAGGTGGTTGTTGTTCTCTTTCATCTGTTGAGGATGCAAGAAGGGTTGCTGATAGAATAGGAATTCCTTTTTATGTGCTTAACTTTAAAGAATCCTTTAAAGAAAAGGTAATAGATTACTTTGTTCAAGAATACATTGAAGGAAAAACTCCAAATCCATGTATAGCATGTAATAAACATATAAAGTTTGATGAGTTTTTAAGAAGAGCAAAATCAATTGGTGCTGACTATGTAGCAACAGGTCATTATGCTAAGATTGAAAAAGGTGAAGATGGAAGATATCTTTTAATAAAAGCGGATGATGATAGAAAAGATCAAACATATGCTTTATATAATTTTACTCAAGAACAATTAAGTCAAACTTTAATGCCTTGTGGAGATTATACAAAAGATAAGATTAGAGAAATTGCAAAGGAAATTGGTTTAGCTGTTCATAATAAAAAGGATAGCGAGGAAATTTGCTTTATACCAGATAATAATCATGGAAAATTTATTTCTTTAGTTAAACCAAATGAAGTTAATGAAGGTAACTTTGTTGATAAAAATGGTAATGTTTTAGGTAAGCATAAAGGTATTGTATATTACACTATAGGTCAAAGAAAGGGCTTAGGTTTAGCTTTAGGAAGACCTGTTTTTGTTACTGATATAAACCCTAATACTAATGAAGTTGTTATAGGACCAGAAGAAGATATTTTTAAAACTGATTTAATAGCAAAGGATGTTAATTTTATTCCTTTTGAAAAATTAGAGAAAGAAATGCATATTACAGCAAAGGTAAGATATTCAGCAAAACCTTCAGAAGCAATAATTTACCCGTTAGAAGATGGTAAGGTAAAAGTTTCCTTTAAGGAAAAGCAAAGAGCAATTACTAAAGGTCAATCAGTAGTATTTTATAATGGAAATACTGTAGTTGGCGGTGGAATAATAGAAAACATTATATAAGATAAAAAATTCCTATATTTTTTAATATAGGAATTTTTTTTGTTACTTGGGAAATAATATGGGTAAGGGTTATAGAAGGGAGAAAAAATGTTGAAAACTAAAGATTTTTATTTGTTGAGAGTTTATGATATTAAGGGGAAATACTTAGGGATAATAGATGATATTTATATAGATTTTGATAAGGGTGTAATTCAAGGTTTTTTAATTTCTAATTATTTATTCTTTAGTAAAAGAAATTTTATAAAGACACAGGATATTATTTCTATAGAGGATGTAATGATAATTAAAGAATTAAGTAAAAAAGAAGGGATATCATTTAAATCTATAAAAGATATAGATGTTAAAGATAAAAAGAATATAATTAAAGGAATTCTTGAAGATTTAATTATAGATGAAAATGACTATTCTATTAAAGGACTAATAATAAGTTCAGGCATTTTTGATAGAATAATAAAGGGAAAAGAAATATTATTACCAAAAGAATGTATATTAGGGGAAGACTTTATA
>NZ_JACSQZ010000073.1 GCF_014836325.1 Clostridium gallinarum
TAGATAGAATAATAATCATATTAATAAAAATAATAGCTTTTTTTTGTTTAAAAAAATCTTTTAAAATAAAATTATTAATATTAAAATTATTAATATTAAAATAATCCAATAAAAACCAATATCCATCTAAATTAACCAATGGAATCATATTAAAAATTATTATCATTAAAGTAATATTAATTACAGGTATTAATAATTTTTGATTTGTAAAATAATATATAAAAAAAAGTATATTTATATATATTAACTGAAAATATACTCCACACCCATCTATTATTGCTCTTTTTTTATTATCAATAATCCAAATATTTTTTATTTCAACATATATTCTAGGAATTATTATATATAATCCGAATCCTAAAAAACCTGTATTTACATCAAATTTCTTGCATCCTGATAAATGACCAAACTCATGTAGTATCATACTTAAAAATACTAATAATACTATACAAAAATTCTCAAAACTTGAAAATTTAACTCTAAACGATATCATTGTTAATAATTTAATTATTATTAAAGAACTAAATATACTTATAATAAATACATATTTATTAATCAAAACTTGTAGAAAATTAAGTAATTTATCTAATTTTTTTGTACTAATTAAATCTATTTCTAGAGATAATTTATTAAATCTAATTTTTGATTTTTTATTCTTCAAAATATTATTTTTTTCTATTAGAATATTATTTTTTATCATATATTCTATACATTTATAATAATATTCATTATTATATATTTCATTTTTCATATATTCTTTAATATTATTATTGGAATCTTTAAATAACCCTATCATATTATATAATTGCTCATTAATCTTAAAACTTTCTTCAGTATATAATTCTATAACATACTCTTTCTTTTCATTAGAAAAGTTATATATATTTTTTATATTAAATATATATCTATCAATACTCATAAAAACTCCTTTTAAATATAAAAATGTATATATTTATATACATTTTTATATTTTAAATTAATATTAATGGGTATATGCAAAAGTTCCTGCCCCAACTGGTGAACTTAATGGACAAACAGTTCCTGAACCCCATTCTGGAGATGGTGGAAAGACTATAGTTCCATAACATCCACCACCTGTACCTATCTCATTTTTAAAAGGAACAGCTATAGATTCTAATCTTTCTTCTAATTTTTCCATACTAAAATCAAGTGTGATTTCAGAATTTTTCTCTTTAATATTTTTCATAATTCTCTCCTCCACATATTATAAACCTATAGATTTGTTTTCTTGCTAGCAATTAAATTTTACAAAAACATATAAAAAATGTCAATTTTATAAATAAAATTTAATTATATTTATAAAAAAATATAATTGTAGTTAATAATTTATCAAACTCACCTGGTATTTACATATATTTTTTGATAATTTAAAAAATTTATTATATATTTATTAGAAACAATATTCTAAAAATTTTAATAAAAAGGTGTTCCCGAGGAACACCTTTTTATATTACTTTAATTTATTATTAATCTTTCTTTTATTATTTTCTCTTATTAATGTACTTTTACTTATTCCTAATAATTCTTCAACTTCAGTATAACTATAGCTCCCCCCATTAACATTTAACATAGATAAAGCATTATCTATTTGTTTAACAGTATATTTTTTAGGTCTCCCCTCCTTGAATCCTTCTTTAGTTTTTGCTATAGCTTTTCCACTCTGAGTACGTTCTATTATCATAGCTCTTTCAAATTCTGCAAAGGCTAATAAATTGGTAACTATTAGTTTTCCCATTGGAGTATTTTCTATTAATCCCATATTTAATATATGGATTTTAACTCCCCTTTCCAGGAGCATATCAATATATTGTAATCCTTCTTTTGTACTTCTACAAAACCTATCTAATTTAGTAACAACTAATATATCATTTTTTTCTAATACATTTAAAACCTCATTAAATATTGGTCTTTCCTTTGCGCCACTAAAACTTTCTTCATAAATATTAACTTCTGAATAGACAGATAATATTTCTCCAATTTGCTGATCTATACTATACCCATCTAATTGACCTTTTGTTGAAACTCTACAGTATCCAATTATTTTATTGTTTTTGACACTTTTGATACCACTATCTAAAGTTATGTAGTATTTATTACCATTTAAATATATATCTTTTGAAATTTCTTTAAATCCATTAATTAAAGTTAAATATTTTTTATTTCCTAAAATTAAGAATCGTTCACTCTTATTGTTAAATCCCCAAACTACTATTTTATCTTTCTCTTGAATAACAGTAATTTCTATATCTTCAAATTTATATACTTCTTTTGTGTTTTTATATACTTTATGATTTTCTATTATTTTTCTTAAAAATTCTTGCATTTTTCACTCCACTTTTGACACTTATTTTTGACACCGTTTTTATATTGATTATCTCGTATATTTTTTTTAGTGTCAATACTTTTAAGTTTTGATACCTTATATATTTATTTTAAAATGCATTTCTATTTTAGAACTACATATATTTATATAAACATCTATTAATACTTGTATAAATAAAAAAGTAACTTGAAATTTAGTTTTCAAATTACTTTTTTATTTAGGATAATACAAATTTATTATTTATTCTATTTTTATAATTTATAGTATATTGGTTGTATATTCTCCAATAAATTTATCAGGTGTAAGTTTTAATATTTTTAGTTGCTCCCCTATCATTTCTACAGTAATTGGCTTATTAAAGTTTAAAGAAATATATCTTCCAAGTGCCATTACATTCTTCTTTAATTTATTTAGCTCTTTTTCTGTCATAACTCTTACATCAGTATGTGGATAAGCTGATAACTCTTTTTTATTAGATGGATGAATTAATATTGGATATCCCTTTTTACCTTTATACTCCTCAATAAACCAGTTATAACTATTAGATATTTGCTCTGCTTCCTTTTTATATATAAAACTTCTATTTTTATATACCTCATTTTTTGCTTCAACTATAACAAAATTATTATTTGACATATGCCATAATACATCTGGTAGTCCTTTTCCAAAGCATTTTTCAGGTCTTTGAGAATTATATCCTAAAAATTTTCCTAACTCCATAAAACCACTTTCAAATATATTACTATCTCCTCCAAAAATAAGTTTTTCTAATAATTTATTTACATAAATAACAACTGCATTTCCATCATCATAAGCTGTAATATTTTTAAATACTGCATTAGGTTGTAATCCTGTATTTCTTTCAACTTTTTTATATTTTATTCCTTCAATAGTTTTAAATAAATTATTATTTAATTCATGTGCTTTTATTTGTTTCTTTATCGCCTCACTCTTATCATTTTTATATAAATAAAATGCTGCTAGCTGTAAATACCATCCCTTATCACAATTATCTAATTTATCGCCTAAATTATTTATTGCATTTTCTATAATTTTACTAGCTTCTAATGATCTATTTGAGTTATATAATCTATATGCTTCTCTTTCTAAAGTTGCTAACTCAATTGGAATATAATTAATCTCTTCATCTGTTGCTTTTTGTAGTTCTGAATTATGAAATTTTATCCAACTATTATGCCTTGAAAAGCTTACGTTCATTATTGATAGTAATACTTCTGCTGATTTTTCATCATTAATTTTTTCAAGTTTTTTTGTAAATTTAACACCAATTTCAATCTGTTTTCTAGTTTGAGGTGAAAGATACTTTTTATTTTCTTTTATTGAAATAAATGTCTCTAAATCTGCTCCAGTTAAAATTACAACACTATAATCACTACTAGATCTTGTACTTCTCCCTATACCTTGTTCTATTTTTTGGGCTAATATTGTTTTAACGATTTTCGAACTTGGTCTAGCAATATTTAAATACTTTTCATATAAAGTTGTACCTAATGGTAATCCATCAATAATCAATACTCTACATTGTTCTCCATGTAAATCTATCCCATCATATCTATTAGGTAAAACAAAATACTTTTTTTGACCTGAACTTAACTTTTTTATCTCCGTTGAAATATTTTTACTATTTAATACTTCTGCTCCTCTATTTGTCCATCTTTCAGTATAGTTAGCATAAGAACTAGGTGTTAGAACTATAATATTTTTGTCTATACTTTTCGTTATTTCTGCCAATTTACTATTATCTAAAGATTCATTTATTAATGATGGAATTAAAATCATTCTCTCACCTATATTATAATGCTTGCTATTTACTAAAGGTGATTTTACAGCTTGCTCACCTATTCCTAACTCTTTTATCAATAATGAATCATCCAATAAAGTTGCGGACATAAAAATTCTTCTTTTGGCATTTTCAAAAGCTTTAAACTGATTAATTGGTAAACAATGGGGAGTTATTTCTATTGTATCTCCTGAAATAAAAACATTGCAGCTTTCTAAATTATTTTGTAATAATGGCCAATTAAAATAAATATTTTTCTTTACTTCGTCTTGCTTATCAACTTCATCAGGATAATGTTGTGCTACATTCGAAAGTAGACTAGCTATCATTTCTATATTCTCCATCCAACTCCAAAAAGGAATTTGCATTATTGTATATTTATCTCCTTCATATATACTTTTAGCACTTCCAATATCTTGTTGATGTAATGAATCTTCAAATATTTTATGTATCCTTTGATAAAGTTCTGATGAATTTTTAATCTTTAAAGTAAACTTATCTCTAGCTTTAGATATACATGAATGTGCATCATCAAGTATAATACTACCAATTTCAATATCATACTTATTAAAAATAGATCTTCCATTAAATAATTTATCAAATACAGTAACTAAAATTGCTTCATTATTTAAAAAATCTATCGGAAATTTATTTTCTCCATCTGAAAATGTTACACATTTTATGCCATACTCTTTTGATTTTTGCATAACTTGTTCTACTAATTGTAAATCTGGACATACATATACTGCTGGCCCTTTTCCTTCATTTAGACTTGATTGTAACATTAAAAGACCTACAAATGTTTTACCTGCTCCTGTATTCATTTTTAATACTATATCTTTATCATTTCTTCTATTAAACCATTCATTTAATATTTCAGTTTGTACATCTCTAAGATATTCATAATCACTACTTTTAACTAAACTTGAAAATATCCTATCTGGCTCTATAAATTTTTCTTCATCATCAATACTAAATAAATCATCTAAATCAAACATATTTATTCTCCTTTAATTATATTTTTTAGAATTATATATAAATATTACAATATTTCACCACATATATCCAGTTTTTTATCTATTTTATTTATTTTTTTAAATTTAACTTTAAATAAATTTCCTTGATAATCCATATACTTGTAAATTAAACTATTATTTCATAGTAAAAAATTTAAAAATTAATACATTGTAATACAAGGTATTTTGGTGTATACTGTTAATGGAGGTATTTATATGGATAAAGAATTATTGAAAGGTTTCATTGATATATTAATTCTATCTTTATTATCTAAAAAAGATATGTATGCTTATGAGATTTCAAAAGTTATAATGGAATATTCGAATGAAAGTGTAATACTGGGAGAAGGTACATTATACCCTGCATTAAAAAGATTTTATGAAAATGGATATTTAGATTATTATTGGGTAGAAAAAGAAAATAATCTTGTTAAAAGAAAATATTATAGGATAACTATAAAAGGCAAAGAGTATCTTAATTATAAAAAATCAGAATATAAAAAAATTAAATCTCTAATAGATCCGCTTATATAAGAAAGGAGTTTAATACTATGAAAGAAATAAATAAGTATGCTAAAAAATCAGTAAATAAATTAGATTTATCATTAAAAGAAAAAAGAGAATTAAAAATACAATTTATTGACCATATGACTGAACTATATAACAATCATAAACTTGAAGGGTTTTCAGATGAAGATTCATTAATTTATGCAATAGAAATGTTTAATGATAATACTCAAACAAATAAAAAAAATCATATAAAATTTGGATTAATTTCAGTTTTTACAATATATATCATAATTTTTTCGTTAATATTTGTATCTGTTTCAAGATCGGATGTTTCTAATATAAGACTTAATATATACCGTTTAATACCATTCCAATATTTCTTTTATTTATTACAAGCTTTTAGACAAGACAAACTATCCACCATTGAAATTTTAAAAGAACAAATTCTTTTGTTTTTATCATTTATACCAATGGGAATTTTTATTCCAATAATCACAGAAAAATATAAATCATTTATTTTAAATTTAAAAAAGTTTATATATTTTACATTAGGATTAGAAATTATGAAAATAATATTAGGATTTGGAATAGCTAAAATAGATTACTTTTTAATACATTTATTAGGGTGTTTAATTGGTTATGTATTATTTAAATTAATAATATTTTTATCAAAGAAATTATCTAATAAAAAAATATTAGCCTAAGTATTATACTTAGGCTAATATTTTTTTACTAATAACAGTATGCTTCTCCATAACCATATGCAGTATATTTATTATTAAGATTATCAATTCTTATTTTTAAATTATTAAATGTTTGTCCTGTTCCAAGTGAAAGTGTTATTTGTTTTGCTGATGATGAATTATCACCTGATACTGTCTTAGAAGCATATACGGTATCACTAAATACACCTTTTTTAACAACTGCATATTCAAACTTAGCTGTTACAGGAGCTGCAAGATCAGCCCATTGTCTAAAGTTTAATGATACAGAATTAGAGTTAAAAGTAAAAGATGAAGTATAATGAGTATCTGAAGCTACAAGTGAACTACTTGATAATGTAATATTCCAAGATGTAACTTGTGTTTCTGGAACTGGTTCAGAATAAGGAATTTCAATACCTGTTTTAATTTTAGGTAGATTATCCATTTTATCAATATATACTATTCCATTTTGAACTCTAAAAGGAACTTCAACAACATCACCATTTAAAAATTCAACTTTAGCATATATTGTAGAATAATTTTCTAATTTAATATCTTTATCTAATATAGTAAAATTAACTATTTGTTGATTAGGATCTTGTAACATCTCTTCTAACCAGATTTGATATTGAGCTTCATCATTTATTCTCGCATCACTAGATAACTTAGATGCTAGTACAACATCTTTATTTTTAAGGGCTGTTAAGTATTGAGTAACTAAAATTTGTTCATCATTTTGAGTTGCTGCATTAACCTTAATAGGAGCTATAGTTAGAAATAATAATCCTACTATCAGTAATGATAATTTTTTTAAGTTTTGCTTTTTCATAAGTGTTTCTCCATTTCTATTTATTTAAATTTTACAAATACATTATATCAAAAATTTTTGTAATTAATTGTCGTTATTTGTTATAAATTATTTTTTTTACAAAATTTAAAAATTTGGTATTTATTCTTTATTATATGCTTTTATTTTATTTATATATTTATTAAATTGATAATGAAAGTAAAAAAGAACTCAATAAAATATAAATTGAGTTCTTTTTTATTACTAAATTTATTGTTTTAGTTCCATTATATGTTATAATTTATTTAGCTTATTTTCCGTATAAAGATGGATACGGTGGTTTGTACATTTTTCCACCTTGCTGCTATTGGTGAAAATTTCACTAAAGCTTAAAAGGTGGTGGTATTGGAGATGCAGGAAATTATAACGATAGGAGCTATCTTATTAGCTCTAATTAGAATGATATTGAAACATAACAAGGACTTTTCTTTAGAATTACAAGTTAAGATTCTTGGGTTAAATATAAGAATCCAAAGCAAAGAAAAAAAGCACCCATCTTGCAAATAGTGCCTTTTTCTTAATTTAAAACCTGTTTAAATTTCACCAATAGCCCTAAAGCTAAAAATGTTCTGATTAGGTTAGTGTTCGTAGCACTAACCTTTTCTTATCTTTATTATACCAAAAATTAATGATAATAAAACATATTTATATAAATTTATTTAATAAAATATATTTTATTAAATCTTTGGGAATTAAGCTCTTTTGAAAATTTATCAAATAATAATTCGTTTTTCAATGTATAATATTTTTTTAATTCTTCTTTTTCTATTTTCTTAATATTCTCTATTAATAACCATATTTTTTTTGGTTCATTTCTATATAATTCGGGAATTAAATTCATATTTACATTAACAATACCTTTATTTTTAAATTTTTCACCACTTACTACATCTGCAATATAATAAAATTCTTCATTATCACTATTATTAAAAAAAATAACCTTTTCAATATTTTTAGGATTCCTAATTGAATTATTAGTTGAATACCATGTTTGCCCATCATTTAATAAAGATTTCTCATAATATGTATTTATTATTTCAATAGCTTTCTTATTTTGACTTTTATTATCCTTTAATCTAAAAGCTACCATTTTGTTATTTTTTTTCATAAAAAGCTCCTTTCATATTAAATATAAATTTATTATAAATCAAATGTAAAATTTAAAAAATATTATATAACTATATTTTTATGGCTTTATTTTCAAATAAAACCTTTTTCCTATAGCAATACTTCCATTAAACTCTAATTTTGATTCAACATATCCTAAAGATTCTAACCTTTTTAACTCATTTGTAATAATTCCTACATCTATTCCAGTTAATCTATTTAAATAAGATACTTGAATTATCTTATTTCCATAATGATCTTCTATATAAAGTAATACTGATAATAAAATTTTTCTGCTACTATTTAACTTAGTATCAAGTAAATAAATTATAGGTATATTTAACCCACCTATTAAATCCTTAGAAATATCTTTTATTAAAACATCTTCAATAAAATTCTTAGTTCTCATATTTTTAGCTCTCCTTTAAATTATATATCATTCTTGTTTACGATATACTCGTAAATGATACATATATATAAATATAAAATTTATTAATATCTAGTATTTATATAAATAGAAATACACCATAAACTTAATAGATAAAGATATTATATATAAATATTAAAAAAATTTATATATTCTAAAGCAAGTAATATCAATGCTTTATGCTACTTTTTATATTACTAAATTTTCATGAATCCGAAAATATTACTTATTTTGGAAGTTGTTTTTCTTTTAATATCATCCTATTTAAATATTAACTTATAACTCTTATTTATAGAGTTTTTTATTGCTCTTTGATATTATAATATCTTTAAAAATAAATCTTGTTATATGGTCTTATAGATAGCTTGTACACATTACTTTTATTATAATTATATTTATCTTGGTGGTGAACCTCTTTGGTTTTTCAAATCTTCGATTCTCCTAAATTTATAAATTTCTACGTTTAATTCTTGTGCATTTATACTATCTTCTTTTTTTTCAAATTCAAATTTTAATTGTAGACCATTTACTACTTTTCTTTCTGAAATAATTTTTATTTTTTCTTTTCTATTTTTTCTTTCTTCTTCTAAGTTTACAACTTTTCTGCTCTTATAATATACAGTTATTCCATTTTTATTTTTAGTTAAAAATCCTAAATTCTCTAATTCTTTTAAGAAGTTATATACACTTCTTTCATTTTTAAAAGCTAAATATTCAGCAATTTTTTCAATTCCTAAGCTTATAAATGCTCCATAAACATTACTTGAATAAGCTTTAACTATTAACATTAATACCTTTCCTATTTTTTGGTCTAATACATCTACTGCATTTTCTATATATTCTAATGGTAATCTATATATTGATTTACCTCTCTTTACTGTTAATTTAAATAACCCATCTTTCTTTTCTAATTTTCCATTCATTTTTTTTGCCAGCTCTTTTAAAGTAGCTGCTTTTATTCCAACTTCATCTACATTAAAATATCTGCCAAAAACATTTTTCTTTTCTAATTCTAAATAAGCTCTATAATGACGTACTGACCCCTTGTTGTTATAAATAGTTTCAACTATATTTCTTGAAATATAGATACTATTTATTGCCTTTTTACAGACATTACAACAAAGACTTAATCCTTCTTCTTCAAAAAGCATTTTTGCTTTATCACAAGAAAAATTTGTCCCATTTCTTTTTAATGATTTATACTTTCTTTTAACTGCATTAATATTCTCGTCATGATTCCATTCAATAGCTTTTTGTGTTAAAACTTCTATTACTTCATCTTCACTATAATTAGCTTCACTCAGACCTAATGCAATACTTACTAAGAAATTATTTCTATTACCCTTATCCATTAACGGCATATTTATTAATGCTTTTACACACTCTCTGCTACATTCTGTTCCAGGTAAATTTAAAACTTTATTTTCTTTATTTTTGTATTCCTTTAAAAACTTTTCAACTTTCTTTTTAGATCTTTGATAAAGCTTAGTCATGTTTATAGCTTGAGTTCCAGTTAACTCTAATTTTCTTATGTCCCTTTGATTTTTAGTTAAATTTTTTCTTGTTAATTGACCAGCCATTAACTTCATAAATTCATCTATTGAAACATAATTAACATATCCATCTTTATAAAAACTTCCTGGTGTTTTTATTAATCTGTATGATGAATTAACCACGCTTTCATCTACAAATTTTAAGCCTAGTTCTTCTTTTATTTTTTTATACATTTCTGTATAAACTCTATGAACATTCTTGCTTGGTTTTAATCCAAAAGTTTTAGGATTAACCATTATATAAACCGATTTTGAATTATTAATTATAATAACTATATCTCTTTCATCTACATTTAAATCATTCATTAAGTATTGAAGGTAATGAGCTACCTCAAATAACACATCTGTATGCTCTTTCTTCTTTGATGATTCAAATTCTAAAGTGAAAGGATAATATCTATCATCTAATTCTTCAGCTCTTAAATTTCTATTTTGTTTATTTAAAAAAGTACAATGACTTTGAAGGCTCATATGGCTAAGATCTTTATTCCATCTATTTTTTATAGGATATTCTAATAATTTTTCTATATGAGTTTCATATTTTTTCTCAGCTCTATTTTGAGAAAATTCTCCTAGGACTACCTCATGAATACCAAAATAATTTTGGACTTTACCTTCTCTATTTCTCAGCTTATATATGAACATTTGCTCTATGAAATTACCAATTTTCTTCAAAGTCATTACACCTCCTTGTCCTTGATAATTTGTGATTTTGGGTATAGTTTCCCCCTCCCCACAATTTATCTATTTAAATTGCTCTATATTATTTTCCAACAATAAAAAAACTCTCAGGTACAAATACCTAAGAGTTTTATATATCAAAACTTATGTTATGCAAGCTCAAATTCTAAAGTCTACCAAATATTCTTTTAGTTTCCTCATGTTAATTTGTTCATCTTTTATATTGCACAAACTTTCACCTTATGCTATTATATAAGCATAAAATGAATTGAAGTTCCAACACTCTGTTTCTTGGTATTCCTAGTACCAGGTTTCAGTTATATAAAATTAAATGTTTCCTAGGCATTTAATTTTATCGTTCGGAATTAAAAATATGAGAAGAAAAAAATTTCTTCTTTTTTCTAAATTATATTACAAATTAATAAATTTTACAATATAATTTAGGTAAAAAGTAGCAGTAATATTTATTACTGCTACTTTTTTTATTTTATTATGTAAAAAAGAAATCTCTTTCTTTTTACCAGTTTATCCCATCGAAAAATTTCACTTCTATTTATTGGAAATTAAATACTCTTAGGGTTTCCCCTAAGAGTAATATTAAAAATTTAATTTATTGTTTTTCTATAATATATATTTTGTAATATGTTTCGGTTACTAATTTTCCATCTACAATTCTTATTCCAAACTCAGTATTTTCGCCTATCTTTTGAATAGCATTTTCTATTTGCGTATCATTTATTTTAAGTTCAAATCCCTCATATATTAAATATTCTTTACCTGTTTTAATATCTCTATTCAACTTTTTATCTGATTTTTTCCCAATTTCTTCAAATCTATTAATAATATCATCTACTACATAATTTATACTTGTTTCTACTCCATATACTTTTTCTTCACTTTCAACTTTATTTTCTTCTTCAATTTTAGCTTGATCTTCTTTTTCAATTGCTATTTCTTCTTTAGCCTTATCTTTTTCATTTTTATATTCTTCTATTTCTTTATTTAATTTATCAATTTCACTTTCAAGATTTTCTTTTTCTTCTGAAGAACTACTAACTTCATCCTCATATTTATTAACTAATTGAGTAAGCTCTATTATCTTATTATTTTTAGTTATTGTCTGAATTTGGAATATTGATATTATTAATACAAGTAATGCAATAATTATTTTAGTTTTTGGATTTCCCTTTGTAAAATCAAAAATATTTTTTATATTCATAATATCACCTACATACTCATAGTTTTACTTTTAATATTTGTTTTAAGTTTTTTATTCTTTAATTTATGTAAGCTTTCTTCTTCTATTAATTGACGCTCTACTATAGTTAATTTAGTTATTGCCATATTCATATCTTTTATATTTGAACCTACAAAATTACTAGTTTTATCTATTTTGCTTCTTCTTAAATCTGCTCCCGATAAATCTGCATATATTTTTGTATTTCTTAAATCACAACTTTTAATTATAGCATTTCTCAAATCTACATTTTCTAAATTTAATCCTCTTAAATCTTCTTTTTCAAGAACTAATCTCTCCCCTTTAGCTCCTGCTGTTTTTAACCATTCTTCATGCAAATTAACCTTTTTAAAAATTTCTTCTTCCTTTTCTTTAGATATTTTAATATTATCAATACCTTTATCTATTAATTTTTCATCTTCATTTATTTTCAGATCATTATTATTATTATTACTATATTCAATATCTCTATTTATCCTATATAAATTATTGTTATCATCTATATAAATTAACTTATTACTCATAAGGCTTTGCCCTGTATAAGCATCTCTATAATTCTCTTTATATTTCATTAATACATAAATCCCTTTATCGAAATTTCCATCAAATAAAAATTTGCATGAATTATTTTTATCTACTATTTCTTCAAACTCTTCTTTTGAAACTTTATTTACTTTAATTAAATCCCCATTTAAAGTTTCTTTCAATTTTTCATTTTCAATTTTTATATACTCTGAATCATCTAGCTCTTTATTTATTTTTTCTATATCATTAAATTCATTTTCTTTATTTTTCTCTTGTATTAAAGTATCTTCAATTACTTCTATAAACTCTTTTGTTGTTTCTCTAACATCTTTTAAAAGATTAATTTTATCCTCTTGATTTAAAGTTTTACCCCATCCTTTAATATAATTAAATGAATACTCACTTGTATCTATATTAAAATATTTACATACAGTATAAGCAACAAATTCAGCTTGAAACTCTTTAGCTTGTTTCGTAATTTTATCATTACCTATATGTAATTTAGCGTGTGCTAACTCATGTACTAATGTTTTTATATTTTGTATTTCACTATTTCTTGGATTTAAAGCAACTTCCCTTGTTAACAAATAAGTTACCCCTTTAGCTACTCCCAATTCACTTTTAGGATTTATTATTTTTACATTTATTTTTTCTGCTATATTCTCTAAAGATTTTTTCATAAGGTCATAATTTTTAACATCCCCTTCAATCCATCTATTAGGAAACAATTTAGGAATATCATCTAATTTAGCATTAGTTTGACTAATATCAAATACATACCCTTTTTTAAATACAGTTACTCCATTTATAAATGGTAATTCTTTTTTCTTTATTAATTCTAGCTCTTGTTCTGTTGCTTTACTTATAAGTTTTATATTTCCTTCTCTATCTTCAAATCTATCTGCTAGTTTTGTTGGAACTAAAACTTTTATTCCTTTTTCTCCTTTATTAACTGTAAAGCCTTTCTCCTTCCAAAACTTAAATGATCCTACTGCAATAGCTCCTTCAAATTGACTTTCTATAAGAAACATATTTCTTAATGAATATCTATAGAAATTTTTAAGATACTCACCTAATTTTTTAATATCTTCAGGACTATTGAATAAATTATCTATCCTTTTCATCGAACTTTTTAATAGCTCTTCTATCTCTTTATTTATTTCTTTATTTGATTTTTTTTCATAAATCATAACATTAACTTCCTTTCCTTATCTTAATAGCAATTGCTTATAAAATATTCGTATTATGGCACAAAAATTTTTATGGCCATAATACTTTTTTGTAATTTATCCTGGATAAAATCAATTCTTTCACGAACATTATTCTTTATATATAAGAAAAAGCACTAAATAATATTAGTGCTTTTTAATCTTGAAATTCTTCTATAATTTCTATATCTTCAATAATACTTCTTGTTAAAGAATCATACTCAATATATATTTCCTCTCCATTTATAATTGAATACTCTATTGATTTTATATAATTTTCACTTGCTTTGACTACTATACTTTTTTCTTTATCTATACTATAAACTTCAACTTCATTTTCATTTAATACTTTTTTTAACATACCTATTTTTTTCATAAAAAATACTCCTTACATCTAACTATAATTAATTTCATTTTGTAATTTTTCATAAGCTATTTGGTTCTTAATTTTCTCAATATCTTTTGAAAAAATTTTTTTTATTCTATTTACATCTTTTTGATTAATAATAATTTTAGAGTTATTATTAAATGTTTTTTTCTTTTCTTCTTCATTTATCACTTCCCTTATATCATTTAAAAATGAATTTCCTAATCTAGTA
>NZ_JACSQZ010000074.1 GCF_014836325.1 Clostridium gallinarum
AAATAGAATTGAGAGATATTTAAGAAAATTAAAATAAAAAATTTGTAGATAAAAATATGTAATAAAAGCAATTAAAAACTCCTATGGAGTTTTTTGCTTTTTATTTATACTATCATATATTTATTTTACTTTTGAAATGAAATAAGTAGAAATCATATAGCTATTTTTATATTTATAAATAGTAAATTTTAGTATATAATTGTTATTGAAATACTCGGAGGAAAAGTAAATGGATAAATTGGCGATATTTGATGTAGACTATACTATAACTAAGAAAGAAACATTAATGCAATTATATAAATATGTTGTTTTAAAAGATATTAAAAATATTAGATTTTTACCAAGAGCCTTATATAGTGGTGCAATGTATAAGATAGGATTTTATGATGAAAAAAGAGTTAAAGAATCCTTTCTTAAATTTATAGATAAGATACATGAAGATGATTTATTAAAATTAGTTAAAAATTTCTATGGAGATGTTTTAGAAAAAATATTATATGAAGATGCAATAAATATGATGAAGAAATTAAAGGGACAAGGATATAAAATATATTTAATTTCTGCATCACCAGAATTTTATTTAAATGAATTTTATGCAATAAAAGAAGTGGATATGATTATAGGAACAAAATTTTCTATAGAAAATAAAATGTTTATGAGAAAAATGAATGGTGAAAATTGTAAGGGTGAAGAAAAAGTAAGAAGATTAAAAGAAGTTCTAAAAGAGAAAAATATAGAAGTAGATTATAAAAATTCATATATGTTTTCAGACTCTTTATCAGATAAGCCTTTATTAGATTTAGTAGGGAATGCATATTTAATTAATTATAAAAAGAAAAGTAATTTTGAAATACTAAAATGGAAGTAGTAAGGAGGAAAATTTATATGGATGCTATTTTAAAATATTATCTAGAAGATGGACATATAGAAGAAATAAGTAATTATACTGTAGATTCAAAGGAAAAAGGAAGAATAATATATGAGGTTATAAGGGTTGTTAATGGAGTTCCGTTATTTTATGAAGATCATCTTAAGAGATTAGAGCTATCATTTAGATTAATGAATAAGCCTTTTTCATATAAATATGATAAAATTAAAGATTATTTAATTAGTTTAATTAAAGCTAATAAGGTTGAAGTTGGTAATATTAAATTAACATTTGATATAAAAACAGATACTATGAAAGTTTTTAGCATAAAACATAATTACCCAGATTCAGATATGTATAATAAGGGAGTTAAAACAATTCTTTATCACGGTGAAAGAACAAATCCTAATGCTAAGGTAGTAGACAATAATTTTAGAGAAAAGGTAACAGAAGAAATTATTAAATCTAATGCATTTGAAGCTATACTTGTAAATAATAATGGATATATTACAGAAGGCAGTAAATCTAATATATTTATGATTAAAGATGAAACTTTATATACTTCTCCATTAGAAGAAGTTTTACCAGGGGTTACGAGAGGAAGAATAATAGCCTTAGCCAAAAAAAATGGTGTAAAATTTGAAGAAAAAAATATTAATTATAAAGATATAAAAGATTTCGATGCTATGTTTATATCAGGGACATCTCCTAAAATACTTCCAATAGAATGTATAAATGAAGTAAAAATGGATGTAAAAAATAAACTGATGAGAGATTTAATGCAAATTTTTGATGAAGAAATCAACTTATATATAGAGAAATTTAAAAAATAAAAAGTTTTATTATAAATTGAATAATATTTAAAATAAAACTAAATTATGGTATGATTATTTTGTTATATGGGTAAAGGGAGAATATATAAAAGAAAATATATTAAAAAAGCCTTCAAAAACATACAGTATATAGAGAAAGATGATAGTTTAGAAGTATAAAAACTACTTCTATAGGAGGATATGAGAAATGAAAGAGATAAAAATCCTAGTATTTAAACTTAGGAATGAATTTTATGCTACAGATATTATGGAAGTTGAAAGGATTTTAGGATATGAGGAACCTACAGCACTTCCTGACTCTCCAAGTTTTTTAGAGGGAGTAATTAATTATGAAAATAGTGTACTACCTATCATAAATCTCGTAGATAAGTTTAAATTAAAAAAAGAAGAAAGTTTAGATAAAAAGATTATCGTAGTAAAAAGAGAAAATGGAAAATTTGGAATATTAGTAGATAGTGTTAGTGAAGTTATTAATATTTTAGAAGATGAAATAAAGAATCCAAATAGTCTTTCAACTTTAATTTCGCAAAAGTACATAAAAGGATTAATTAAAAAGAAAGAAAGTATCATAATTATGCTTGATTTAGAAAAGGTACTTACTGCTCAAGAAGAAGAAATTATTTTTCAGGGGTGAAAATAATGGATAATAAAAAAGAAATTAGAGTTGGAATAGCAGATAGCGCTATAGTATCATCCCCAGATAGATTGATTACTATGGGACTAGGATCCTGTATTGGAATAGCTATATATGATAGAGAAAGAAAAATGGCAGGATTAGTACATATTATGTTACCAGATAGTAAGCAATTTAAAAATATAGTAAATCCTTTAAAGTATGCAGATTTAGGTGTTGAAAATCTAGTTAATCAAATGATACTTAAAGGATGTAAAAAAGAAAATATGACTGCCAAAATAGCAGGTGGAGCATCTATGTTCAATTTTCCAGATAAAAAAATAATTAGTGATATTGGAAAACGGAATAGTATAGCGGTTATTGAAACTATTAAAAAGTTATCAATTCCTATAGTTGGAAAGGATGTTGGTGGTAATAAAGGGAGAACGATGATCTTTGAAAGTGAAGACGGATCAGTGATGATAAGAAGTATTGGGAGTGATCTTAAACGACTATAGGGGGTGTTATATTATTGATAACTAATGCATTGAAAAATAGTAAAGATATTATATTAATTGGAGCATCAACAGGTGGCCCAAATGCCATAGAAAAAATAATTACTGAATTTGATAAAGAATTAAATGCAGCAGTTCTAATAGTTCAACATATGCCAAGTGGATTTACGAAAACTTTTGCTGAAAGATTAAATAGAAGATGTGAATTAGAGGTTCTAGAAGCAGAAGATAAAATTAAAATTGAAAAAAATAAAATATATATAGCACCTGGTGGATATCATATGATAGTTAAAGAAAAAGATATTATAGAAATAAATAAGGAAGATCCAATATGGGGAGTAAGACCAGCTGTAGATAAATTATTTATATCAGCGGCGCCTATATATAATAATAGAATTTTATCAGTAATACTTACTGGGATGGGCAAGGATGGAGCAGAAGGAACGGCTGTAGTGAAAAAAAATAATGGGACAACCATTGCTCAAGATGAAAATAGTTCGGTTATTTATGGAATGCCTAAAAGTGCCTATGAAACAGGTTGTGTAGATTATGTACTTCCTCTAAAGGATATAGCATCAAAAATAAAGAGTTTAATTAAAGCAAGTTAGGAGGGGCTATGGACTTTACAGATTTTCATGATTGGGTTTATAGACAATTTAAAATTAATTTAAATGCATATAAGCCAGAACAATTAAATAGAAGAATAGGAAGTTTAATGTCAAGAATAGGAGTAACTTCTTTAGAAGATTATAAAAGGATACTTAGTGTAGATAAAGAGCAAAGAGAAAAATTCTTAGACTTTATAACAATAAATGTAACAGAGTTTTTTAGAAATCCGGAATTGTTTCTTGAACTTCAAGATATTTTAAAAGAGTATAGTAAGAATAACTTCAGCTTAAAGATTTGGAGTGCGGCTTGTTCAATAGGATGTGAACCTTATAGTATAGCAATGATTATAAAAGAAATTGCACCTAATATAAGAGCAAACATAATAGCTACTGATATAGATAGCAACATTTTAAAAAGGGCAGAAAAAGGTGAATATTTACCTGTAGAGATGAAAAATGTAAGTGAATTTTATAAATCTAAATATTTTAACAAGGTAAATGATAGATTTTTAATAGATAATAAAATAAGAGCCATGGTGACTTTTAAAAAACATGATTTAATAGTAGATTCCTATGAAGATGGTTTTGATTTAATAGTCTGTAGAAATGTAATTATTTATTTTAAAAATGAAGTTAAACAAGAAATCTTTAAAAAGTTTTCTAATTCATTAAAAAAGGATGGATTATTGTTTGTAGGAGCTACAGAAAGTATTTATAACTATAAAGAATTCAACCTAGAAAAAGTTTCTACATTTATTTACAAGAGAGTATAAAAGGGGTGAATCATATGGACGTATCTCAATATATGAGCATGTTTTTAGAAGAGTCAATGGATAATTTACAAACTTTAAATGAGGCATTACTAGATTTAGAGCAAGAGCCTAATGATATAGATAAATTAAATCAAATATTTAGAGTTGCACATACAATTAAAGGAATGGCAGCTACTATGGGATTTAACAATATAGCTGAATTAACTCATAAGATGGAAGATATTTTATCAGAGTTTAGAGAAGGAAAACTTAATGTAACTAGAGAAGTAGTAACTGTATTATTTGACTGTTTAGATACACTAGAAAAAATGGTAAGAAATATAGAAGACGGTAATGAAGAAATTATTGAAATTGATAGTGTAATACAAGCCCTTGAAAGTGTTGCAAAGCTTGAAGAATTTCAAGAAGATAAAGAAGTTTTAGAAGAGGAAAGTTTTTCTGAAAATGAAAATATAGATATAAATTTAAATCAATATGATATTTCAGTAATAGAACAAGCAAAAAGTAATGGATTTAATGGAGTAATAACTCAAATTTTTTTAAGAGAAGATACATTATTAAAATCAGCTAGAGCATTTTTAATATTCCAAGAATTAGAGAGACAAGGAGAAGTTATAAAATCTTTTCCAACGACAGAAGATATTGAAAATGAACAGTTTGATACAGAATTAATCTTTGTATTAATTACAACAAAAACTAAAGAAGATATAAATAAAATAGTTTCAAACATATCAGAAGTTAAAAGTGTAAATACTTCTTATGTTATTTCAAAGGAAGATGATAAAAAAGAATCTGTAAATAATACTTTAGAGGATACGAATGCAAATGATGATATAAAATCTAAAGAAATAGTATCTCAGGATAAGAAAAAAGAAGCTAGTTTAGGCAATAAAAGAGCTCATCAATCTGTAAGAGTAGATTTAGATAAAATAGATAAACTTATGAATATGGTATCTGAGCTTGTAATATATAGAACTAGGTTAGAACAAATAGTTATAGATGATAAATCTCAAGAATTAATAGAAACATTAGAACAAGTAGAAAGAACTACTTCTGATCTTCAAGATTTAGTTATGAAAATAAGAATGCTTCCATTAGAGGTTGTTTTTAATAGATTCCCTAGAATGATAAGAGATTTATCTGTAGAACTTAAAAAAGAAATAAACTTTATAATAGAAGGTTCTGAAACAGAATTAGATAGAACCGTCATAGATGAAATAGGAGAACCTTTAATACATTTATTAAGAAATGCAGCAGATCACGGTATTGAAAGTAAAGAGGAAAGAATAGCAAAGGGGAAGGAACCTGTTGGAACTATTAAACTTGTGGCTTATCAAGAAGGAACTAAAGCCTTAATAAAAGTTACTGATGATGGTGCTGGTATAAATTTAGAAAAGGTTAAAAATAAAGCTGAAAAAATAGGGATAAGTACAGAAGGATTAAGTGATAATGATATAAGGAATCTTATATTTGCTCAAGGCTTTAGTACAAATTCTGTAGTTACTGATATTTCAGGAAGAGGAGTTGGAATGGATGTAGTTAAAACAAAAATTTCATCTCTAGGGGGAAGTGTAGATGTAATTAGTGAAGAAGGAAAAGGCTCAACATTTATTATAAAATTACCTTTAACCTTACAAATAATACAAGCTTTATTAGTTAAAGTGGGAGAAGAAACTTTAGCAATTTCTCTTGGATTTATAGATAGGGTAATAGATTATAAAGAAGAAAATGTTAAAAAGACTAATGGAGAAGAAGTTATAATATATAGAGGAAATGTTATACCTCTAATTAGATTAAATGAAAGATTAGGTATAGATAATAAAGAGAGCAAAAAGAAATATATTATTATAGTTAAAGTTGGTGAAAAAACTGTAGGATTACTTGTAGATTCATTATTTGGTCAACAAGAAATAGTAATAAAGCCTTTAGGAAAAACATTAAAATCCTTAAAGGAATATATTGGAGCTACAATTTTAGGAAATGGCCTAGTAACTTTAATTCTTGATGTTGCAGCCTTAATTTAAAAAAAGGAGTGGTTTTATGGAATACCAAAATTTAACCTCATTTCAATTAGATGCTTTAAGAGAGGTTTCAAATATAGGAGCGGGAAATTCAGCTACTTCACTATCTATGCTTCTTGGAACTAAAATAGATATGTCTGTACCTAATATGAATTTAATAGCCTTTGACGAATTATTTAATAGTTATAAGGAAAATGAAGTTGTTGCAGTTTTGGTTAAAGTTTTAGATGATATTGAAGGAAGTATTTTATACGTATTAGATTCATCAGTTGCTTTAAATATGATTTCTAAAATGACTTTAACAGAAGAAAAGGTATTAACTGAAATGGGGATTTCTGTACTTGGGGAAATTGGTAATATAATAGCTTCTTCATTTATGAATGCTATTGCTGATTTTACAGGATTAAGAGCAACAGCTTCAGTACCAGCTGTAGTAAATGATATGATTAGTGCAATACTAGTATCTACATTTATGGAAACTGGTCAATATCAAGATTATGTTTTAGATATAGAAACGCTTTTTATGAGAGCAGGTGAAAATAATACAGAAGGACATTTATACTTTGTTCCTGCTCCAGGATCTTTAGAAAAAATATTAGAATCATTAGGAATAAAATAGTTTGGAGGATTTAAAATGACAAGAGTTTTAATAGTTGATGATGCAGCTTTCATGAGAATGATGATAAAGGATATATTACAAAAGAATGGTTTTGAAGTTGTAGGTGAAGCAAGCAACGGAATAGAAGCCGTAAATTTATACAAAAAGGAAAAGCCAGACGTTGTTACTATGGATATAACAATGCCAGATATGGATGGAATAGAAGCGGTTAAGGAAATTAAGGCATTTGACCAAGATGCAAAAATAATTATGTGTTCTGCAATGGGACAACAATCTATGGTTATGGATGCAATTAAATCAGGGGCAAAGGATTTTATAGTAAAGCCATTCCAATCTGATAGAGTTTTAGAAGCTATAAGAAAGGTAGTTGGCTAAATTACAATAGGAGGCATATTAGATGCAATTAGTAATATTTAAATTAGGGGAAGAGCATTTTGCAGTTGATACAGATAAGATATTAAGTATTAATGATATGATGCCTATAACTAAAGTTCCTAAAGCTCCTAATTATATAAAAGGCTTAATAAATTTAAGAGGGAGCATTAAATCCTTAGTAGATATAAATTTGTTACTTAACATTAATTCCCATAAAGAGCAAAATAATATTATTATATTAAAAGTTGATGAGGAGGAATTGGGAATAACTGTAGATGAAGTAGAAGAAGTTATAAATATAGAGGAGCAAAAAATTCAAAAATTAGAAACTCACAATAGTGAATATTATATAAAAGGAATAATTGATTTAGAAAGTAGATTACTAACTGTGATAGATATAGAAAAGCTAATAAATCAATAGAAGTGAGGGATAGAATGGCAGAGGTTTTAAGTCAAAGTGAAATAGATGCTCTTCTTTCTGCCTTATCTACAGGTGCTGTTGAACCAGAACAGCTAAAAGAAAAAGAAGAAAAACATAAAGTTAAAAAATATGATTTTAGGAGTCCACAAAAGTTTTCTAAGGATCATATTAGAACCTTAGAAATGGTTCATGATTCCTTTGCAAGGATAGTTAGTAATTATCTTTCTGGTCAGCTTAGGAAGCATGTAAAGATAGAAATTCAAAGTGTTGAACAAATTACATATGAAGAATTTGTTCACTCAATTCCAAATCCAACTATATTAACAATATTTAGAATGCCACCTCTTCAAGGAAATATATTACTTGAAATGAATCCTCAATTTTCATTTCAAATTTTAGATATTCTCCTAGGAGGAACAGGCGAAAAAAATGAAAACATAAAGGAATTTTCTGAGATAGAAAAAAATATTTTATCTAATATAACATCAGAAATGATAAAAAATATGGTGTTAGCGTGGGATGGGATTTTAGATGTAAAACCAGAATTTGAATTTCTTGAAACTAATCCTACAGCAAATCAAACCTTAGCTCCAAATGAGCCTGTAGCATTACTTAGCTTTTTAGTAGAGCTAGGGAAAAATTCTACATATATGAATTTATGTATTCCTTATTTAAGTATTGAAAAAGTTTTAGATAAACTTGTAGTTCAATATTGGTTTAAAGGTGAAGATGATGAATTAGCTGATGAAGTAAAAGCTAAATTAAAAAAAGGAATAGAACCTGTAGAAGTAGATATACATGTAGAGTTAGGTGAAACACAAATAACTATTGATGATTTTTTAAAGTTAGTTGAGGGAGATGTTTTAATTTTAAATTCTCAATGCAGTGATCCTGTAAAAGTATTTGTAGAAAATCAAGAATGCTTTATAGCTAAGCCAGGAATTATAGGAAAAAACATGGGAGTTGAACTTTTAGATATTTTAAATAAGGATGTGATTGAGAATGAGTAATGGTTTTTTATCTCAGGAAGAAATAGATTTATTGTTAAGGGGTACTGAAGAAGTAGTTGAGCCTACAAAAATTTCAGAAACAGAAAAAGATTTACTAGGTGAAATAGGAAATATATCTATGGGATCAGCTTCAACAGCTCTTTATCAACTTATAAATAAACAAGTAAATATTACTACACCTAAGGTTAGAATAACTACTTTAAGAGAAATAAAGGAAGAATTTAAATATCCTAATATAATATTAGATGTCAAATATATTTCTGGTATTACAGGAAGAAATATATTAATTATGCAAACTAAGGATGCAGCAGTAATAGCTAATCTTATGATGGGAGGAGATGGACAAGTTTCAACTTCTCATTTATCAGAAATAGATATAAGTGCTGTACAAGAGGCAATGAATCAAATGATAGGCTCTGCAGCAACTTCAATGGCTACTATGTTTTCAAGAGAAGTAAATATTTCTCCGCCTAAGTCTAAGATATGGGAAAGCATGGATCAATCTATAACTGAAAACATACCAGAAAATGAGCAAATAGTAGAAGTATGTTTTGATTTAAAAATAGAAGGATTGCTTCAATCAAATATGATGCAAATATTACCTATAGATACAGCAAAGAAAATAGTTTCTATAATGATGGGTGAAGAAGAAGGAAAAGAAGAAAGTAAAGATAAAATTGTAAATGAAGAGGTACCTTCAAATACATATATTAATGAGAAGCAATTTGATATTAATAATTTTGTAAAAGCTGAGGAAGCTATAACAGAATCATTTAATGAAAAAAATAATGATAATTCTATTGAAGTTCATGGAGCTAGTTTCGAAACTTTAATTCAAGGAGAAGTTTCTGAGCCTAATAGAAATATAGATTTAATTTTAGATGTTCCTTTAGATATATCTGTAGTTTTAGGAAGAACTAAAAAAAGTATAAAAGATATATTAGATTTAAGCACAGGCTCTTTAATAGAGTTAGATAAATTAGCAGAAGAGCCAGTTGAAATCTTAGTAAATGGTAAGAAGATAGCCTTTGGAGAAGTAGTTGTTGTTGATGAAAACTTCGGAGTAAGAATTACAAGTATTGTAAGTGGTACTGAAAGAATTAAATCATTAAAATAAAAATATTATTTAATTTAAGATTAAAGTGATGATATGTGATTTTTTGTTGACTTAGAAAAGAACAGCAAAATAATTTAAATTACATAACATCACTTTTTAGTTTATAAAAAATACTTTTTCAGTAAAATATCTAAACTTTTAAAGAAAAAGAACGATAAATAAAATATATAAGAAATTAATGGAGGACGGTATGAATATAAAAGGAATTAATTATACAAGCGGAATTAACTATTATAATAAAATTTCTTCTAATAAGGTAAATAAAGTTGAAAAAGAAACAATTTGCGATAGAATAGAGATTTCTGAAGCGTCTAAAGCTTTAAAAGATTATTCAGTTGAAAATAATTATGATAATAAAAAAAGAGTTATGGAATTGAAAAATGAAATTGCAAATGGAACTTATTCTTATGATGCAAGACTTATTGCAAAAGGAATGCTAGATGCAATGAGAGATAAGGAATAGTATTATGAAAAATTTAAAGGATATCCTTCATTTTGAAGAAGAAAAGTTAAGAGAACTTTTAAGCTTATTAGATAAACAATATAAGCTTATTATAAATAAAGATATATTTGGTATGGAAGCAGTTGTAGAGGAAATAAAATTACAAAATAGAGAAGTTGCAGAAGCAGAGGTAGAAAGAAGAAAATTTTTAGGAAATGTATCTATTGGGGACTATATAAAAAATTCTAAAAATGAAGATTTAGATAATTGTTATAGAAGTATTAAAAAATTATTAAATGAAATGGTGCTTCAAAAAGATACAAATGAATTATTAATAAGACAACAATTAGGTTTTACTAACAAAATTTTAAATATAATTAATCCTAAAAAAGATGCAGCAACTTATAATTCTTATGGAAATATAAGAAGATAGTGGAGGAAAATATATGTCAGGATTATTTTCAACATTTAATATAGCAAAAAGTGGAATGAATGTTCAGCAAAAAAGTATTGATGTAACTTCTCATAATATAGCAAACTCAAATACGGTAGGATATTCAAGGCAAAGAGCTAAAATAGAAACAAGCAGACCTTTTGGTGGTACTGCTATGAACTCATCAATGCAAGCAGGTCAATTAGGGACTGGAGCTCAAATTCAAGCAATTGAGAGAGTTAGAGATAATTTTTTAGATTTTCAAGTTAGAAGTGAAAATTCAGTTTTAGGTAAATATGATATGAGAAATAATTATTTATATGAAGTTGAAAGTGTATTTAATGAACCATCAGATACAGGAATATCAACATTAATGGGGAAATTCTTTGATGCCTTTCAAGAGCTTTCAAAGCAACCTAATAGTTCAAATTCTAGAACTGTTGTAGCGCAACAATCAGCTGCATTAGCAGATGCTTTAAATGCAACTTATACAAAATTAGAAAATTTACAAACTAATGCACAGGATATGCTTAAGAGTACAGTTATAGAAGTTAATAGTATGCTTGAACAAATAGATAGAGTCAATCAAGAAATTATAAGTGTTACTGTTTCAGGAAATACACCAAATGATTTAATGGATAAAAGAGATTCATTGCTTGATGAATTAAGCTATAAATTTGGAATTCAAATAGATAAAAAAGAATTTAATGGAATAGATGTAAAACCTACAGAAGCAGGAAGAATGAGCTCAACTTTATTAGTGAATTCTAGTCCTAATTCTAATGTATCTAGATTTTCTTATGTTACGGATGTAGAGCTAGATAAAAGTGATTTTTCAGAAAGCACTTATATAGTTACATACTACAAAAATGGAAATATGGATAGTGAATCTAATAAACAAACCTTTAAGATTTCTGGAATAACTAAAGAGCAAGCAAAGGAAATTAAAGATAATAGAATACTTTGGGCTGATAAAAATGGGCAAGCAGCTAAAGGCGATGGATTTCCAATTAAGGATGGAGATGTAATAACTTATTCTGAACTTATGGTGTTTAAACCAGAAACAGGTAGTGTAAGTGGATTAGTATCTGTTCAACAAGATGTTGAAGATTATATGAATCAGCTTAACAAATTAGCAAAGGGATTAGCTTTTTCAGTAAATGCTATTCATAGTGGAATAGAAGATCCATTAAGTAATTCAGCTGGAGCAGATAAAGATTATTTACCTTTCTTTGTAAATAAAGATATAGCTAATTATAGAACTAATGGAGTATTAGGTAATATAGATGAAACTTTACGAGGAGAAGAAGAAATTACAGCTAAAAATATTTCTATAAATAAGGAAATATTAGAGGATGTAATGAAAATCAAAACTAAAACTCATGATGATTTATTTGCTTATACTAATGAAAACAATGTAGATGGAGATAGTGATGGATCAAGAGCTTTAGCTATTGCACAGCTTAGAGATTCTTTAATAAGAATTCAAGATATAAACGAGTCAGTAAATTCAAGGAAAGATATGTTTGATAAGAATAAAGGTGGTAGTTCCCTTTCAAATAATGGATTAAATATAGAAAATAGTGTATCAGGTATGAAGATGGATTCATATTTTAAAGATACTATAGATAGATTAGGGGTTCAAGCCCAAGAAGCTCAAAGAATAGTAACTAATCAAGAAGATTTATTATATAGCATAGAAGAAAGTAGAGCATCAGTTTCAGGTGTTTCATTAGATGAAGAAATGGCTAATTTAGTTCAATTCCAACATGCATATAATGCAAATGCAAAAATTATTTCAACTATAGATGAACTTTTAGAAGTTGTAATTAATGGATTAAAGAGATAGGAGGTAAGATAAATGAGAATTACAAACCAAATGATGAGTAAAAGCTTTTTAAGAGATTTAGGAAGAAATCAAAATTATATGAAGAAAATAAATAATCAGCTTACATCTGGCAAGGAAATAAGTAGACCTTCAGATAATCCATTTAAAGTTGCAAGAAGTATGCAGTTAAATAGAGATATAGCAACTAATACTCAATATAATGAAAATATAAAGGATACTACAAATTGGTTAGATACAACAGATACAGCTTTAGACCAGCTAGGAAATAGCTTTCAAAGATTTAGAGAACTTATGGTTTCAGCAGGAAATGCAGCTTATGGAAGTGATGAAAAAAGCGCTATAAGAGATGAAATGAATGAAAAGATAAACGAAATAACACAAATACTAAATACTACCTTTGATGGAAAGTATATATTTGGTGGAACTAAAGGAAATTCAAAACCTGTAGTAAGTAGTAAAGATTTCATAAGTGGAAATAACTTAATTAATTTAAGTGGAAGTAATGGAGAAGTTTTAAATTTAGATGATTTAGACGAAAATGTACAAAATCAAATTAATATGATAGGAAAGAAACTTAGTGTAGAGGTATCTCAAGGTGTTACTATGGATTACAATGTATCAGCAACAGATGTACTTTTATTTAAAGATAAAAACGGAGTAAGTTCAAATGTAATGAATTTACTTAAAGATATTGTAAATAATGTGGCATCAGAAGATGCAAATGAAAGTAGTAAAGTAGCTAATGAAAACTTAAGTAGTATGGATGAAGTTATGTCAAACTTATTAAAAATAAGAGCAGAAGTTGGATCAAAACAAAATAGAATGGAATCAGCATCAGATCAAAATGAAGAGCAAAAGTTTAATTTAACAGATATTTTATCTCAAACTGAAGATATAGATTTTGCAGAAAAAACAATACAGGCAACAGTAGCACAAAGTGTTTATACAGCAGCCCTTCAAGTAAGTGCTAAAATTATTCAACCGTCGCTACTGGACTTCTTAAGTTAGGAGTAAATTAATATGGAAATAATATCACCAATACATGGGAAAATGATATATGAAGAAAATGAAATAATAACCTTTGAAAGAGGGATACCAGGCTTTGAATATTTAAAGAAATTCATAATAAAAGAAGTTGGAGAGGATAGCCCCTTTAATATACTTCAATCTATAGAAGATAAGGATATAGGATTTATAGTAATTTCTCCTTTTATGATAATAGATAGCTATGAAATAAAGCTAAGTGAAGAAATACTAAAAAATTTAAGAATAAAAAAAGAAGAAGAGGTAGTTTTGTATTCCTTAGTAACTTTAAACGAAAGAGTTGAAAATATAACAGCTAATTTAAAAGCACCGTTAGTTATAAATATAACTAACCAAAAAGGGGAACAATATATACTAGATAAAGAGAAATATAAAATAAAAACTAAAGTCTTTAATGATTTATAATTAATAATGTATAATGAATAATAAATAAAACTAAACAAAGTTTATAAAAGGCTTATAAAATTTAATTGTATTAAGTTTTGATAATTATAAATTAAAAGTTATTAATTATTAATTGCAAAGAGGTGTATAAGATTGCTAGTTATAACAAGAAAAAAAGGAGAATCTATTTTAATAGGTGATGATATAGAAATTTCAGTTTCTAAAATAGAAGACGGAAGCGTAAAGCTTGCTATAAAGGCCCCTAAGGAAATGACAATATTAAGAAAAGAGCTTTTTGAAGAAGTAGAAAATGAAAATAAAGAAGCAATGAATATAAATAAGGAAATACTTAAGAAATTAAAAATGAAGAATGAATAATTAAGAATTAATGAAAACTTCCAACAGTAGTTGGAAGTTAAAAATTAATAAAATAAGAGATAAACATTATATTCCTTGCTCCGTCGCATGCGCTCTAAGGCAACCTCATACAATGTTTATCT
>NZ_JACSQZ010000075.1 GCF_014836325.1 Clostridium gallinarum
AGCACGAGTAGTGCCGCCAGTATCATGCCCTTATAGGGCTTAATCAAGCCACCAGCTAAGCTGGTGGTACATGACTTTTTTATTTAAAGCTTAGTTTTATAATAAAGGTATGACAATAAAAGATTAAGGGAGATGCGTATAAAATGCTATATGGAGAAAAGGTATATATGAGAGAACCTGTAAGAGAAGATATAGAAGAATTATACGATACTTGTGCAGATGAGGATGTTTTAAAATATAATGGATTATCTACAGGGGTTATGACTAAGGAATATATAAATAGTCAGTTTAGACATTTAACTAAACCAAATAAAAAAGAATTAGTAATAGTAACTAATTCTAGTGATTTAATAGGATATGTTTATTATAAGGAAAATAGTTATACAAGAGATGTGTATTCTATTGGAATAACTATAGGTAAAAAGTTTTGGAATAAAGGGTATGGCTTTGATTCTATAAGAACATTATGTTCATATTTATTTAATAGCAAAAAAGCTCATAAGATAGAACTAGAAGTTGTATGTCAAAATAAAAGAGCAATTAATTGCTATAGAAAATGTGGATTTAAGGATGAAGGTATAAGAAGAAGTAAGTATTATTACGATGGAGAATACCTAGATACTTTAGTGATGGGGCTATTAAGAGAAGAATTTATTTAGGGCTATGGGGTATAATTAAGATATTAAATAATAGGAGGTTTTTATGGGAATTAGATTTATTTTCGGTAGAGCTGGAACTGGGAAAAGTAGATTTTGTTTAGAGCAAATTAAAAAGAAGATAGAAAATAATAATGATACTAATAAATTAATTTTAATAGTTCCAGAACAATATACTTTTGATACAGAAAGAAAGTTTTTAGATATAGTAACAGAAAAAGGATTCCTAAGAGGAGAAGTATTAAGCTTTAAAAGAATGGCTCATAGAGTATTTGAAGAATGTGGAGGAAGAAATGATGTAAAGATAAGTGACTCAGGTAGAAATATGCTTATCTATAAACTTCTTAAGGATAAGGGAGATGAACTTCAATACTTTAATAGAATGTCAAAGGAACATGGATTTTCTTCTGTAGTTTCTAAAATTATAACTGAATTTAAGAAATATAATATTTCCACGGAAATACTAGGTACTAGAGAAGAAGAAATTCATGATGAAGAGTTGAAGAAGAAAATGAATGATTTAAAGATAATATATCATGATTTTAATGAAATACTTCATAAGAGGTTTATAGATTCAGATGATGAATTAACTTTATTAGCAGAAAAGCTTATTGAATGCAAGATTTATGATGGATCAGAAATATGGATAGATGAATTTACGACTTTTACTCCTCAACAGTTAGAAGTTATTAAGATATTAGCTAAAAGAGCTAAGACAGTAAATATAACTTTATGTAGTGATAGTTTAGGCGGTGGAAGTGATGTAGATTATACAGACATATTTGATGCAATAAGAAATACAGAAAACTCCATATTAAATATTATGAAAGAAGGAAATATATCTTATTTAGAACCTATTGATTTAAATAAAGGATATTCTTATAGATTTTTAGAAAGTGAAGATCTTCAGCACTTGGAAAAGCATTTTTTTACTTATCCTTTTAAGCCTTATAAAGGTAAGGCTAATAATGTAAGGTTATATAAAGCTAATAATAGTTATGAAGAAATAGAAACAGTAGCTAAAGATATACTGGTTATGGTAAGAGATAAGGGATATAGATATAAAGATATAGCTGTTATTTGCAGAAATATTGATGAATATGAAAAAATAGCTACAGTTATATTCAACGATTATAACATTCCATTTTTTTTAGATAAGAAAAGACAAATCTTAGATAACCCATTGGTAGTATTGATAATTTCATCCTTAGAAATATTATCAAGCAATTGGTCTTATGAAAGTGTATTTAAATATTTAAAAAGTGGATTAGTTAATATTGAAGAAAAATATATAGATATACTTGAAAATTATGTTTTAGCTAATGGAATAAAGGGATATAAGTGGACTAAAGATCTTTATGATAGAGATGATGTAAAAGAGGATGAGAATATAGTTTTAGAAATTATGGAGGAAATTAGAGCACCTTTAATGAAGCTTCATAAAAATATAAAACAAAATACTTCAGTAAAAGAAATAGCTATTAATCTTTATGAGTTTTTAGTTGAATTAAATGTATTTAAAACATTAGAAAATTGGCTAGAGGAATTTAATGAATTAGGTTATCAAGATAAAATTAAAGAATATATTCAAGTGCCAGAAATGGTTATGGATATATTAGACCAATTAGTTGACGTTCTTGGAGATGAAGTCATAGATATAAAGGAATTTACTAAGATTCTTATATCAGGATTTGAAGAAAAGGAAATAGGGGTAATTCCTATGGCTTTAGATCAAGTCAATATTGGAGATATATCTAGAGTTAAAGGAAGAGACGTAAAGGCAGTATACTTAATAGGAGTAAATGATGGAGTACTTCCTGCTGTTAATAAGGATGAAGGAATAATAAGCGATAGAGAAAGGGATTTATTAAAGAATATTGGGATAAGATTAGCTTCTGATACTAAAAGTAGAGCTTTTGAAGAACAATTTATAGTTTATACAGCTTTAACAATTGCTTCAGAGTATTTAATGATAACTTTCCCTATGGCAGATTTTGAAGGTAAATCATTAAGACCATCTATAATCATTCCAAGAATAAAGAAGGTATTACCTAATGTTATTGAAGAAAGTGAAATATATAATTTGAGAGATCAAAAAGATAAGTTTAGCAAAATAACAGCACCTATTCCTACTTTTAATGAACTTATTTCGGCTTTAAGAATGGAATTTGAAAAAGAAGAGGTAGATGAATATTGGGCAGAAACATTTAAGTGGTTTGAAAATAATGAAGTCTTTAGAAGTAAGGCTAATAGAATGTTTAAGGGATTAACTTATACTAATTTAGTAGAGAAGGTTCCTAGAGATAAAATAAGAAGACTTTATCAATTAGAAAATAAAAAGCTTGTATTTAATATATCTAGAATAGAAAAGTATGCTCAATGTCCTTTTTCATATTATGTTCAATATGGATTAAAAGCAAAGGATAGAAAAGTATATGAATTTTCAGCACCTGACTTAGGTTCCTTTATGCATAATGTATTAGATGATTTTACTAATACAGTTAGAAATGAAAAGATAGCTTGGTCAGAATTAAATAAAGAAAAATGTAAGGCAATAGTTAATGAATTAGTTGATAAAAGATTAGAAGGTGATACTAATTCAATATTAAATAGTACAAAGAAATATAAGTATTTTGCAGATAGATTTAAAAGAACTATAACTAAATCTGTTATGGTTATTTCAGAGCAAATGAGAAAAGGAAGATTTGAAGTATTTAGAAATGAATTTGAATTTGGAGGATTTAAGGACGGAGAACCTATAAAGATAGATCTTCCATCTAAAGAGACTGTCTACTTAGTTGGTAGGGTTGATAGAATAGATACTTTAGATTTAGACGGTAATACTTATATAAAAGTAGTAGATTATAAATCGGGAAATAAGAAGTTTAATTTAACAGAAGTATATTATGGACTTCAAATACAACTTTTAGTATATTTAGATGCCCTTATAAAAAATTCAAAATACTTATTAGAAAAGCAAGCTATGCCAGGAGCAATTTTATATTTTAAAATAGACGATCCAATAATTAAGTCTAAAAAGCAACTTACAGAAGAAGAAATTAAAGAAAATATATTAAAAGAATTAAAAATGAGTGGATTATTACTTAAAGATATAAATGTAGTTAAGGCTATGGATAGTGATATAGAATCTGCATATTCATTAATTATTCCAGCAGCAATAAAGAAAGATGGAAACTTTACAGCAACTAGCTCAGTAGTTACTGAAGAGCAATTTGATATATTAAGAAAATATGTTAATGATAAGATGGCAGAACTTTGTGAAGAAATGTTAAGTGGAGAAATTAAAATAGCACCTTGTAAAAATAATAATACACCGTATTGTGATTATTGTGATTACTCATCTATATGTCAATTTGATACTTCTATAGAAAATAATAAGTATAAGATAGTATTAAAAAAGAGTAATGACGAAGCATGGAAGTTAATAAAGGATGAAGTAGAGAAGGGAGGTAATGTTTAGGTTATGGGAAGTACTAAATGGACTGAAGATCAGTTAAAAGCTATAGAAACAAGAAATTGCAATCTTCTAGTAGCTGCGGCTGCTGGATCAGGTAAAACTGCAGTATTAGTAGAAAGAATTATAAGAATTATAACAAATGAAGATAATCCAATAGATATAGATAGGCTTTTAGTAGTTACATTTACTTCAGCAGCTGCTGCTGAAATGAGAGAAAGAATAGCAGATGCTATATCTAAGGCTTTAGAAGTTAATCCAAACTCTAAAGTATTACAAAGACAGTTAACACTTTTAAGTAGAGCAAACATTACAACTATGCATTCATTTTGTTTAGATGTTATAAAAAATTATTATCATATCATTAATTTAGATCCTACTTTTAGAATAGCTGATGAAACAGAAAATACATTATTAAAATTAGAAGTTATTAATGATATGTTTGAAGATTATTATGAAAATGAAGATGAGGATTTTAAAAGATTAGTAGAAGCATATAGCACATCTAGAGATGATGAAAGATTAAAAGAGATAATTTTAGATTTATATAGATTTTCTATGAGTGGACCTTGGCCAGAAAAGTGGCTTTACGAAAGTGCAGAAAGTTTCAATATAGAAAATATTGAAGATTTAGATGAAACCAATTGGATTAAGATATTAAAAGAAAATATATCTATTGAAGTTTCTGGATATATAAAAGTTCTAGAAAAAGCATTAGAGATAATACAATCAACAGAGGGATTAGAACCTTATGAACCTACATTCAATGATGAAATAAATATGTTTAAAGGCGTATTAGAATCATTAAATTATGGAATCAGAGAACTTTATAGCGAAGTTAGCAAAATAAGTTTTGGAAGACTTAAATCCATTAAAAAAAATAATGTTTCAGATGAGGAAAGCTTAGAAATAGTAAAATCTATAAGAGATAGTATTAAGAAAAAATCTTCTAAATTAGTTGAAGATAGTTTTTCTATGTCTATAGAAGAAGCTTTAAATGGAATAAAAAACTCTTATCAATATATGAAAATGATAAGTAAATTAACTTTAGATTTTATAGATAGATTTAAGAAAAAGAAGAGGGAAAGAAACCTATTAGACTTTAATGATTTAGAACATTTATGTTTAAAGATACTTATTAATAAAGATGAAGAGGGAAATATAATTCCATCAAGTGTAGCAGAAGGATTTAGGGAATATTTTGATGAAGTTCTTGTAGATGAATATCAAGATTCTAATAATGTTCAAGAAGCTATTATAGACTTAGTTTCAAGAAAAAGCTTAGAGAATCCTAATGTATTCATGGTTGGAGATGTTAAGCAAAGTATATATAGGTTTAGACAGGCAAAACCAGAACTATTCTTAGATAAATATAATAGTTATCCATTAGAAGAGGGAAGTTTAAATAGAAAAATACAATTATATAAAAACTTTAGAAGTAGAGAAGAAGTTATTAGTGGAGTTAACTATATTTTTAAAGAGGTAATGTCTAAGACTGTTGGTGAACTGGAATATAATGATGATGAAGCTTTAAACCTAGGAGCTAGCTATAAGGAAAATGAAGATGAAAATGTAGTTGTTGCAGGCCCAATAGAGCTTCATATATTAGATAAGTCAGGTAATAAGGACATACCAGAGGAAGATAAAATAGAAGAAGTAAGTCTTGGTGATTCAGATAAAGAAGAGGAAGAGGATG
The DNA here is from genome assembly GCF_014836325.1 of Clostridium gallinarum. Taxonomy (GTDB): domain Bacteria; phylum Bacillota; class Clostridia; order Clostridiales; family Clostridiaceae; genus Clostridium; species Clostridium gallinarum. The sequence goes on from NZ_JACSQZ010000075.1 coordinate 5,828, forward strand.
TAGATGCAATAACTCTTGAAGCTAGAATAGTTGCAAAAAGAATAAAAGAGCTATTAAATCCTGATAGTAATACGGGAAAAATATTTAAGGTTTTAGATAAAGAAACTGGGGAATATAGAAATCTTAAATATAAGGATATAGTAATTTTATTAAGAGCAACAAAGAATTGGTCAGAGATATTTTTAGAGGAATTAGGATATGAAGGAATTCCTGTTTATGCTGATACTGGAACAGGATATTTTGAAACTATAGAAATTAGAACAATAATGTCTTTACTAAAAATAATAGATAATCCAATGCAGGATGTACCTATGATTTCTGTTTTAAGATCTCCTTTAGTTGGGTTTACAGCAGAAGAGCTCGGAGATGTTAGGCTTTTAGATAAAGAAAAATATTTCTATGAAATTATGAATGATATTGCTGAAGATGCTTATGAAGTAAATGAAGAGCTTAAATATAAGTGTAAAATGTTTATAGGTAACTTAAGAAAATGGAGAAAAAAATCTATATATACACCTATAGATGAATTTATATGGTATTTATATATGGATACTGCTTACTATGGCTATGTAGGAGCTATGCCAAATGGAAAGCTAAGACAAGCAAATTTAAAGATATTATTCCAAAGAGCAAAGCAATTTGAACAAACTAGCTTTAAAGGGTTATTTAATTTTATAAACTTTATTAATAAATTAAGAAACTCATCAGGGGATATGGGAAGTGCTAAGGTTCTTGGAGAAAATGAAGATGTTGTTAGAATAATGAGTATCCATAAAAGTAAGGGACTTGAATTCCCAGTAGTATTTACTTCTGGATTTGGAAAGCAATTTAATTTAATGGATTTAAATAAATCTATTCTTTATCATGATGATTTAGGATTAGGACCAGATTATGTGGATTTAGAAAAGAGAAATTCTTATAGTACATTAGCAAAGGAAGCAATAAAAAAGAAAATATTATTTGAAACTCTATCAGAAGAAATGAGAATTCTTTATGTTGCATTTACAAGAGCTAAGGAAAAGTTAATTATAACTGGTGCTACAAGAGATTTAGAAAAATCTATTTCTAGATGGATTTCAGCAGCTTCTATAGATGAAGAAATAGTTCCACCATCAGAAGTGCTTAAGGGAAAAAGCTATTTAGACTGGATTGGAATGGCTATTTGTAAACATAGAGATGGAGAAGACTTAAGAAACTATATTGGGTCTAAAAATAGTTTAATTGTTAATGATTTTTCCACATGGAAGGTTAAAATGTGGAGTAAAAATGACCTATCTGTGGAAAAAGATGAAGTGGCTGTGGATGAAAATAGTGAAGATGAATTATTTATTTATTCAGATATAAATTATATTGATAAAGAAATAAGAAGAAGATTAGATTATGAATATAAATATAGCTTAGCTAGTGGATTACCTAGTAATGTATCTGTTTCTGATTTAAAACGCTCACTTTATGAAAATGAAGATGATGATGTTTTAACTGTTAATATATTTAAGGATAAGGAAGTAATAAAGCCGAAATTCCTTCAAGAAAAGAAGGGGCTATCAGCATCAGAAAGAGGTACTGCTGTACACTTTATAATGCAAAAATTAAATTTAGAAAAAGTAAATACTAGAGAAGAAATAAAAGAACAAATAGATAATATGAGAAGTTCTAATTTACTTTCAGAAGAGGAAGTTAAGGCTGTGGATAAAATTAATTTTATAGGATTCTTTAGAAGTAACTTAGGAAAGAGAATGTTATCTGCATATAATGAAAATAAATTAGTAAAAAGAGAGCTTCCTTTCTATACAGAAATAAGTAGTTTAAATATTGATAGTACATTACCAGAAAAACTTTATGGAAAAGAAAATGTAAGACTTCAAGGGATAATAGATTGCATTTTCGAAGAAGAAGATGGAATAGTATTATTAGACTATAAGACAGACTATGTAGTAGAAGGTATGGAAGAAGAAATTATAGAAAAATATAGAGTACAATTAAAGTATTATAAAGATGCAGTTGAAAAAATAACTGGAAAAAGGGTTAAAGAAAGCTATCTATATTTATTTGGACTAGGAAAAGAAGTAAGCATATAATGTAAAATTTAAAATTACCATATTAAATGTATAAAGAGATAAATATTATGTTCCGTGCTTAGTAATAAACGCCAAGTTGCCATGATATAATATTTATCTCTTTTTTATTCTTTAAATAGTTATAAAAATGTTACCATGTAAATAATGTTTTTATAATTTATATATTTCAGTTTTGAAGTGTTAAAGTATCATAGCAAGGTGACTTGGAGCTATAAGGCAGAACCAGGATATGATACTTTACACTTCTTTACGTTAAAGACTAAAATTTATCTTTGCTAAATTTAATAGCTCTTCTTTTGTGTTCAGTTCGGGATTTTCTAAAACTTTATCTAAAAGAAAATTTAAAATATCACCTATTATTTTTCCAGGTTTTAAATTAAATTCAGATATTAAATTTTCTCCAGTAATAGCTAAATCCTTGATAAATAAAGGTTCCTTATTTTTTATTATTTCATTTGTTAGATTTTCGGTATAAGCTACCTTCTCTAAAAAAATCTTTGGATTATCTAAAGATTTTATATCGGCTCTTTGAAGATTGAATAATAAAGTCATATTAGCTATTCCTACATCAACTAATAGTTTTTTAACTTCATATTTAGTAGGCATTGTATTAACATTTAAAACTAAATGATGTTCTATTAATTTTGAAACTATTTTTATAGTATCATTATCAAATCTTAATTTAGAAAGTATTTTTTTACTCATAGAAGCGCCTTCAATGCAATGACCAGGAAAACCATAGAAGTTTCCATTATTTAAAGGTGTTAAAGTATTTAATTTTCCTACATCATGTAAAAGGGCAGATATTCTCAATATTAAGTTATCTTCCGTATTATCAATAACTTTTAAGGTATGTAAAAATACATTTCTATTATGGTTAGTACACTTTGGTGAAAAATCAACTAGAGAGTTAACTTCAGGAAGTACTAATTCTAATAACTTTGTATCTCTTAAAAGGTCTAAACCCTTTGAAGCATTAGGAGAAATTAATATTTTGCAAAGTTCATCTCTAATTCTTTCAAAGCTTATATTTTCAATTAATTTATAATTATCTTTAATTGCATTGTAAGTACTATCTTCAATATTAAAGGATAATTGACAGCTAAATCTTATAGCACGAAGCATTCTTAAAGCATCTTCTTTAAATCTTTTATCTGGATTCCCAACACATCTAATGATTTTATTTTTAAGGTCATTAACTCCATTAAAATAATCTATTAATCCACTATTTGAGTTATAAGCTAAAGCATTTATAGTAAAATCTCTTCTAGATAAGTCTTCTTTTATGTTTGTTACAAATTCAACTGAAGAAGGTCTTCTATTATCTAAATAAGTTCCTTCAGTTCTAAAGGTAGTAACTTCATAAGGATTATTATTTATAAGTACAGTAATAGTTCCATGTTTTAAGCCTGTGGGAATAGTTTTCTCAAAGAGAGAAATGGTTTGTTCAGGTTTAGCAGATGTGGTTATATCATAATCTTTAGGGGAAATTCCCAAAAGACTATCTCTAACACATCCTCCTACCATATAGGCTTCATATTTATTGTTATAAAAATTATTAATTATAAATTTTACGTCACTTGGAATAATTATATTCATTTTTAACCTACCTTTTAATTTTTATATAAATAATCATATCATATACTGAAAAAGTTTTTTGAAATAATATTTTAATTATATGATATAATTTATATGGGTTTTTTAGGTAAGGAGAATTAAAGATGAAAAATATACTTTAACAGAAGCTTTTGGAATAAATTCTAATCCAGGGAGTGGAGTACCCTATAGACAGTTAGATGGATCTGAGTATTGGGTAGATGATGAAAATTCTGAGTACTATAATACAATGCAATTTGGAGAGCCTAATGGTAGATGGAGCTCAGCAGAAAAATTAATAGATTTTCCAGGTTACTATAATTACTCTTTAGTTATTGATTATAATAGATGGCCAGTAATACCAGGAAAAAGCTCCGCTATATTTATTCATTGCGATATGGGAATATATACTTATGGATGTGTCGCAATACCACAGCAAAATTTAATAAATATACTTAATAGAATAAATCCGTCTAAGAATCCAGTTATAATTATGGATTTCAATTATCAAATTATATATAACAATTATTAATAAATAAAATATATAAAAATAAAGAAGATAAAAAATGGGTTGTTTTTAAAACAGCCCATTTTTTATAGATAAGTTAATTGATTATTATTTTAGTATCATTATCAATATTGTCATAGAACCATTTTGCATCTTCTACATTTAATCTTATACATCCATGAGAGGATGGAGTCCCTAATGTATAATCTAGAATTGTACTTTGAGTTTCATCAAATGGAAGAGAATGAAATAAGTAATCTCCCATAAATTGAACCCAGTACTTAGCTCCTTGCTGAAATTCTTCAGCATAAAACCATTCACCTCTATCTGTAACGGAGAATATGCCTTTAGGAGTTTCTTTACCTTCTAGACCAGTAGAACAAATAAACTCTTTAACTAAATTCCAATTATTATTTGAACCTTCATAAACATAAGTTGTTTGTTTAGCTAAGTTTAAATATACTAAATAAGATGTTTTGCTAGCTATAGAAAGTCCATTTATATTACTTGGTGTAATTTCTTGAAGTATAGCATTAGAGGTATATTCAGAATCTTCACCTGAATATTCTTCTCTAAATAATTTTATAGAGTTAATTTTATTTTCTATTTCTGTTATTTCATCATTAGTTAATAGTTTAGAATTATAATTAGACAATATATTTATAGCCTTTGTATAGTATTTATTAGCTACTAATTCATCTATACTTTCAAGTAAATATTCCTTATAGTTTTCTTCATAGTCGGTTATATAGTCTTGAGCTATTTTATAATCATTTAATGAATCTTTTGATACTAGATTAAAATATTTAATCGCATTTTCATAGTCCTTAGAATTAAAGGCTGATATACCAAGATTTAAATAATTATCCTCATTATAATTAAGACTTGAATTATCATTAGTTTTAATACTTAAGTCATCAATTTCTTCTATTTCATTGTTAGAGGTAATGTTATTATTCTCATCTATAGCGGATATTAACTTATCTAATGAAGAATTTAGTAAATTATAATCTTTAATTTCATTTAATATATCTATAGCATCATTAGAGGTAATAGTATTATTCGATAAAGATATACAAATTTTGTTAACTATATCTGTAAAGTAATAAGTTAAATCATTATTTAATTTATTTCTTTTTATAGTTAAAATTTTATTATCTAATGTAGATTTCGCATCAGAAAATTCATAGTTATTAAATTTATTATAGAAACTAGTAGTTAATAATCGATATCTTGAGTTTAAATAAATATTTGCAGTAAATCCCATTAATATTATAAATGTAAATAGAGAGAGTAACTTGAAGATAGAAAGTCTATTTCTATTTTTGGATTTATCACTATACATTTTTTTACCTCCTTAAAACTTATAATATAAGCATTAACAAAAAATCTGAAAATTAATCCTAAAAAACAAATTTTATATAAAATACCTTTATTTATAAAAATAATTTTATATGGTAATATAATTAATAGAAGTAAAACTAAGGAGTTAATTATATGAAAAATATAAAGTTTTTTAATAAAGTAAAAATAAGTATTACTAGTATAAAAGGATATAGAGAATTGCTAAAGGATAGTTTATCTAAAGCTATACTATATTCAATAATATTATCTTTAATTGTAGGATCTTTTTTAGGAGTATTTAGTTTTATTACTGCAGGAAAGATACAAAAAAGTATGAAAGATTTAATTTCTTCTGAAAAATTTAAATTTACATTAGAAGATGGGATATTAAATTTTGAAAATTCACCTATAAAAAAAGAGTATGGTGGTGAGCTTATTATATACGTAGATACTAATATCACTTTAGATGAAGTAGATAGTATAAGAAAATTAGTAGTTCATAAAAATGAATCTCTAGTTATATTAAGAGATGGAATATCGTATAGAATAGATGGAAATAAATTTGATTATAAATTTAGTGAACTTCCATTAATTACAAATATAAATAATGAAACTATATTAAAATCTTTAAATTTAATTGAAATTGTAAAATACTTAGTATTTTTTATTAATATTATACTAACTTACTTTAGTTTTATTATAAATTCACTTGCGCTTTCAGTGTGTGGTATCATAATAAGCAAAATGAATAAATTGAAAATGTATTATAAAGATATATTAAAACTTAGTATATATGCTACGACATTACCTGCAATATTAGGAATTATAGTACCTATAGGGACTTTTTCCTTATTAATTTCAGGTATATACTTAATATTAGTTATGAAAATGCTAAAATTTAATTAGAAATAAGAATAATGTAAAATAAATTAAGTTTTTATTTTATATTATTCTTTTTTTATTAGTTAGGAAATTATATCTATGGACAAGTTGTGGATAATTTTATTAGAGTAGTAAAATTCGTAGTGTAAGAAATAGAGCTTTTATAATTTCCTTCCTTCAGTTTGCAAAGAGATAAACATTGTATGAGGTTGACTTGGAACGCATGCGACGGAGCAAGGAATATAATGTTTATCTCTTATTTTATAAAATATAGGTAATAATATTATTAGAACTAATAATATCTTATAAAAAATGGAAAAATATACAAAAATGTGTTGTTGTATAAGTAGAGATATGTTAAACTAAAAAAAGGGTATATTTTAAATAAGGGCTGTTATGAAAGGAATTATTATATGGGTAATGGGAATAATTTGGATTTATTATCTAGTAAATTAAAGTTAAATAAGTTTTCTTCAGAAGATATTATTAATCTAACAAAAGAGGAAATGTTAAAGGTCATAACAGAATTAATGAATAAAAATTCAAATCAAGAAAATTTTTTATTGAATATTTCACATGATTTAAGAGGACATTTAAATGTAATATTAAGTGTTATGCAAATAATAAATTATGGAAATGAAAGTGTTACAGATAAAAAAATTTCAGAGTATATGGGAATAGTAAAGAGAAATAGCTTAAAAATGCTTAAATTAATAAATAATTTAATTGATACAACAAAGTTAGAAAATAATTATTATGTACTAAATAAAAAAAATATAGATATTATATCAATGGTAGAAAGTACTGTAAATTGTATTGATAAATATGCAAAACAAAAAAATATTCAGTTAATATTTGATACAAATAAAGAAGAATGCATTACTGCAATAGATCCAGAAGTTTTAGATAGAATAATAATGAATCTATTATCGAATGCAATAAAGTTTTCATATAGTAATACCAATGTTTATATAGATATATTTGTAGTTAATAATAAAATAAAGTTATCAATAAGAGATGAAGGACCAGGAATTTCAGAAGAGTATCAAGCAAAAATATTTAGTAGATTTTATCAGTTGTCTAAGAAAAGCGATAACGATATCATTGGTAGTGGGATAGGACTAGATTTAGTAAATTATTTAGTTAAGACTATGGATGGAGACATAAAATTAGAAAGTAAAAATGGTCAAGGATGTGAATTTATCTTAAATTTTCCTATAAGTATTGTTGAAGAAAAAGATGATTATTGTTTAAATGATAATAAAAGTAATAAGATTCAAATGTTAGAAGTTGAGTTTTCTGATATATATAACAATTAAATTCATTTTTATTGATTTATTTATATAGGTATGATAATATAAATAATGTAAAAAAATATGCGGTGGTAGCTCAGTTGGATAGAGTAGCTGGCTACGAACCAGTTGGTCGGGGGTTCGAATCCTCTCCGCCGTACCAAAAGTCTTGCAAATTTATAATTTGTAAGACTTTTTTATTTTTTTAGGAAATTGATAGTGCAAGCTTTTTGTGACATTTAAAATTAATTGCATATTGTTGCTGTAATATTAATATTGTTT
>NZ_JACSQZ010000076.1 GCF_014836325.1 Clostridium gallinarum
AGCTTCTTGGTAATTACTTTTACTGAACTTTCATCAGTTAGCAAATTACAGCTTTGCTGGGCACGCTCCTAAAGAATGAAAAAGGAAGCTATTGCTTCCATAATTAAATTAAATATCATTTACATCAAATGATATTCCTATATTCTTATTTTTAGGTTCTAGTTTAGTCATCTTAACTCCTGACGCACTAAACATTCTTTTTGATGCTTTCACTATATCTGTATCTGCATATTTATCAGATAAATATACAACTTCTTTAATACCTGACTGTATTATTGCTTTAGCACATTCATTACATGGGAATAAGGCAACATATATTTTTGAACCAACTAAACTTGTTCCTCTACTATTTAATATTGCATTTAACTCTGCATGCACTACATATGGATATTTTGTCTCAAGCATATCTCCTTCTCTATCCCAAGGAAATTCATCATCAGAGCATCCTCTTGGTAATCCATTATACCCTTGACTTAAAATTTTATTATCATTATCAACTATACATGCTCCAACTTGAGTACTTGGATCCTTACTTCTCATCCCTGCTAAAATAGCAACTCCCATAAAGTACTCATCCCAAGATATATAATCACTTCTTTTCAAATAAATCCCCCCTATTTAAATTAAAAATTAAGAATGAAGAATGTAAAATTAAGGTTGTTTTACTACACAAAACTTAATTTTATATCCAAAAATCCTTTACGGATTTTTTCATTCTGTCATTTATTTATCGTTGGTTAGTTCAATGTTAATTGGTTTATATATCTTTATTATAGCATTAAATTCAAAATATTCTATATTAATAATCTTTATATCTTTTCAAACTTAAGTAATGAAATTAGAAAAAAATAAAGATAGTACCTAACGTTTACCAAATTAATGTGTCTTAATAAACGAGATACTATCTTCTATTTTACTTAAATTTTCTAAACCTTTGATATCTTTCTTCTAAAAGTATATTCTTTGGTTTTTTTAATAAAATTTTAAATTCATTAATTAACTCTTCTTTTATAGAGTTTGCAACTAAGTCTAAATTTTTGTGTGCTCCACCTTTAGGTTCTTTTATAATTTTTTCAATTACTCCTCTTTCTAAAAGGTCATAGGAGGTTATTCCCATAATTTCTGCTACATCCTTAGACTTAGATGGATCCTTTAGTAATATTGATGCAAAGCCTTCTGGTGATAAAATTGAATAAACTGAGTTTTCAAGCATCCATACTCTATCTCCACAAGCTAATGCAATAGCACCACCACTTCCACCTTCACCAATTATTATTGATATTATAGGTACACTAATTTGTGCTATTTCAATTAAATTTCTAGCAATAGCTTCACCTTGCCCTCTTTCTTCTGCACTAATACCACAATATGCTCCTGATGTATTTATAAAACAAACTATTGGTCTATTAAACTTTTCTGCTTGCTTCATTAATCTTAATGCTTTTCTATACCCTTCAGGATGTGGAGATCCAAAGTTTCTTTCCATATTTTCCTTTAAATCTTTTCCTTTTTGAATTCCTATTATAGTGATTGGCATATTGTTTAATAAGCCTATTCCCCCTACAATTGATTTATCATCTTTAAATAATCTATCTCCATGCAATTCAAAAAAACTTGTAAATATTTTATCTATATAATCTAGTGTAGTTGGTCTTTCTATCATTCTAGCAATTTGTAATCTGTCATAAGCCTTAATATTCTTCACAACTACACCTCCTTACTTTTATGAAAACTTAAAAGAGTTGAAAGAGCTTTCTTTAAATTTTGTCTTTTTATAATATTATCTATAAATCCGTGTTCTAATAAAAATTCTGCACTTTGAAAATCTTCAGGCAATTTTTCTTTTATAGTTCCTTCAATTACTCTTCTTCCCGCAAAACCTACTAAAGCATTTGGTTCTGCTAGTATTATATCTCCAAGGCTTGCAAAACTTGCAGTTACTCCACCAGTAGTTGGATCTGTTAATACTGTTATATAAAGTAGTCCTGCTTCACTATGCCTTGCTAAAGCACTACTTATTTTAGCCATTTGCATAAGAGATAATATTCCTTCTTGCATTCTAGCACCGCCTGATGCTGTAAATATAACTATAGGTAATTTTCTTTTAGTAGCCGCTTCTATTGCTAAAGTAAGCTTTTCTCCTACTACAGTTCCCATGCTTCCCATTAAAAACTTAGAATCCATTACTGCAATAATAGCTTTGTTACCACCAATTTCACATTCTCCTGTAACTACAGCCTCATTTGCTCCACTTTTTTCTTCATTAATTTTTAGTTTTTCTTCATAGTTTGGAAAATCCATTGGATTTTTTGATCTCATATGTTTATTAAATTCTTTAAAAGAACCTTTATCACAAATTTGATTTATTCTTTCATAACTACCAAGTCTAAAATGATAATTACAATTAGTACATATATTATAATTTTCTTCTAAAGATTTTTTGTATAAAATCTTACCACAATTACTGCATTTTATCCAAGTTCCATCTGGAACTACTGGTATATCTTTTTCTTCTATTTGATTTATGCTTATAACACCATACTGTCTTTTCTTAAAAATCCCCATACTTTTTCACCAACTATAAATTATATTCTTTGCTTATAAAACTAGTATCATAGTCTCCTAAGCGAAATTTTTCATTATTTAAAATATCTATTTGAAATTCAATATTATTTTCAATTCCTTCAATTACAAACTCTTCTAGAGCCCTTAACATCTTATTAATAGCTTCATCTCTATTTCTACCATAAGCTATTAGCTTTGCTATCATCGAATCATAGGTAGGTGGTATTGTATATCCTGTAAATACAGCAGTATCAACTCTTATTCCATTTCCTCCTGGTAAGTTTAGAAATTCTATTTTACCTGGTGACGGAATAAAGCCTTTACTTGGATTTTCTGCATTTATCCTACACTCAATAGCATGACCCTTTATTTCAATATTATCTTGAGAAAATTCTAATCTTTCTCCATTAGCAATCTTTAATTGTTCTTTTACTATATCTATCGATGTAATCATCTCTGTTATTGGATGTTCAACCTGTATTCTTGTGTTCATTTCCATAAAATAAAAATGTCCATATTTATCTACTAAAAACTCTATAGTTCCTGCATTCACATAATTTACTGCTTTAGCAGCACTTATAGCAGCCTTACCCATTTCATGTCTAAGCTCATCACTTAAAATAGTAGATGGCGCTTCTTCTAATACTTTTTGATTTCTTCTTTGTACAGTACAATCTCTTTCTCCTAAATGTACTATATTACCGTATTCATCTCCTAAAATTTGAAACTCTATATGTCTTGGATTTTCAATAAACTTTTCCATATAGATAGTATCATCACCAAAATTAACCTTTGCTTCAGTTTTTGCTGTAAAGTAAGCATTTTCTAGTTCATTTTTATTTTGAACTATTCTTATTCCTTTACCACCTCCACCTAGAGCTGCTTTTATCATTACTGGATATACTATCCTTTCAGCTTCTAAAAATGCATCTTCAACATTTTCTATAATGCCATCACTTCCTGGTATTATAGGTACATCTGCATTTTTCATAATCTCTCTTGCTCTAGATTTATCTCCCATTATACTTATTGTCTTACTACTAGGACCAATAAACTTTATGTTACATTCTTCACAAATTGCTGCAAACTCAGCATTTTCTGATAAGAATCCAAAGCCTGGATGAATTGCGTTACACTTAGTAATTACTGCAGCACTTATTATATTACTTTCATTTAAATAAGAGTCCTTTGATTTAGGCTTACCAACACAAATAGCTTCATCTGCAAGCTGAGTATGCATAGCATCTTTATCAGCTTCTGAGTAAATAGCTACTGTTTTTATTCCAAGTTCTTTGCAAGCCCTTATTATTCTAACTGCTATTTCCCCTCTATTAGCTATCAAAACCTTTCTAATCATAAAAACACCTCTTCACTATCCAACCATAAAGGTTAATTCTGCTTCACAAACCTTCTTCCAATCAACATAAGCAATTCCCTTACCTATTCCTGCTGATCCTCTAATCTTAGTTAGCTCTACTTCTAACCTTAAGGTATCTCCTGGTACTACTTTCTTTCTAAATTTCGCATTATTTATTCCTCCAAAATAAGCAATTTTGCCCTTAAACTCTTCTCTTTTTAATAATGCTACTGCACCAGTTTGAGCTAAAGCTTCAATAATTAAAACTCCTGGCATTACTGGCTCTACTGGAAAATGCCCTTGAAAGAAATATTCGTTCATAGTTACATTTTTTATAGCTACTATCTTATTTCCTTCTAAAGATTCAACTCTATCTATTAATAAAAATGGATACCTATGTGGTATTAATTCCATAATTTCTTTTATATCCAAAATATTCACCTACTTTATTTTAAATAATTCCATTCCATATTCAACTATATCTTCATCACTTCTTAATACTTCAATAATTTCCCCATCATATTCAGCTGTTATTTCATTCATTATCTTCATAGCTTCTACTATACAAAGAACATCCCCTTTTTTCACCTTATCGCCCTTTTGAACATAAGGCTTTCCTCCTGGAGTTCCTGATGAATAATAAGTTCCAACTAAAGGAGATTTAACTACATTAAAATCTTCCTCTTCATTATCAACTTTAATTATTTCATTATTATTTATTATTGTAGTATTATTTTCTGCTGAAGAATTTGATATTTTATTAGAATCATTATCTTTATTTATAATTTCTTTTGAAGTTTCTTCATTTTTACTTAATTTTAATTTGAAGCCTTGGTCCTCTAATTCAAAAACTCTAAGAGAAGATGAATCTATTGACTTTATTAATTCCATAATTTGTTCGTAGTTTAACATATTACTTTCCTCTCCATTTTTTAAATATTACAGTTCCATTATGTCCTCCAAATCCTAGAGAATTAGACATAGCATACTCAATTTCTTTATTTATTCCTTGATTTTTCACTAAATTCAAATCACATTCTTCATCTGGATTTACATAGTTGATATTAGCTGGAATAAACCCATCTTCTAAAGCTTTAATTGATATTATAGCCTCTACAGCTCCTGCTGCTCCAAGTAAATGCCCTGTCATCGACTTTGTAGAACTTACATATACATCCTTTGCAGATTTTCCAAAGGCATTTTTTATTGCTAAAGTTTCCACCTTATCATTAATTTCTGTTGATGTTCCATGAGCATTTATATATCCTATTTCATTATTATTTATATTTGCATCATTCATTGCATCTCTCATAGCTCTATAAGCACCATCTCCATCAAGACTTGGTGAAGTTATGTGATAAGCATCACATGTTGTTCCATATCCTACAACTTCTCCATATATTTTAGCGCCTCTTTTTATAGCACTTTCTAATTCTTCTAAAATTAATGCTCCAGCTCCTTCTCCCATTACAAAACCATTTCTATCTTTATCAAAAGGTATAGAAGCTCTATTTGGATCATCACTTTTGCTAAGTGCAGTTAAAGCTTGAAAACCTGCAACACCAAACTCGTTAATTGATGCTTCTGCTCCACCAACTATAGCTCTATCCAAATATCCATCTTTTATACTTCTATAAGCTTCACCAATACAATGAGTTGATGTTGCACATGCTGTAGTAACACTTAAGCAAGAACCTAAAAGTCCAAATTCAATTGCTATACTTCCAGCTGCAATGTTAGATATTGCTGTTGGAATAGTTAACGGAGAAACTCTATTAGGGCCCTTAGCCACTAAAGTTCTTATTTGATTTTCTATAGTAATAAGTCCACCAATTCCTGATCCAAATATTACACCAAATCTTTCTCTATCAATAGTTTCTAAATCTATATTACTATCTTTCATACACTCTTTTGCTGCAACTAAGGCAAATTGTGTAAATTTATCTAATCTTTTAGCCTCTTTTTTCCCTATATAATCTTCTGCTTTAAAATCCTTGACTTCTGCTGCTACTTTCACTTTAAAATCAGTTGTATCAAAATACGTAATTTTGTCTATTCCATTTTTTCCAATCTTTATAGAGCTCCAAAAACTTTCTATAGAATTACCAATAGGTGTTATAGCTCCTAAGCCTGTAACTACTACTCTTCTCTTCATATTAACTTTCTCCTTTTAATGCATAACCATTCCACCATCTACATTTATTACTTGCCCTGTAATATAGTTTGATAAATCAGATGATAGGAATAAAGCTAAATTAGCGATTTCTCTAGGCTCTCCAATCTTTTTCATAGGAATAGTTTTTAAAACCTCTTCCTTTACTCTATCTGGAAGTACCTTAGTCATATCTGTATTAATATAACCTGGAGCTATTACATTAACATTTATATTTCTTGATGCAAGCTCCCTTGCTATTGATTTTGAAAAACCTATAACACCAGCTTTAGAGGCTGCATAATTACATTGTCCTGCATTACCAGCTACCCCTACTACTGATGAAATATTAATTATTTTTCCAAATCTTTGTCTAACCATTATTGATGATACAGCTTTAGTCATATTAAATGTACCCTTTAAATTAACATCAATAACATCACTAAAATCTTTTTCACTCATTCTTATAAGTAATCCATCTTTAGTTATTCCTGCATTATTTACTAATATATCTATACTTCCAAAAACATTTTTAACTTCATTTACAAAGGCTTCTACTTCCTCTTCATTACTAACATCACACTTAAAAGTTAGGACTTTTGCTCCCATAGAATTTAACTCTTCCACGAAAGCTTTAATTTCATCATTAAAATTTCTATAATTAATTGCAATATTAGCTCCATTTTCTGCTAGAGTTCTTGCTATTTCTTTTCCAATACCTCTTGCACCACCTGTAATTATTGCATTTTTATTTTTAATCATTTAAACCTCCAATTCCTTCTAATGTTTTACTTAAAGATTTTAAATCTTCAACATTAAAAATATTAACCTTTAAACCTTTTTCTCTGCTAATTTCTTTTACAAATCCACTTAATACTCTTCCAGGTCCAAGTTCAATGAAAGTATCTACTCCCATATCTAGCATTTTATTTATACTCTCACTCCACCTAACTGAAGATTTAACTTGTTTACAAAGTATTTCTTTTATGTCTTCTTTATTTTCAATAAAATCAGCTGTAACATTAGATATTATTTTTACTTTTGGATTATTAAAATCTATTTTTTCTAATTCTTCTTTTAATTTAACTGAAGCTTTTTCCAATAAAGATGTATGAAATGGTCCAGAAACTTTAAGTTCAATTACTCTCCTAGCACCAAACTCAAAACATAGCTCCTTTACCTTTTCTACAGCATCTTTTTCTCCACCAATAACAATTTGATTATTAGTATTATAATTAGCAATTTCTACTATTCCAATTGAACTTGCTTCTTCTATTGCTATTTTTATTTTTTCTAAGCTTAAACCTATAATAGCAATCATAGAACCTACTCCTATAGGAACAGCTTCTTGCATAAACCTTCCTCTTTTTCTTACCAATTTAATAGCTTCCTCAAAGCTCAATGCATTTGCAGAAACTAATGCTGAATATTCTCCAAGACTTAATCCTGCAACTACACTTGGTGTAATTTTCTTTTCTTCTAATGCCTTCATTGCCATAATAGAAGTAGCTAATATTGCAGGTTGAGTGTTTTCTGTAATATCTAACTCTTCTTTTTCTCCGTTAAACATTAACTCTTTTATATCAAAATCTAATAAACTTCTTGCTTTATCAAAGGCTTCTCTACAAATTAAAATATTATCATATAATTCCTTACCCATTCCTATATATTGAGATCCTTGCCCTGCAAAAATAAATGCTATCTTCATATTTACTCTCCTTTAAAGGCTATTTTTTATACTTTCAAATTCATTAAACATTTCTTCAATTATTTCTTTAGCACTTTGTCTTTTATTTATAAGACCTGAAATTTGTCCAGCCATAAGTGATCCATTTTCAATATCTCCATCCTTTACAGCTTTTCTTAAAGCGCCTCTTCCAAGCTCCTCTATTTTTTCAATTGGAGCATTTTCCTTTTCAAGATTCATATATTCTCTTGCTAGTTTATTTTTTATAACTTGAACAGGGTGTCCTGTTGGTCTTCCTGTTACAACAGTATCTATATCTTTTGCTTTTAAAACAGCTTCTTTATAGTTATCATGTATAGTGCACTCATCTGCAACTAAAAATCTTGTTCCTACTTGAACACCCTCAGCACCTAACATAAATACTGCAGCAATTCCCCTTCCATCTCCAATTCCGCCTGCTGCTATAACTGGAATATTTACTGCATCAACAACTTGTGGTAATAAGACCATAGTTGTTAATTTTCCTATATGTCCTCCAGCTTCGCAACCTTCAGCAATAATTGCATCTGCTCCAGCTCTTTCCATCCTTTTTGCTAAAGCAACTGATGCTACTACAGGAACAACTTTTATTCCAGCCTTCTTCCACTTTTCCATATACTTACCTGGATTTCCTGCCCCAGTTGTAACTACTTTAACTCCTTCTTCTATTACTATTTCCGATAATTCATCCGCATTTTCAGAAAGTAGCATTATATTTACACCAAATGGTTTATCAGTTAACTCTTTAGCTTTTCTTATTTCTTCTCTCACAAAGCTTGCAGGAGCATTTGCTCCTGCAATTATTCCAAGACCACCTGCATCTGAAACTGCAGCTGCTAAAGAACTATCTGAAACCCATGCCATTCCCCCTTGAAAAATAGGGTATTTAATATTTAACAAATTGCAAATATTATTATTCATGAGCCTTCCTCCAAATTTCTTTTTTATATAACGCTTTCTATATACTTTACAGCATCTCCTACAGTTTTAATATTTTCAACATTTTCAACTTTTACATTAAAAGCATCTTCTAAATCCATAACTACTTGGAATAAATCTAACGAATCTGCTCCTAAATCTTCAATAAAGCTAGTTTCTAACTTTACATCTTCTTCATTAACTCCTAATTGATCTACAACTATTTCCTTAATTTTTTCAAATACCATTTTCTTTTCCTCCTAAAATTTAATTAATGCTCCAGCCCAGGTTAATCCTCCACCAAAAGCTGCTAAAATTATTTTATCACCTTTATTAATAAGACCTTTTTCAAAAAGTTCACTTAAAGCTATTGGAATACTTGCTGCTGATGTATTTCCATATCTATCAACATTAACATAAAACTTTTCTTTATTAATCTTTAGCCTTCTTGCTGCTTCATCTATTATCCTTAAATTAGCTTGATGAGGAACTATAAATTTAATATCATTTATATCTTCATTACTTTTTTCTAATAGCTCTCTAACTATTTCAGGTAATACAGAAACAGCAAATTTAAATACTTCTCCACCTTTCATTTCTATATATCTTTTTTCCTCTAAGTTATCAGAAATAAATGGTGTATTTATTTTAAGTTCTGCTGCAACTAATGATTTTTCACCTAAGTTTCCATCAGCTGCAAAACAAGTGCTAATAATACAATCATCATTTTCAGAAATCTCTAATATAGCAGCCCCAGCTCCATCTCCAAAAAGTACACAAGTACTTCTATCAGACCAGTCTACTATTTTGGAAAGCACTTCTGAGCCTATTACTAAAGCTTTCTTTTTGCCTGTAGTTTTTATTAAACTAGATGCAACTATCAATGAATATACAAACCCAGAACAAGCTGCAGAAATATCAAAGGCTGCTGCATTTTTACAATCTAAAAGACCTTGAATGCTACATGCTGTAGATGGCATCAATTTATCTGGTGAAGTAGTTGCTACGATAATTAAATCTATATCATCTTTACTACACTTACTATTTTCTAAGGCATTTAAAGCTGCTTTATATGCCAAATCAACAGTTCCTTCCCCAGTTGATATCCTTCTTTCTTTTATACCGGTTCTCTTTATAATCCATTCATCAGTAGTCTCAACTATCTCTTCTAAATCAACATTTGAAACTATATTTTCAGGACAATAATGACCAAATCCTAGTATTTTTACTCCCTTCATTATTCGCCTCTTTCTAAAATATAAAGTTTCCACTTTTATTTTTAATCAAATATTTTTATTATCAAACTATTTGCATATGTTAAGCTATTTTATTTGTATTTAATATCCTAAAAATTTAACTATTTGTATTAGAAAATTATTTTTTATAAATATAATAAATAATGATTCCAATAAAATAAAATTTAATACATAGTATAGTCAAATGGATAGAAATATTATTCAATACTTCATATTATCAAGAGCTTAATCTTACCACCTCCTTAAATATTTTGATTATCAAAGTAATATCATCATAATAATACCATTTTTTTCTTTTGTCAATATTCATAATATTTTTTTAATAATATTGTTTTTTTTAATTTACTAGATTATACTATTAATAATATTTTGATTGTCAAAGTATTATTTTTTTATTAAAAGGAGTATATTTATGAATATTAAGCCATTAACTATAGGAAATTTAATTGCCAAAATCCCTGTAATTCAAGGGGGAATGGGAGTTGGTGTATCATTATCTAATCTTGCTGGAGCAGTTGCAAAAGAAGGTGCTATAGGTATTATTTCCGCTGCTCATTCTGGATATTTAGAAGAAGATTTTGAAACTAATACATTAAAAGCTAATTTAAGAGGGCTAGCTAAACATATAAAAAAAGCAAAAGAAATAAGCTGTAACGGAATAATAGGTGTTAACGTAATGGTTGCTATGAATAATTATGTAGAACATGTTAAAACAGCTATTGAAGCTGGTGCAGATTTAATAATATCTGGTGCTGGTTTACCTTTAAGTTTACCTGAAATAACCGAAAATAGTTCCATTAAGATAGCTCCTATTGTTTCATCTTCAAAAGCTGTTAGAGTTATACTAAATTATTGGAAAAAGCATTTTAACAGAACTGCTGATGCTATTGTTGTTGAAGGTCCATTAGCTGGTGGTCACCTTGGTTTTAAGAAAAATAATTTAGAAGAAGAAATAAGTAATTTTGATACTAATATTTTAAATGTTATTAATGAAGTTAAGAATTTTGAAAAAGAGTTTAATAAATCAATACCAGTAATTGTTGCTGGAGGTGTATTTTCACATGATGATTTTGTAAAATGTTTAAATCTTGGTGCAAGCGGTGTACAAGTAGCTACTCAATTTGTGGCTACACATGAATGTGATGCTCATATAAATTTTAAAAAAGCATATGTAAATTGTAAAAAAGAAGATATAGAACTTACAATAAGCCCTGTAGGAATGCCTGGCAGAGCTATTAAAAATAAACTAACCGAACAATTAAAAAACGGAAAAATTAAAGTTACTAAATGTTACAACTGTTTAATTCCTTGCAACCCTGCTGATACTCCTTATTGTATAAGCTCTGCTTTAATAAAAGCTGTAAAAGGAGACATAGAAAATGGACTTGTCTTCTGTGGTGCTAATGCCTACAAAATAAATGAAATTGTATCAGTAAAAGATATTCTTAATAAATTAGTTTTTAATTAAAAAAAGCTGCCTTTTGGGCAGCTTTTTTTAGCTATATGATTTTTTTAATGCTTTCATCATAACTTTAGGATCTTTTTTATAAGGTGTTACTGGTGCTATTTCTTTATGTTTTATATTTAATAATGTATATACAGCGATTCTTGCTGCACGAACTGAGTATTCTTCTGTAAATACCATATCCTCTGGTATTTCAACAAATTGGCTTATCATAGCAAAATTTGTTGACCCTTCTGGAACAACCTTAGGTCTATCTGTCATTTTTCTAGGTTGGAATTGTGAATCTATGTATGGCATCATACATGGTATTACATTCACTACAGTTTCCATAATCTCATCAATTTTATCTTCAAAATGAAGATGATGTAAAAGTTCTATTAATATTTCTTCTCCAGTACAATCTTTCATAGGTTTCTTTACATAATCTCCAACTCTATCTGTGTAAAGACCATATCCCCAGAAAATAGTTGTGTCCATTGGTTGATTTTTAAAGTGTGGCTGTGCTGCTACAACTATGCTCATTAACCAGCTTGAATCTCTAAATGTCATTAAAGCTCCACTTCCTGGTATATTCCCTGAAAATTGTTCTATAAGCTTTAATAATTTGTTTCCCTTGCAAGTAACAGTAAAACTTTCCCAATTAGTCTTGTCTGGATTACTAAAGAAAGGTATTGGATTTCCTAAACCCATTTTTTTCTTTGCTACTCTTTCCCAAAGTTCTCCTGACATTGGTCTTTCAGTCTTGTACTCTGGTGCTGTATTAAAATCACCTAATGTAGCATTATCTGTCATACATCCATTAGTCATAATACATAAGTCATCTTCTTTTAGCTCTATTATTTTTTCTCCATCTTCATTAGTAATATGAATTGCAGTAGCAGTTATTCCTTCACCTGGTTTAAAGTCTATATCTGTAACAGTTGCATTTATACTAAAATCTACATTATGCTTACTTAAATATTCTTTAATAGGCAAAATAACTGATTCATATTGATTATATGGAGTACGTGTAACTCCCTCTAATGTTTCTATACGAGAAAATTCAAATATCATACGTTCCATATAACGCTTAAATTCAAATAAACTTGACCATTTTTGGAAAGCAAAGGTTGTTTGCCACATATACCAAAAATTAGTTGTAAAGAAATGAGGAGTATGTCTAAACCAATCTTCTATAGTTAAATCATCTAACTTTTCTTCTGGCATCATCATTAATTTACCTAATGCTAAACGATCTGAATTGTTAAATCCCATACTCTTTACATTGATTTTATTACCATTTTTATCTATTAAACGTGCTTGAGCATGAGTTGGATGTAACTTATCAAAATTTAATATTTCTTCAGTTACACTCATTCCTGGCATATCAATTGATGGTATTGTGTTAAATAGTTCCCAAAAGTTTTCATATGTTTCCTCATTAAGCATTCTTCCGCCTCTACATATGAAACCACTTTCTGCATTTCCAGCTCCATCATTGCTTCCACCTAAGATATGAAGGCCCTCTATAATATGAATATTTTCACCCTTAAAATTACAATCTCTTATTAAATATGCAGCTCCTGCTAATGAAGCTAAGCCTCCTCCAATGAAATACGCTTGTCTTTCTCCATTCTCAGAAAAATTTTCACTAAAGCTTATAAATGACTCTTTTTTATCTTTATTGTCTTTTATTTTCTTTGCAGCTGCTGCTACAGCCGCTGCACCTGCTATAGCTCCAACTACTAACAAAGGATTTACTTTACTATTGTTTTTCTTAGCCATAAAATATTTCTCACCTTTCCTATATCTTTCTACTTCTAATAATATTATATTTTACCCAATTTAAAAAGTATTTAGACAATTTTTATTTTCTTATAAAAAATATTAAAAAAGTGTTAAAGTATCATATCCAGGTTCCGTCACAAGCTCCAAGTCACCTTGCTATGATACTTTAACACTTCCAAACTAAAGGAAGGAAAGTATAAATAGTTAATAATAAGGCATAACTTTTTATACTTTCCTCGTATAATAAAATTATAAAAGCTAATACGAATATTATTACTTTTATAAGTAAACTC
>NZ_JACSQZ010000077.1 GCF_014836325.1 Clostridium gallinarum
TCTACTTCTTCAAAATGTTCTTCTAAATATAGCTGCTGCTCTGATTTTTTTTGTTCTTCTTTTAAGAGCACCTGACTATTTTCTATTAATTTATGTAATTCAGCTATTTGTTTATCTTTCTCCTTAAGCTGAATATCCTTTTCTTTCAATTGTTCAGTTAATAGGTTAATTAACTCTTTATTAATAGTTAACTCCGTTGATACACCTTCGATTGCAACTTCCGATTCCACTTCTGAGTTAACCTTATTGTTAACAGTTAACTGCCCCTTAATTAACTGTAATCCACCTTCTAAAATATAAGTTTTATCATCCTTACGGACTATAAATGGTTCTAATTCCTTAAGTTTCTTTATCTTTTTATATATTGTTACTTTACTAACCCCTGTTAACTCTGAAACTTTATTAATATCGTACAATCCTTATAACACCTCACTTTTAATAGTTAATTAACTATTAATTAACCCCTTAACTATACACTTAATTTATTATAAATAAAACCCTAATATCCTTTTAATTTAACCATTCATCAAGAAGCATAAAAATAGCCTTATCTTTATCTAAATTTAAGCTGCTGCATTTCTCTTCAAAGTCATTATACATTTCTTTAGGTAATCTAATACTAATTGATCTTGTGGTTTCCTTTTTAATCTTTCTATCTTCCATACCCTTTTTAGCCTGTTCTTTTACCTTCTCTACATCTACACTTCCTAAATACTTCTTAGCTTCTTCTTCTGTTCTAAAGCTTTTATATACTGCATTATAACCTAATACAAGCTTAGAACATTCATCCCAGGAAGTAACTATAATATCTTTAACTCCTATACCATCTTTTATAGCATAAAATTTTGCTTTAGCTTTCTTCTTACCCATAAGATAACCTACTTTCTATTTAAGATTAGTTACTTAAGTAATTCTTTATCAAATTTGAAAGTCCTTCTCTTAGGGAACCCACTAGGTTCCCTCTGTCTGCGACATTCACCCTCCTTGGCTACCGCCTTCCATCGATAGGAACCGCTCCGACAAGCTCCGCGAACCCAATCGACTCCAGTTGGTCTACAAAATGGGGTACTCCCTTGCAATCCGACGCCGAAGGCATAGAATACAAGGGCAACTGAGGGAGCCAGAAAAGGACGCAGTTATTCCCTTACTAATAGACATAAAAATACTTATGACTATCAGTAAGGAAATAACTACATCAAGATTTTCGAATTTAGAATACAAGGTATAACCTCGGTCGCCTTCACTATCTGCACCCTATTTGTTACGTGTATTTACACCCACAAGCTTTCTACATTACGGTTCTATCCTAATGCTTATGAAATATCTGCTCATGGTTCCCGATCGCCTACGATCCTAGAACTCCCACACCCGACCTTTAAGTTGTCGTCACTCTCAACACCAACGCCTAAAAATAGGGACTAGGCATACTGTTGGTAGGCACTATTTTGCATCAGTTGTGCTTTCTGTATGCTTATCTTTCAATAAGCAAATCTTTATAGTCTTCGCAAGACTCCCCTAATAATTTATTGTTATCTCAACAAAAATTACTCGAAGCTCCCATCTGTAAGTCATAGGGCAACTGCATAAATTTTAAGTTTATGCTCAATGCTTGTCTAATTTTTTATTCTGTAAAATAATAAAACCTCTAGGTTAATACCTAGAGGTTAAGTAACAATTTCATATTTACCACTTGAAAAGTTTCTTCTTTTATTTTATACTCTATGTATAAATCGAATAGACTTTTGGTTGGGCTTGTCCTTATCTTCTTGGTACTGTTAATACCTTGAGTTACTTTAAATTGTCGCCAAACAATTTAAAGAACCGAAGTTCGTAAAGCACTTCTCATTTTGAGGGGTGCTTTTCTATATTCAATTTTAAACATTTTAAATGTAAATTTCCAATTTTATCTTAATTTTACTAGCTTAATTTACATAATGCAACATAAATTTAAAAAATTAATTTATATTTTCCGATTTTATTAATCAAACAAAACTTTTCCATTTAATGCAAAACTAAATTCCATTTTAGAGTAAGCCATTATATTTGCAACTATAAGCTCTGGTTTTATTAATGCATTTATTTTCTAAAATATATAAAATAATATGTAATTTTAAAAAGATGGTCAATTTTAGGTATTCTTATTAAGTCTACAGAATTTTTTAATCTAAGTTCCGTTCGCTTTACTTTTTTCAATTCAAATATATATTTTAATATTAACTTAATATAATACTTTTTTTTACAAATAAGTATTATATTATTATTTATTGTTTATTTTGTAATAAATTCATGTTAATATATATTTGAATATACTTTATAATTTAGGAGGTTAGAAAATGAAAAAATTATCTTTATTAGCTCTTTCTATCTTAGGAGTTATAATTATTAATACAAGTGTCGCACTCGCTTGTGATCCAACAACTCCAGATAGACCATTTTATGGATATACTATCTATCCAAATTTAGCAAATAATTATACTCCTTACCAAACAAAACAAACTGGAAATACACATTCTTATTCCAAAGTTACAAAATTATCTAACATTTCCAGTGTGGATTTATGGATAGATAGTGCTGGTCAAATTACACCATTATATACACTATCACCATCTTCTTATTTCACTCCAATGTATTATTATAGTAATTATGGGGTTGGTACTAGTGTCAGAGTAGGCATGGAAAATACCTATAACTCTTCAGTTACAGGATACGTTGATGGAGTAGTTGATTACGAATAATTAAAAATATAAATAAAAATAAGGTTTACAAAATAAACCTTATTTTTACTATATTCAAATGGAAGAATATAAGGAAGGATTTTTTTATGTATAATATTTTAAAACTAGAGATTAAAAATTGTTTAAATAGTTATAAATTTAAAATTAACTTTTTTATTTTAAGTCTTATTTCAATTTTTACTTTCATTTTAACTTGCAATTATTATTACGGTTATAATAGTATATTTGTTCCTCCAGCATATAAAACTGGATTTATATCAAATAGTGCTATAAAATATGGATTTTTTTTATTTCTAACTATTATGCCTCTTTTGGTATGCTTTATATATTCTGATTCCTATGAATTTGAATTAAAGAAAAAAATCAATACAGCTATAATAACTAGATGTGGCAGGAAAAGATATCTACTTTCTAAAATATTAACTGTTTCAATAGTTGCATTTTTTAGTGTTTTTATTATTATGTCCGTAACTGAATTATTATCATTTTTCACCTTTGCTAACAAAGGGTCATTTACTGGTGGTTCTATGTTCTATGATTTAAAATCTTCTTATAATGCTAATATCTTTTTAGCTAATATAAAAATATCTAATCCTTATTTATTTAATTTTATATTGATTTTAATAAACTCTTTATATGCCGCTATTTTAGCAGCATTTACTTTTTCTTTAACTATTATTTTAAAATTTAGAAGCGTCTTCATTATCATAGGTACAACTATATTTAATTTAGCATTAGAACTCATTTTGGCTAGACTAAATTTATATAATAATTTCTCTATACAAATGTATCAACAGGGTGGACCAGGAACATTAAGCGGATTTTTTATATTAATATCTATATGGATTTTAACAATTACAATTATTTTTATCTTAGGATTAAAAAAAGATACTATTTAAAAGAGAGGTTAATATGACTTTACATTACTATAATGTTATTAAGCAGAAAAAAATATACATTTTATTACTAATTATATATATAGGTCAAATCTATTATTTTAATAAAGGCGTTATTATAATAAATAATTCTATAGATATCTATATATATACTTTAAAAGTATTCTTTGATAAAGGTTTCATACTTTTAATTTATTTATTATTGTTAACACTTTTAACGAAATATTTTGATAAGCCTTTTATTTTTATTCGATATCCCTATATAAGTTCAATAAAAAAAGACTTTTTATTGAACAGTTTTTTTATTACTATTTTTTTTGTATTTATGATAAATATTCTTCCTATTATTTTTTTCTTCATTTCAAAAGAAATGTTTTATAAAGAGCTTTTTTTACTAGTTATATATTTATTTATTCAAATATCATCCTTATTAATAATAAATTTTTTATATATAAATATATTTTTTATAAATTTTAAACATATTTTTTCTAGCTCTTTAATCTTTTTAATTATATATATACCTACATTCTTTTTAAATTCATTTAGGCGTGATTATTTTACTCCTATTGACTTAATATTTTTTAAAAATAAAATTTCATTAAGGCAATGTCTTATTCAAATAAATTTATATATATTACTTCTTGTTTTAATAGCAGTTTTATATGCTAAAAAACCTTTTAAAAATGAAAAAGAAGGTGGTGATTAATTTATGAAACTAAAATTGCATGAAGTATTTATAGGCAGTTTATTGATATTGTTATCAATATCATTTTTAAATATATCTCAAAATAATTATAGTACTTCTGATTTATATTTATTATATTTCAGTTACTTGCCTATATATGAACATCAAATTATATATCAAATTATAGTATCAACTATTCATCTATTTTGGGGTATATATTTTTTTTCTAAATATATTACGAACGAAATTTCTCAAAATGGTTGTTACATATTTACCAGAACCAATAACCGTAAATTATGGTTACTAAAAAACTATACTGATATTTTTAAAAATTTATTGTTTTATTATTTATTTCAATTTATTTTTATTTTTATAATAGCGTATATTAATAAATTAAAATTCATTTTTTCTACAAATTCATTTTTTAGTTTATTAGTTGTATTTTTTTCAACTGTTCTAACAAGTTATATAATTATAATTTTTTGTAATACAGTATCTCTATTTATAAAAGAAGTCTACTCATATATATTTACTATTTCTATATTAATTATTAACACTTATCTTGTTAACTTTTTCTATATAAATAGTTTATATGATTTCATAAAATATTTACCTTTTTCTCAAAATATGATTCTATTACAAAACTATTGTTTTATAAACAGAGAAATTTTCAAAAATTTTATTCATACTTTTAATCCTTTGTATTCATTTTTATATTCTTTCTTTATATTATCTTTACTATTATTTATATCTATAAAAAAAATAAGTTCAATGGAAATTTTATAAAGGTAGGTGTATCTATGTCTCAAATAATTATCAAAAATTTAACTAAAAAAATTAGAAATAATATTGTTCTTGATAATATCAATTTAAATTTACAAAGTGGAAATATTTATGGATTCTTAGGAAGAAATGGTTCAGGAAAAACAATGCTTTTCAGAGCTATATGTGGATTAATAAAACCAACCTACGGAAAAATATTAATTAATAATATGACTTTAGGTAAAGATATTACGTTCCCACCTTCTTGTGGTGTCATAATCGAGACTCCCGGATTTTGGGACAACTACTCAGCATTTGAAAACCTAAAAACTTTAGCTTCTATAAAAAATATAATTGGTGATAATGAAATTGAAACTGTATTGAAGGATGTAACTTTAGATCCAACAGACAATAAACCATTTAAAAAATTCTCCTTAGGTATGAAGCAAAAACTTGCTTTAGCTCAAGCTTTAATGGAAAAACCAGATATTATTATATTAGATGAACCTACTAATGCTTTAGATGAAGAGTCTATTGAAATAGTACGTAATTTAATAAAATTAGAAAAAAAACGTGGTGCTCTTATTTTAATAGCTAGTCATAATAAAGATGATATAGATAATCTTTGTGATATCAAATTTAAACTAGATTCAGGAAAAATAATTAATATTTAAAGGAGTTTATATGAAGAGACTCAATAATATATATATCGCTATCTTTTTTTTAGTTATACTTTTATCACTTTTTATAGGATATTTCACCAGAAAATCAATATATGATTTGGATATATCCAATATTGATAAAAGTAAATATAGTATAGAATATTCTTTAGATATCTACGGAAGTAACTTAAAGAATCCCATAAATAATATAAATTTAGTTGATCAAAATTCAGATCTTATAATTAAAGGTGAATTTACTGGAAATCGAAAAATAATATATGGCTCTGTAGAAAGTGAAATTAAAGTATTATCTGTTTATAAAGGTAATATCAAAGACAAATATATCTATTTATATGAACCATTCAATATAATAGATTTTAAAAACCCTAATCAAACATCTAATGAAATAAAAGGAAATATCTCTTTAACTAATGGATATAATTTATTAAAACCAAATCACCATAATATTCTATTATTAAATAATATAACCGACCCTAGTACTAACGAAGTCTCAAAAAAATATTTAAATAAATATAAATATAATAATATAAGCCTTAGTAAATTTAGTATTGACGATGATATCAATTATGTAATTTTCGATGAATCTACTACTACTACTACATTTGATGATATTAAAGATAAAGATTGGATTTTTTCAAATAAAGAAGATCTAGCTAATTATTTACTTGCTAAAAATATTATATTAGATAAATATAATAAATAAATATATTTATCTTCACTTTCATTAAACTGAAATTTTTGCGTAATTAAAAACATAATATCAAAGCTCTATTTTCATAATTTAAATTATGAAAATAGAGCTTTGATTTATTTAAATATTATTCATTTATTATTTTGTGAATTAATCCTACGGAGCAAGAGTATATCTCTGCTATTTCTTTAATAGTTTTGCCTTGTATCCTATACATTTTCATCATTTCTTTTTCTTGGTCTGAAAATCTTTCTTTCCTTCCAGCTCCACGTTCATTATGTATTTTTTTATCTGATACTGCTTTATTATTTTTCAATATCTTATTTTCATTTTTTAACTTTTGAATTTCACTTTTTAATTTTTGAATTTCTTTTTCTTGCTCTTCTATTATTTTTCCTCTCTTAACTGCTTCTACTGCATAATCTCCTTCTTTGTAATAAGCTGAATTATGCAACGAATTTTCTAGTTCAGTTATTTTTTCTAAAAGCTTTTTATTTTCATCTTTTAATTTTTGAATCTCATTCATTTATATACCCCTTCATAAATTAATTTATGAACAAATAATAACATAGTTCCCTTTTCGTTTCAATAATTAATTTATGAAAATTTTATTTATTTATTTATTTATTTATTTATTTATTTATTTATTTATTTATTTATTATTGAATATTTCACTAAAAATCTTTTAACGAATAAGGACTTGGTTTCCCAAGTCCTTATTTATTGCTTAAATTATCATATTTTTCTTTTAAGTTATCATATTTAACTTTAAGTAATTGCTCTTTACTAATTGCTTTATCTAATTCTAATTGGTATTTAGATTTTTCAAACTCTATTTTATTCTTCATATCCTCATTAAACTTTTCTGTAAGCTCTTTCTTAAGCTCTTCTATCTCTGATTTATATTTATCATCTAAAACATTTAATTCTTCTCTACGAGAGTTATTTAAGTCTTTAATTTCATCCTTATAAGACTTTTCTATATCTTTAATATTTTTATTTACTTCTTTAATTTCATTTTTTAATGATTCTACTTCTGATTTATAGAACTCTTTTATATTTTCTAAGTTTTCAATCTTAGATTGAAGATCTGAATTACTATGTAGTGTATCTGTAAGTTTATTATTTAACTCAATATTTCTTAACTCTAATTCCTTATTTATATCTTTATATGATTTATATTCAGTAACTATTGAATTTAAAGTATTTATTTGTTCTTGCTGATTATTTATTATATTATTTTTTTGCTCTATTTCTTTATTAGCATTTTCTAAATTTACAGCTAATTCATTTCCTGTCTTTAAAGATTTATCTAAGTCTTTATCAATTCTTTCAAACTCACTTTTTAAATCTTTTTCACGACTTTGTAGATCTGCTATGGTTTTATCTTTAGTATTTAATTCTAAACTTAAAGTTTCTCTTATTCTTTCTTCACTAGTTTGGTTTATAGCTAATGAATTAATAAACATATTCATTAAGGTATTAACTGTATCTTGAAATACTTCTATTTCTTTAGCTCTATCTGTAATCATACCTTTTGCTTTAGCCATCTCAAAGCTATTCATTAAACTTTGAAACATTTCAGCTTGGTTTAACCCTTGTTCATCAGCAAATTCTCTAAACTTTTGGATATCATCCTCAGCTAATCTAAAGGATACTGCTTTAATTTCATTACTCATTTTTTCTCAATTCCTTTCAAAAATAATTTTCACTTTGTATTTGTCATGTATTACAATGTATTTCATATGTTATACATAAATTTTAATGTAATTTTCTAACAAAGTCAATCTTATTTTTCTATTTAATTTTAATAATTTAACTAAATCAATCTTTAGTGAATAAAAAAAGCCAACGATTTATTATCATTGACTTTTAAACTACTCTAAATTAAACTTCTTCAAATTTATCCATATTTTAAATCATTAATTAACTTAATCTATTGGTATTATATATCTCTCTTCAATAGTCTTAAATTCTTGTTTTGGTGTTGTATGTGTTAATCTATCACGATCTCTATCCCTAGTTCCTTTAGGAATAAAACTTTCCGGAACATATACATTGGAATTATCAGAGCTTTTTAAAACTCCTAAATGTAATTTAATTCCTAATTTCTCATCGAATAATATAAATTCAGATTTTAATGAACATTTTCCCTTAACTCTTTCAGGATAAAACTTTATAACTTGGCAACTTGATAATAATTTAGGAATTAAATGAAAGCAAGTAATTTTAGGTGCTATAGCATTTAACTGCTTGTCCTTATCTTTTAACTGATTATCTAATTGCTTTAATTTTTCAATTGTTATACTCCGATTTACAATTCCATCATATCCATTTTTACCTTGATATAACTTTTTCATTCTTTTATCTTTAACAACCTTTTGAATCCCCAATAAATGTGGCAAATTCTCTTTATAAAATCGTATCTTTAATTCAAAACCATTATTAAGCTTATATCCATATATGTTCTTAGCCAGATTTTCGTCATGAAACTCTTGTATTGCTTTTAAGCTACATTCATCAATATCTGGAATTCTATCCAAATCAATTAAATCTTCCTTAGTCATGCTCTCCCCCATATAAACAAAAAAAGTCTTAACCTCAGTTAAGACTTATCATTCAAAATATGAAACAACAGGTTAGTATCCACTACCCTAACCAGGTCAAATGCTCCCTTTGAATACTGAGCTCGTACAACGAGGTTGTTTCCTTTACTCGTTGGTCACAAATGTGATTACATTATTATTATAGCACTATAATAATAAAAAATACATATGTTTTTTTATTATTACCTTATTTTTTTCTTATTTACACACTATTTTAAAATGATTTCGCTAAATTCAATTTTCACGAAGATATAAAAAATTACGGTTTTAAGCCATTTATAAGCTATGATATAATAGAAAAATAGTAGTTAACTGTTTATTATTTCTAAACAAAATAAAAAAAAGGTACTATTTCGCAATGTTAGTTACGAAATAGTACCTTTTTTTCATCTAACCCCCACTCTTTATCAATATCCATATTATTATTTTCAACTTTCATAATACAGAGCTTAATATACTCACTCATATTTAGGCCCTTCCTTTTAGCAAAATAACGAATCTGTTGCTTTTCTTCTTTAGTTAATCTTACTTTTAAAATATCATCTTTAACCATTTTTTTCTCCTTTTTGTGGTACTTTGTGTCCACATAGTACCACAAATGGAAGGTCTAAAGCTGTCTAAATATATATTATATAAAAATTTTACTAATTACTCTTCAAACCCATCAATACATTCTATTTTCATATCTTTTAATTTATATTTTTTAAAATATCTTTCGTATTCAGCTTTCACAAAATCAGCATAATCTATTGAGAACTTCTTTAAATTATTAATTTTCCATATAGCATCTTCAGTTAATGGTGTATCTATTTTTAAATCTTTTATTACTAGCTCTACAATTTTAAGCTCTTTAGATTCAAGTAGAATGCAAAATTTATAATGCATTGACTTTGAATCTATTGGTTTTATATTCATCTTATATATAACTTCTATTTCTTTAATTTTTTTCTTTTTAATTACTTTAATTACTTCTTTCCCTGTATAAGTGAATTGGGTAAATAAACTTCTTCTCTTTTTTTTATTTATTACTAAATATTCCTGTACCATATATACTCTCTCCATTTTACCTAATTAAAATCTAATATATTTATTTGTTTTGGATCTATAGTATTAATCTTATCACTTCTAGTTTCAAAAAATCTAACAGTATTATACTCAACTATACTTATGTCATTTAATGCCCAAGGATAACTTTTAATATAATCAAAATAATGTTCTATTAAAGTAGCATGATTAAACCCACGTAAAGTCATTTTCTTAATATAATTCTCTTTTCTTTTCTTCAAATCATAAAAGAAGTCTTTTACCTTAACTAAATTCTTTTTATTTTCAATACTATCTGTCTGTATTATTAAATTATATTTAATGCCTTGTTTTATTGGATTAAAGTAAAGCTCTTTTAATAAATTCTCTATATTTAATATTTCATTCTTATACCATAAAAACTTTCTATCTATATCTTGTATTAAAAATGTAATTGTAAGAAGTTCATCTTTACTATCAAAATTTATTAAATATATATTCTTTAACATTAACTTACTTAAAATATCATAATACTTTACAAGTCTTACCTTACCATTACACTCAACAAACTCATCTTTTTTAATAATTAAATCAACCTGCTTATTAAAAGCTTGTACCTTTACTCCAGTTATTTTGGCAATTTCAACATATAAAAATTTATAGCATTTT
Organism: Clostridium gallinarum; assembly: GCF_014836325.1. Classification (GTDB taxonomy): domain Bacteria; phylum Bacillota; class Clostridia; order Clostridiales; family Clostridiaceae; genus Clostridium; species Clostridium gallinarum. The sequence continues at coordinate 10,751 of NZ_JACSQZ010000077.1, forward strand.
TTTATATATTCTTCATAATCAGTAAAATTATTTATAACCCCTATTATTTCATTTTTATAATCACTCCTCACATTTGTTGTAATATTTAATTTATTATTTAGTAGATAATCTCCTAATAAAAGATTGCTTTTAACAGCTTTATCTGAAGGATTAGGAATATATCCAATATTATTTCTTTTCTTTAAATAAATCTGTGCTTTCTTAGTTAAAACAAAGTAAACATAATTTCCTAATTCTTCTTTCCTCAAAAGATGCATCTCACACATACTATTGAGATCATTAAACACTTTAGTTCTACTATACTTTTCACTTAACATTACTGCGATATGCTCAAATGTTGCAAAGTTCCCAAAAAATCTAACAGCTTTTAAGTACCACTCATACTTATGTTCAATTTCTATATAATCTAAAACACTTATATTTAACTTATTATTATCAACTATTACCTTTAGATCTTCTTTATCATATTCTATAACACCTTTACGCATTAATCATCACCATCCTATTACATCCAAGTGCATTAGCAGCATCTTGCTTTTCCTGTATCTCTACTTCCCCATAATTTCTAGTTATAACTTCTATAGCAACAATTCCTTCGGCAGTAACAACTATTGCATCAACCCCTGTTACATGCTTTGTATCAGGCGATAAAGTATCCCACCTATGTATAATTTGATTTTCATTTAACCATCCCTGGCGTTGCTCATGAGTCATTTGACAATATGCCTGATTCAATTTAATATCATGATCTATTTGATTTTTATTTCCTCTATACAAGAAATCAATATCAGTTTTACTCTTTATAAAATCAACTCCAGCCTTACCCAGAGTATAATAAGTTTGTAACCCTTTCTTTGTATTGTTGGTATGTTCAATCAAGTAACTATTTTTCTTTAAAAGCTCTACCCTTTTATCATTTAAATTAAAATACTTCTTAGCATTAGATCTAGTTATTAATCCAGTATGAGCAATTGACTTCATAGTTTCTCCATCACTTTTTGTTATTCTTTTTATCTTTTCAGATTTTCGGCCACGCGCCAATTAAGGACCTCCTTTCTTCACTTTTGTAAATTTAATAGTTTTTTATAATTAAAAATAAAAAAAGTAATGCCGTTGAATATATAAGTACAGTTGTACATTAATATTCTTAACATTACTTTCCTACAAAAAATATAAAACTATCTATGTTAAGTTTCATATTTTATAAATTTTCTTACTGCTGGTTTAGAACCAGTTATTTTATTTAATTACTTTAATTATATCACCTTTAAAAATAGTTTATAAGTTATTTTTAAAACTATAATAAAATTAACCGCAGGTTGATTTTATATTGATTAGCTTTAGCTAATGCTCCGTTAGGAGCTGCGACTGTAAGTCGCACTAGTCCCACAGGGCAAATTAGTCTTAAACCTAGAAAAAGTAAATAAATTGTGGCGAGCCACAATTTTTTACGGTTTTT
>NZ_JACSQZ010000078.1 GCF_014836325.1 Clostridium gallinarum
ATCATAGGAGTTTTTTTGTTCAGAGCTTAAGCCTTTTTAACCACTAGCAGTACTAGTGGTTTTCTATACAATAAAAAGAGCCAAACTTTATTAAATTTGGCTCCTTAAAATTAAATTTCTACCTCTACTCCATAATGGTCTGATATTATTTTCTTATTTTCCCCATTAAATATTACATTAGATTTTAAAACTTCAATGTCATCTGTTGTAAATATTATATCAAGACGTTTATTTTCTTTTTTGCCTTCCCAACCTGCAATTTCACCTTCTACTGTTATTCCAGAATCCTTTTCAATTGCTTTAGTATAAGTATCAATTAAACCTTTGTCTAATAAGTAATCATAACCCTCATTTCTTATAAAAGCATCATTATTAAAATCACCCATTATAAAACTTTTATTATTTATCTTTTCTATAAGATTATCTACTTGATTTTCAAAAGATTCATCTTCATCTTTCCACCAACCTAAGTGGCAAGTAAAAAAGCTTATTTTTTCATTATCTATAGTTATATCAGCTTTTATAATTTTCCTACTTTTATAAAAATCTTTATTATCACTTTTAGTAATATAGAAACTATCATAATTTACTATATTATGTTTTGTTAAAATAGCTAATCCCTCTTCATATATATCATATCCTATATGTGAAAAATCCCATATATATTTATAGCTATTATCACCTAATTTTTTTAACTCTTCATTTAATAAATGCACAAAGTTATCTTCTTTTATATTTTCACTTATGAATTTACTTTCTATCTTTTGACTAACTTCTTGAAGTGCTACAACATCAAACTGCTTTTCTTTTATTATTTTTGCTAAATATTTAATTTTACTTATCTGATTTTCTTCTATCCATGAATGACAATTAAGTGTTAATAGTTTCATACTAAACTCCTAATATATCTTGTATATTTGATTTTAAAACATCTGCCTTTGGACCATATATAGCTTGAACTCCCTTATCTCTTAATATAAGTCCTAGAGCTCCATTTTTCTTCCATTCAGTTTCATTTGCAACTAAGCTTATATCTTTAACTGTAACTCTTAATCTTGTCATACAAGCATCAATATCTTCTATATTCTCTTTTTCACCTAATAATGATATTATTTTTACTGCTTGTAAATCATTTTTTGTTATATCACTTTTACTTCCTACTTTTGTATCTTCTGTTTCTGATTCTATATAGTTTCCATTACGACCTGGGGTTGGTATATTGAATTTCTTTATTAATATACTAAATATACCATAGTTTAATCCAAAGAACACTAAACATGAAATTACAAAGTTAATTAAGTCTCTTAGTAAGCCTGCATGAATCATCATTGGAGTTCTTGTTAATAATTCAATTAATCCAAATGAATGAACTCTTAATTGTATAACATCAGCTAAGGCAAATCCTAATCCTGTTATTATTGCATATACTACATATAATATTGGTGATACAAACATAAACATAAATTCTATTGGTTCTGTTACACCAGTTAAGAATACTGCAATAGCAGCTGAGAAAAATACTGACTTATATTTGCTCTTCTTATCTGACTCAACATTCTTATACATTGCAAATGCTATACCTAAAAGTGATGCTGTTGATAATATAACTTGTCCTGCTTTAAATCTTGCTGGAACAACACTACTTAATAAATTATTATACTCTGCCATATTTCCTGCATCTTTTAAGTTAATTAAGTCACCTATCCATGCCAACCATAATGGATCTTGACCTGCTACTACTGTTCCTGCTGCTGATCCTGTTAATGTAGTGTAAACTCCACCTAATTCTGTATAATTTACTGGTACTGTTAACATATGATGTAATCCAAAAGGTAATAGTAAACGTTCTAGTGAACCGTATACAAAAGGTGCTAATATAGGTGCCGTATCTTTTGATTCAGCAAGCCAAATTCCAAAGCTATTTAATAAACCTTGTATGAATGGCCATACTATTGATAAAACTACAGCTGTAACTGTTGATCCTAAAATAACTACAAATGGAACAAATCTTTTTCCATTAAAGAAGTCTAAAGCTTTTGGTAATTTATTAAAGTTATAATATTTATTGTATAAAGCTGCTCCTAAGAAACCTGCAATTATACCTACGAAAACTCCCATATTAAGAGCTGGAGCACCTAATATGCTAGTAAAATAATTTTCTACTACTAACTCAGCCCCAAATAATGATTTAACTGTTGCTATTGAATTTGTTAACATATCAGAGCTAACTCCAAATATAGCTCCTGTTATCCTATTAATTAAAACAAATGATAGTAACCCAGCAAATGCACCACCAGCTCTTTCTTTAGCCCATGATCCACCTATTGCTACTGCAAATAATACATGTAAATTTCCTATAATAGCCCAACCTATATCCTCCATAACTCTTGCGATTGTATCTATAGCTGCTATATCAGATGACATTCCTATTAATTTACCGATAGATATCATAACACCTGCAGCTGGCATAACAGCAACAACCACTAGTAACGCCTTACCAAACTTTTGCCAAAAATCAAATGATATTAATTTCCCTTTTTTTGATGTATTACTCATTTCTTTTCTTCCTTTCTTATTTTAATTTATATAATCTAGCTTCGTATGGTTTCAATTTTATATTAGTAATATCAATATGAGGCTCAACCTTATAGTTTGAGATTAATAAATTCTTATATTTTAGTACTTCACTATCATAATTGAATTCTACATATTTATCTGTAAGATTAGTTATAATTATGAACTTTTCATTTTCAAACTCCCTTATATATGAATATATATTTTCATCATCTTCTAATATTAATTTATATTCTCCATATATTAGAGCTTCATTTTCTTTTCTTATTTTTATCATCTTTTTATAAAAATTAAGTATAGACTCTTCATCTCTTAATTGATTTTCAACATTTATATCTATATAATTAGGATTTATTTTAATCCATGGATTTGATTTAGAAAATCCTGCATTCTCTGAATTATTCCACTGCATTGGTGTTCTAGCATTATCCCTTGATATTGCCCATAAATGTCTTAATGCTTTATCCTTATCGACTCCTCTTCCAATCATATCATTATATATACCTACACTTTTTATATCATTGTAGTCATCGATATTTTCATATTTCACGTTTGTCATACCAATTTCTTGACCTTGATATATAAATGGAGTTCCTTGTTGCATAAAGTACATCAGTCCTAATGAAGTTGAACTTTCTTTCCAATAATTTTTATCATCTCCCCAAGTTGATACAGCTCTTGGTATATCATGATTTTCAATAAATAAAGCATTCCAGCCCTTATTATGAAGCCCATACTGCCATCTACTTAAGATATCCTTACACTCTTTTACATTAAATGCTTGATCATCTTCATTATTCCATAAATCTAAATGCTCAAATTGGAATACCATATTGAATTTTCCTTTTTCTTCTCCAACCCATTCCTCTGCATCATCTGCATTTACTCCATTTGCTTCTGCAACAGTCATAATATCATATTTAGAAAAAGTATTCTCATTTAGTTCTTCTAAAAACTCATGTATTCCTTCTACATTCATATGTTTTTCAAAGCAACTTACATACTTATCATTATTAGGATTAGGCATATTACTTAAACCGTTTTCCTTCTTTACATGGCTTATTGCATCTACTCTAAATCCGTCTATACCCTTATCAAGCCACCAGTTTATCATTTTATATAATTCTTTTCTTACCTCTTCATTTTCCCAATTTAAATCTGGTTGCTTTTTAGAAAATAAATGTAAGAAATATTCATCTGTATTTTTATCATATTCCCAAGCAGAACCTTTAAAAATACTTTCCCAATTATTTGGCTCCGATTCACCTTTTCCTTTTCTCCAAATATACCAATCTCTTTTTGGATTATCTTTTGATGATTTTGATTCTATAAACCATTCATGTTCATCACTAGTATGATTTATAACTAAATCTATAATTAGCTTCATCCCTCTTTTATGAACCTCATTTAAAAGCTCATTAAAATCATCCATATTACCAAAATCACTCATTATATCTTGATAATCACTTATATCATAACCATTATCATCATTTGGTGACTTATACATTGGACAAATCCAAATAACATCTATCCCTAAATCTTTTATGTAGTCTAACTTGGATATTATTCCTTTTAAATCACCTATTCCATCATTATTATAATCCATAAAACTTCTTGGATATATTTGATATGCTACTGCTTCTTTCCACCAAACTTTTTTCATCTTCTTTACTCCTCTTTAGCATTTATTGTGCAATCGCTTGCTTAAAGTTTTTTTAATATGTGTGTACATATCTGCACACACATATTCTTATTTATTCTCTAATATTGCTAAAGCTGCTGCTCCTAAAACCCCAGCTTTTCCTCCTAATAATGCTTTTTCTACCTTACAATTATCATATATAGTTCTTAAGCATCTTCTTGACATTTCTTCTTCTATTTTATCAAAAACTATTTGACCAGCTTGGCTTACTCCACCACCTATAATAATTTTATCTGGATCAAATATATTCGCCATATTTGTAACAGTAATACCTAAGTAAGATAAAGCCTCATTAAGTATATCTTTTGCTACTCTATCTCCTCTTTCTGCTTCTAAGAAAACTTCCTTAGTTGTAACTTCTTCATAATTCTTTAATGAAGTTTCTACTTTACTTTCTACTGCTTCTTTAGCTCTCTTAGTAATTGCAGTTCCTGATGCAACAGCCTCTGAACATCCAGTATTTCCACATCCACATCTTGGGCCGCCTTTCATAACAGTAGCATGTCCTATTTCTAAGGCATTTGAAGTGCTTCCTCTGAATAATCTTCCATTTATTATAGCTCCTCCACCTATTCCTGTACTAACTGTTATGAACACCATATTTTTACTACCCTTCCCTGCACCAAATAGGAATTCACCTAAAGTAGCTACATTTGCATCATTGTCTAAATAGGTATCTATTTTATATCTATCAACTATAGGTTTTACTATATTAAAGTTTTTAAATGGTAAGTTTGGAGTATAAACTATTAATCCTTTTTCTATATCTAATGGTCCTGGAGAACCTATACCTATAGATTGTACTTCATTAATATCTATTTCTTCTATTACTTTATCTATTGTACTTAATATTTTATTTAGTACTACCTCTTCTCCCTTATATGCTTCTGTTGGAATTGTATATTCCTTTACTACAGATCCATCAAGCTTAACTAAGGCTGTACATATTTTAGTTCCACCTAAATCAACACCAATTACATATTTCTTATCCATGCTATCTCCCTTACCTATTTACTAATTTCTATTATTACTAAGGTAAGTATAACATTTTCAGAAATTGTTTACAAAACGATTAAATGCCATTTGAGCTAATTATATTAATTTATCTCTAATTTATTAAGTAATTCGATATTTTATGAAACCGCTTGCACTAAATATATTTTACTTATTTACCTTCAACGATTCTCTTTCTATTAGATTAGTTTCTATTATATGTGAGCTTATATTTAAATCTTTGCACTCTAATTTGTTTATTATTAACTTTGTAGCATAATATCCTAACTTCTCTGCATTTATATCTACTGATGCTAAGGCTGGATTTTGATACTCAGATATTTGAATATTATTAAAACCTACTACTGATATTCTCTTTAATTCTCTATTATTTAACACTTCTATTATTCCAAATCCTAATAAGTCATCTGTTGCAACTATTGCTGTAGGATTAGCTTCTTCTAATATTTTATCTACTCCTATTTCTCCAACTTCCTTATTAAATTCATTTCCTTCATATATTAATTCCTTTTTTATATTTAGATTATTATCTATCAAAGCTTTTTTATATCCCTTTAATCTATCCCTTGAAACATTCAAGTTAGGCTTTGCTCCTATAAACCCTATTTCTCTATGTCCATAACTAATTAATTTATTTACTAAGTCATACATAGCTTTAACATTATCGTTATCTACCCATAATACATTTTCTATATTATCTGGTCTACCTATTACTACAAAAGGAAAATTTATTTCCTTCAAATAATTTATTATCTCATCATTTTCTTTAACTTTTAATAAACATAACCCATCCACTAAATTGCTATTTATAAATTTTCTTAACCATTCTTTTTCATTATCTTTGTCTTGATTAAAGCCATACATTATATAATAATCCTCTTGCTCAGCGCAGATACTTATCCCCTTCATAGCTTGGATAAAGAAAGGATTTGAAAAGATATCCTCTGCTTCATTTGGAAGTATTACTGCTAAAATTCTTGTTTTTTTATTTGCTAATCCTCTAGCTACAATATTTGGAGTATAGTTTAATTTTTTTATAGCAGCGTTTACTCTTATTTTTGTTTCTTCGCTTATTTTATCACTATTAGATAAAACTCTTGATACAGTTGATGTTGCTACATTAGCTTCTCTAGCTACATCTTTTATTGTAACCTTCACTTTTATTCCCCCTAAATTAATATACGATATATCTTCTTTTCTTATTTTAATTTATGTAATTAACTACTTATATTTAAAAAGTATTTTTTAAGTAATTATATAAAAAAAGCACCTAACTTTTGTTAGATGCTTTTGGCGGAGAAACCGGGATTTGAACCCGGGCGCCAGTTGCCCGACCTACGCCCTTAGCAGGGGCGCCTCTTCAGCCACTTGAGTATTTCTCCATGTGCCTTCTTAAAGGTTATATGGCGGAGAGAGTGGGATTTGAACCCACGGTACCCGTAAAGGTACGCCGGTTTTCAAGACCGGTGCCTTAAGCCAGCTCGACCATCTCTCCATCTTTAAGTCTTGCGACAAGTATTATTATAGCAACCACTATATACATTGTCAATTATTATTTTTAAATTTTTTTATATTTTTTATAAAACTATATATCTTATATTATATACTTATATTCAACCATATATTACTTTGATACAAATATAATAATAAATAAAAAAGTTTTAAATTTATTAATATTATTATATTTACCAAAAAAATATTAGCTAATTAATTTTATCACTTAATAAAAATTAAAAAGCATCTAACAAAGTTAGATGCTTTTGGCGGAGAGAGTGGGATTTGAACCCACGGTACCCGTAAAGGTACGCCGGTTTTCAAGACCGGTGCCTTAAGCCAGCTCGACCATCTCTCCATATTAGCCTTTCGACAAATATGATTATAACAATAGAAAAATATTATGTCAACATTTTATATAAAAAAATTTTTAAAAGTTCTAATATAGATATATTGCTGAATTAACACTCTTTTTCCACTTGAATTAAACGGTAATTACTTTATATTTTACCATAAATAGATTTAAATATAAGAATATCTAACTAATCTTTATTTGTATATTTTTTCTTGAAAAAGAGACTAAATCTATTTCATTAGCTTTAGTCTCTAAATTTAAAATTATTTAATTACTTTCATATTTCCCATATATGGTTGAAGAGCAGTTGGAATATTTACTGAACCATCTTCATTTAAATTATTTTCTAAGAATGCTATTAACATTCTTGGTGGAGCCACAACCGTATTGTTTAATGTATGTGCAAAATACTTTCCATCCTTAGAGTTTACACGAATCTTTAAACGACGAGCTTGTGCATCTCCTAAATTTGAACAACTTCCCACCTCAAAATATTTCTTTTGTCTTGGTGACCAAGCTTCAACATCTACAGATTTAACTTTAAGATCTGCTAAGTCTCCAGAACAACATTCTAAAGTTCTAACTGGTATATCTAAAGAACGGAATAAATCTACAGTGTTTACCCATAATTTTTCATACCATTCCATACTTTCTTCTGGCTTACATACAACTATCATTTCTTGTTTTTCGAATTGATGAATTCTATATACTCCTCTTTCTTCTATTCCATGAGCTCCTTTTTCTTTTCTAAAACAAGGAGAATAACTTGTTAAAGTATGTGGTAATGATTCTTCTGGTAATATAGTATCTATATACTTACCTATCATAGAATGTTCACTTGTTCCAATTAAATATAAATCTTCACCTTCAATTTTATACATCATTGCATCCATCTCAGCAAAGCTCATAACACCTGTTACAACTTCACTACGTATCATGTATGGAGGAATGCAGTAAGTAAATCCACGCTCTATCATAAAATCTCTAGCATATGAAATTATTGCTGAATGTAATCTTGCAACATTTCCCATTAAGTAATAGAATCCACTACCTGCTACTTTTCTAGCACTATCTAAGTCTAATCCACTTAATTTTTCCATTATTTCTGTATGATATGGAATTTCAAAATCTGGAACTTTTGGTTCACCAAAACGCTCAACTTCTACATTTTCACTATCATCTTTTCCAATTGGAACACTTGGATCAATTATATTTGGTAAAGTCATCATTATTGACTTTACTCTTTCAGCATATTCGCTTTCTTTAACTTCTAATTCAGCTAAGCTTGCTGAGTTTGCAGTTACTTTTTTCTTCATTTCTTCTGCTTCTTCTCTTTTTCCTTGAGCCATTAAAGCACCTATTTGTTTTGAGAATTTATTTCTATCAGCTCTTAATGCTTCTGCTTGTTGCTTAGCTTCTCTAAGTTTTTTATCTAATTCTATTACCTCATCTACTAATGGAAGTTTATTGTCTTGAAACTTATTTTTTATATTTTGCTTAACTATCTCTGGGTTTTCTCTTACGAATTTTAAATCTAACATTATTATATCTCCTCTCTTATTTTGAAAACAAAAAAGAACCTCTCTTCCCTAAAAGGGACGAAAGATTCCGCGTTGCCACCCTAATTAATAACAAATAAATTGTTATTCACTCAAAAAATTTAACGGTTTATACCGTACTACTCATCGTAGTCCCTCAGAGGTGGATTCATAATACATTACTATCGATTTACACCAACCATCGACTCTCTTAAAGTTAATAATACTATTACTAGCCTCTTCATCAGTTTTATTATATTTATTCTTAATATATTATAAAAAAATATTTATGTCAATACATTACTTAATCATCTATTAAATCTCTTGTACATATAATATCAATTCCTGTATTTAAAATATTTTTACATACTATTTCTCCAACTTTAATAGGAATACTTACATAAATTCTTCCTAAAACCTTAGATAATTCTATCCAAAGACTTCTATCTACAGTTCTACTAGATTTTACAGGAACTACCTTGTATTTTTCGCTTCCCTTTACTCTAACTATAGAAGTAAATATATCTTTATTATTATTCTCATTTAAACTATACATCCTCAAACTCCTTTATCCTACTTGAAATTATTTTCGAGTTTTTAGAATCATCTACTATTTCCGTAATATCTTTATCTAGTTCCCTTGCAAGGATATTTACTATTTTTTCATAACAATATGAACCATGGCAAGTTCCAAATCCTGATCCAGTTCTTCTTTTAACACCCTCTACAGTTCTAGCTCCTAAAGGTCTTCTTATAGAATCTACAATTTCTCCCTCTGATATATTATTACATACACATATTATTTTTCCATATCTTTTATCTAATGCTATTATTTCATTTGCTTCCTTTTTACCTAATTCTCTAAACTTATATACTTCTCTTCTCTTATCTATAAAATTCTTTTTTAAGGAACAGTTTAAGTTATTTACAATAGTATCACAGATCATTTGTGCAATAGCTGGTGCTATAGTTATTTTTCCATAATGTGTTCCTGTTATTCTTATATATCCCTTATCTATTTCACTATCATCTATTAACATAGAATCTTTATTATATGTTTCTCTAAAAAGGTTATTAATATTATTCTTCTGTAGATCTTGTAATAAATTATTAGCATATAGTAAATTATCTCTTAAGCTAGTTCTTTCTGTACTTTTTATCCCTATTAAAGAACCTGTTGTAGTAGTGGGAGTACTTAATACAAAAGTATCTTTATCAAAAGTTTCTATTACTATTTTATTTAATTTGTTTTTATAATTATCATCTACTAATAAATAACTCATATTTTTAAAGTATTCTTTTTTATTTTCTATTTCTTTTTCTTCTACTTTCCCATTTTCTTTAATATAAATTTCATGAGGAATTGTATTAATCACTACTTTACAACTAAATTTATTTTTATTAGTTGTTACTCTAAATCCTCTAGTTAGATTCTGAATATTTAAAACCTCTTCTTCTAATTTAAAAATAACTCCATTATCTGCTGCTACCTCAGCATATGCTATTGCTAAGTCATATGGAGCTAATATCCCTATATTTTCTGAATATAATCCCTTTTTTATATTTTTATTTATATTAGGTTCAATATCATAAACATCTTTATTATCTATTAAATATACTCCCTTTATCCCTCTTTTTATAGCTCTATCATACATTTCTTTTAATTTAATTACTCCATTATCGTCATTAACTACTCTTAACGCACCTATTTTTTTAAATGGAACTTTAAATTTTTTGCATGTTTCTTCAATAATATAATTTCCTATATATTCAAGACCTGCCATTACATCATCCGATGTTTCTGATCCATCGTATACTATTGAGGTATTAACAAAAGAAATATCATCTGCAATATCATAGTCTCTTTCTATTAGTGCAATATTTAAATTATATTTTGATAACTCATAGGCTACTGAGCATCCTATAATTCCACCACCTAATATAAGAATATCATAATCCATAGTTTACCCCTCCTTAACTATAATAAAAAACCTTTTTCATCTAATTCTTTTTTTATTAATTCAATATCCTCTTCATTATCAGCTGCTATAGTATGAAGATGAATTCCATCTGTTAAATTAGATAAAGGTTTTACATTTTTATTTTTAAATTCGTTTTCAAATTTATTTAAATCATTTAAATTTTTTATCATTAAATTTGATCTTATTTCTCCATATAGAGGATGATCAATAATAACATCTTCTATTATTCCACCATATTTAACTACTACCTCTAACTCTTCAATAGTTTGATTACTATTATGATTAACAGCAATTATAGATTTTACTTTATTTATCTCCTTATTGTATATATATCCATCTGGAGTTGCTATTATATTTTTTCCCTCAGCTCTTAATATAGCAATGTCCTTTACTATTATTTGTCTTGTAACTCCAAATAATAAAGCTAATTCCGTCCCTTTTATAGGCTTATTTCCTTCAATCAACATTTTTATAATATCTTCTCTTCTTTTTTTAGAACTCATAACCCACCTCAAAATTCTAATTTATATCATCACAAGTCTTAATTATCTTTAACATTTCATTATCAAATTTAGCTATACTACTATGATGATACTGAACAATATCTAATAATTCTTTATCATTATTAAATCCATTATTCTTCAATATTTCTGAACCTATCTTTGGATGATTATAGTAAACATTTATTTGTTTTATATTCGTATACTTTTTTATTTTTCCATTTGTAATTTTATCTAATATAACTAATATTGACTTCTCAATTAGAGATAGGTGTTTCACACTTTTTCCTACATCATGTAAAAGTGCTGCTCTTCCCAGCCTATACATGTCAACATTAATATTTAAACTATTTCGCATTTTTATAGAATCCTTACAAACCCTAATACAATGATGTTTATCATTATGTTTTAACTTATTAAAAATTTTAATTTCTTCTTCATCTAAAAATTTAGTTAAATATGTATCATCTATTTTTTTAAACAATGATGTAAATCCCCAAATAAACTGTTTTACTCTATATAAAGCCAATAAAATCACCCTACAATATATTTTAATTATTACCTATAAAAATAATAACATTATAAATATTTATTATCAATTGTATGTTTTTAATAAAAGTCATCTATAAATATTTATAAAACAAAAAAAAGCTACGATTTATATCGTAGCTTTGGTGGAGGTAAAGGGATTCGAACCCTTGACCCCTTGCGTGCAAGGCAAGTGCTCTCCCAACTGAGCTATACCCCCATAAAAAAACCTGGCGACGTCCTACTCTCCCACACAGTCTCCCATGCAGTACCATCGGCGCTGTAGAGCTTAACTTTCCTGTTC
>NZ_JACSQZ010000079.1 GCF_014836325.1 Clostridium gallinarum
TCCTAAACTTTTAAAGTTTGGGATTTATTTTTTTGCAAAAAAGGAGCTGTGCACTAATTCTTTAGTGCGACAGCCCCTTTAGACTTTTTTTAATTTAAATGTACTTACCATTAGATAAGAACCTAGAATTAATAATATAATTGGAATCCATGGTGTTATTTGACTATTTAAAGTAAAAAATACAAAAATAGCTATAAAACTTCCTGTAATAGTTATAGGTACTCCCGTAAATACTCCGTCAAATGTAGATGTATTGTATCTTGCTAATCTGTATGCGCCACAAATAGGGAAGGCTAATAAAACCACAGTTCCTATTATTCCAAAAGGTCCTACGTTTTTTAAATCATACATTAAAAATGTAAGAATTGATGGTGCAACCCCAAAAGATACAAGATCTGCTAGAGAATCTAATTCTTTTCCAAGTTCACTAGAAACATTTAACCATCTAGCAATTCTTCCATCATATCTGTCTACAAGGGCAGCTATTAAGATGAAAAAGCAAGCAAATAGATAGTTTTCATTCATAGTATATAAAATAGATATAATTCCGCATGATAAATTTATAAATGTAAAAATATTAGGTATAGAACTTTTTCTCATATAATCACTCCTGCTTTAAAAGTTATAATGATTTTACTTTTTTTACTTATTATCAAATCAATATTATATCATATATTATAAATAAATATAAGATGTTTAAATATTAATTAATAATTAAAGGAAATTAAGATAAAATTAAGAAATAGGGCTAATAATTCATTTGATTTATTTGTAAAATATAGTAATATACTATATAGTATATTTTATTATATGGAATTATTAAAATTTTATAATATAGGAGGGGTAATGTGAAAAAGGTTAAATTTATTTATAACCCATATTCTGGAGAAAACTTAATACTTGATCATCTTGATAAGGTTATAAAAATACACCAGCAAGCAGGTTACACTATTGTCCCATATAGAATAGATAAGGAAGAAGATGTAATAAATGCCTTTAATGATTTTAAAGAATGCAATTATCATTATATATTAATTGCAGGTGGGGATGGAACTATTGATAATGTTGTAAATGTTATGGCTAAATGTGGAATTTCAATTCCAATAGGAATATTGCCTGTAGGTACTGCAAATGATTTTGCAAAATTCTTAGGGATGCCATCTGATATAAGTAAAGCATGTAGGCAAATATTATCTTCAGAAGTAACTACAGTAGATTTAGGTAGCATAAATGACAAATATTTTGTGAATGTAGCTAGTACTGGTTTATTTACTGATGTATCTCAAAAAACAGATGTTAACTTAAAAAACACTATAGGTAAATTAGCATATTATTTAAAGGGGCTAGAAGAACTACCTAATTTTAGAAAGCTTGCAATAAAAATAAACTCAGATGAAATGAATTATGAAGGCAATATGTACTTTATGTTAGTTTTCAATGGACAAACAGCTGGAAATTTTAAGCTAGCAACTAGAGCTAATGCAACTGATGGACTGCTTGACGTAATAATTTTTAAAGCTATTCCTATAATTGAGTTGATACCATTATTTGTTAAAGTGTTAAAGGGAGAACATTTAGATTCAGAAAATGTAATTTATTTCAAAACAAATAACTTATATGTTGAATCAAATGAAGATATTGTTACAGATATAGATGGTGAAAAAGGACCAGATTTTCCACTTAATATTAAATGTATAAAAGGTGGTTTAAAAGTTCTTGGAGCTAAAATTTAATAAAAAAAGAGATAAACATTATATTCCTTGCTCCGTCGCATGCGCTCCAAGTCGCCGTCATACAATGTTTATCTCTTTGCAAACTGAAGGAATGAAATTATAAGAACTCTAATTCTTACACTACGAATTTGACTACTCTTATAAAATTATCTAGAGCTTGTCTATAGATATAATTTCCTAAAGAATAAAATAAATTTTTAATTTATAAATTATAAATTAAAAAGCAATTAAGAAAATAAGTTTTTATAATTTATTTGTTTGAAATAAAGTGTGCATATTAATTTTTTTATTAAGGTTGACTAGAGTCACAAAATAACAAATTAATATGTACATTTTTTTATTGAAAATTTCCTTGCTAAATTTTTATTTATAAGTTGCCTTTTTACTTAAATTTAATATAATATAATAATGAATATAATATATGTAAAACAAGAATATTAAGTTCGTTATAAATAAGGGGTGAATTTAAAATGGAGGGTGTCCCTCAGAGTAGTAATTTAATAAAACTGAATATTAGATTTTTAGAGGAGATATACTTCGTTATAAATTAACCTTAAGTTTTCTCCTCTAAAAAGGAGGAGGAATATTATGAAAAACGTAAAGAAACTATCAGTATTTCTATATACAAATATCCTAGGTAAAAAAATATACGATGAGTTTGATGAAAGTATTGGAGAACTTAAGGATATTTATGTAACTACTGAAGATGGTTATCCTAGAGTAATTGGTTATAAGGTAAGAAGAGATGGATCTACTTTTCATTATGAATTTAGGACTATTAATTTTTATCAACAAGAGGGTAACAGAATAAAGATAGTTACGAGAGGAAGTAAGGAAATTTTACCAAGAACATATTCTTATTTATTATCTCAAAATTTATTGGATAAAAAAATTGTTGATATAAATGGTAAGCAGGTAGTTAGGGTTGATGATTTAAGGATAGCTGAAATTGCAGGGGAATATAGAGTTATAGCAGTTGAAACTGGTCCCTATGCAAGATTTAGAAGACTTAATTGTGCAAATCTTGGAAAGTTTATTTATAAAGTTTTAAGAAAAGATTATGAAGATAGAGTATTAATGTGGGATGATGTTGAATCATTAGAAATGGTAAATAACAATCTACAAATTTCAGTTCCATATAAAAAACTTTCAACTTTACATCCAGCAGATTTAGCAGATATACTAGAAAATTTAGATGCTAGTTCAAGAAAGCAAATATTTGAATCTTTAGATGAGGATTTAGCTGCAGACACCTTAGAAGAAATAGATCCAGAATATAAAGGTAGTATAATAAAAGAACTTAGTGAAACTAAAGCAGCAGAACTTTTAGAAATAATGTCTAATGATGAAATAGCAGATGTATTAGATGAATTGGATGATGAAGAAAGAGAAAAAATTCTTATCAATTTGGAAAAAGAAGATGCTGATGAAGTAAAGGAAATATTAAAATATGGAGATGAAACAGTAGGAAGTATCATGAGTACAGATTTTATTTCTTTTAATTTAGATGTAACTGTTGGTGAAATAATAGATATTTTAAGGGAAATGGAAGAAGTTGAAGAAGATGAAATTTATAGAATCTATATAACAGATGAAGAAGAAAAGGTTATTGGTTCTATTACTCCTTCAGATTTGATTTTAAACAAAGAAAATGTTAAAGTTAAAGATATAATGATTGAAGATATAGATGTTATAAGAAATGATGTTGATATAGATGAAGCAATTGAACTTATTGCAAAGTATGACTTATTAACTGTGCCTGTTATAGATGAAGAAAATAAGTTAATAGGAGCTGTAAATGCTCATGATATAATAGATGAAATTTTATATCCAATGTGGAAGAAAAAAATAAGATAACAATTTGAAAGATTGGCAATTAATATTTCCATCCTTCAGTTTTGAAGTGTTAAAATATCATAACAAGGTGACTTTGAGATTGCAACGAAACCTAGATATGATATTTTAACACTTTTTTATCTTTTTTAATATTTATATAAATAATTAGACTTTTATTGAAGAAGTAATATAATTAAATTTATTAAGGGAATTTTAATTAGTGGAGGAAGAGATGATATACAAAAATGTATTAGATTTAATAGGGAATACACCTATTATAAAATTAAATAATTTAGTGGATAAAGATAGTGCGGAAGTTTATGTAAAATTAGAAAAATATAATTTAGGTGGAAGTGTTAAGGATAGAGCTGCTTTAGGTATGATTGAAAAAGCAGAAAAGGAAGGTAAATTAAAGAGTGGATCTATAATAGTAGAGCCAACTAGTGGTAATACTGGTATTGCTTTAGCTATGATAGGAAGACTTAAGGGATATAAAGTTATTATAGTAATGCCTGATACTATGAGTAAGGAAAGACGAGATTTAATTAAGGCTTATGGAGCTGAACTTATATTGACAGATGGAGCAGAAGGGATGAATGGGGCTATAGAAAAGGCTAAAGAGCTTTCTAAAAATGAAAATTATTTTATGCCTCAGCAATTTGAAAATATAGCTAATAGTGAAAAACATTATTATACAACTGCAGAAGAAATATACTCAGATTTAAATGATTTAGATATGTTTATTGCAGGGGTAGGAACTGGTGGAACCGTAACAGGAGTAGGTAGTAAATTAAAAGAAAGAATAAAAGATATAAAAATAGTTGCAGTGGAACCTAAAAAATCATCAGTATTAAGTGGAGGTATTGCTGGAGCACATAAAATTCAAGGATTAGGATCAGGATTTATACCTGAAATTTATAATCCTAGTATAGTAGATGAGGTTGTTAAGGTTTCAGATGATGATGCTTTAAAAATGACTAAGATAGTTGCAGAAGAAGAAGGAATATTACTTGGTATATCTTCAGGCGCTGCTATTTATGTAGCTTTGGAAATGGCAAAAAAATTAGGCAAGGGTAAAAAAGTACTAGCCATAGCACCAGATGGAGGAGAAAAGTATATATCAATGGGAATATACGATTAAAGGAGGAGAATCTGTGTTTAATAAATTAAAGTATGATATAAATAATATATTAGAAATTGATCCAGCAGCTAGAAGTAAAATAGAAGTATTTTTGTTATATCCTTGTATTCATGCATTAATAGCATATAGAATAGCACATTTTTTATATAACCATAAAAGATTTTTTAGTGCTAGATTATTTTCACAAGTTGCTAGATTTTTTACTGGAATAGAAATTCATCCAGGAGCTAAAATAGGAAAAGGATTATTTATAGACCATGGTATGGGAGTAGTTATTGGTGAAACTACTGAAATTGGAGATAATGTTACGATATATCATGGAGTTACTCTTGGTGGAACAGGGAAAGAAAAGGGAAAGAGGCATCCAACTGTGGAGGATAATGTTATAATAGGAGCAGGTGCAAAGGTACTTGGACCAATAGTATTAAAAAAAGGTAGTAGAGTAGGAGCAAATACAGTAGTTTTAAAGGATGTTCCAGAAGGTGCTACTGTTGTTGGATGTGCAGGAAGAAATATAGTTAAAAATGTAGATGATATTATTGAAGTAATAGATAAAGAAGGAAATAGAAAAACTATCTATAACAACATGATGATTTAGAGGTTATTATGATTAAAGATGAAATTGTTAAATTCTGTGGAGAATTAGGATTAGACACTATAGGTTTTATAAAGTGCAGAGAATTTACAGAGCTTAAGTCTTTCTTTTATGAGAGAAAAGAAAAAGGACTTGAAAATGAATTTGAAGAAAAAGATGTATTAAAGAGAATAAATCCATATATATATATGGAAGATGGGAAAACTATAATTTCAATAGCTTTCCCATATCTTCATGATATTAATTATTTTGACAATGGTTTTTCTGTTTATACAAGAGGAACAGATTATCACAAAGTAGTTAAGTCATACTTACAAAAAATATGTGATTTTATAGAAAGTAAGGGTGGAGAAGCATTATCCTTTGTAGATAGTAATTTTTTACCTGAAAGATATATAGCATATTTAGGTAAGGTTGGATTTATAGGAAAAAATAATTTAATAATTACAGAAAAGTATGGCTCTTATGTTTTTTTAGGTGAAATTATAACCAATTTAGAAATGGAAACAGATGAAAGAGATTATAAAGAGATTCAAAACTTTAAAGAGTGTGGAGAATGTGAACTTTGTTATAAGGCATGCCCTAGTAAAGCTATAAATTCTTATAAAAAGAATAGTAATATTTGTGTTTCTTATTTTACTCAAAAAAAAGATTTAGAGGATAAGCATATTAAATTATTAAAAGGGAGAGTATTTGGCTGTGATAGTTGTCAAACTTCCTGTCCTTATAATAATAAAATAGAGTATTCAAAAATAGAAGAATTTTATCCTTATGATTTTATGAATAGAGAAAATTCACTTGAATTAATTAATTCAAGTACAAAGGAGTTTAAAGAAAGCTTCTTTAAAACCTCCTGTGGATGGAGAGGTAAAAATGTATTGAAAAGAAATGCTTTAATTAAAATAAATAATGATAATGGGAATATTAAAGACTTAAAAACAGATTCTCCTTATTTAAAAGATTATCTTAATAGACTTTTAAATAGTAATAAAATATAATATTAGATATAAAACTAGGAAGTGAGGGGAAAATAATGTTATCACCAAGCGTAGTGAAGTTAATAAATGCTTTACCAGAATCAGTAGTAGTAAAGATAACAAAATTTATTGTAAATAAGTATTTTAAAAAGTATGCTAACTTTAAAATAGAGGGTTTTGAAAAAATAGAGAGTACGGATGGACCTATAATATTTATATGCAACCATTTAAGTAATGCAGATGGATTAATTTTAGATAAGGTTCTTAGAGAAAAATATGATCCAACTTTTGTAGCTGGAATAAAATTATCAAATGATCCTGTAACTAAGCTTGGAACTATGATGGTTAAAAATGTAGGTATTAAACCAAATTCAGCAGATAAGGAAGCAATAACTAATATAGTAAAATTAGTTAGAGGTGGAGAAAATCTTATGATTTTTCCAGAAGGAACTAGAAGTAGGACAGGGGCAATGATTGAAGGTAAGAAAGGAATTTTATTAATTGCAAGACTTACTAAAGCTAAAATAGTACCAATTGGTATGACTGGTACAGAAATTCTTCTTCCTATAAATGATAATGGAGATATGGGAGGAGAAAAGTTTAATTATGCTGATGTAAATATTAAATTTGGAGATCCTATATCATTACCTAAAAAGGAAAAGGATGAAGATAAACATGATTATGATAATAGATGTATGGAATACATAATGAAGTCAATTGCAAACTTACTTCCTGAAAAATATAAAGGTGTATATAAGTAGGTGATTTAAATGAAAAAAAGAACTAAGGATATTTTAGAAATTTTAAAAGAAGATTATCCAGATGCTAAATGTGAGCTTAATCATGAATCTCCATTTCAGCTTTTAGTAGCAACTATACTTTCAGCTCAAACAACTGATAAAAAAGTAAATGAAGTTACTGAAACTTTATTTAAAGATTATCCAGATTTAGATTCATTTTTAAATCTTTCTGTAGAAGAGTTGGAAGAGAGAATTAAGCAAATAGGTTTATATAGAAGTAAAGCTAAAAATTTAATTATTATGTGCAACCAATTAAAAGAAAATTTTAATGGAGAAGTACCAAAAACTATGGAAGAAATAACTTCATTAGCTGGTGCAGGTAGAAAAACAGCTAATGTAGTTTTATCAAATGCTTTTGGAGTTCCATCAATAGCTGTAGATACTCATGTATTTAGGGTTTCTAATAGACTCGGAATGGCAGATTCAGATAATGTATTAGAGGTTGAAAAGCAATTACAAAAAGAGCTTCCTAAAAAAGAATGGAGTTTAACACATCATTTATTAATTTTTCATGGAAGAAGATGTTGTATAGCTAGAAATCCTAAATGTGAAATATGTAACTTAACTAAGTATTGTAAATACTATAAAGATATTAAAAAGAAAGAAGTTAAGAGAAAATAATAAAAGGAATTTAACTTTTATTTTTAGAAGTAAATATGTTGTATTAGGACAATTTAGAGCTTGCGACGGAGCAACTAATATAACATACTTACTTCTTTTTACTTTTATCATAATTTATATAGTGATATAATAAATGGTATGAATAAAATGATAATAAATTTATAATTTTGGAGGGCGTAATATATGAAAATTGGAGTTTTAATGGGGGGAATATCTTCAGAAAGAGAAGTATCATTAAATAGCGGTAATTCTATTATGCAGCATATTAATAAGGAAAAATATGAAGTAGTTCCTGTTGTTATAGATAGTAAAGAAGATGTAATAGAAAAAGTCAAAGGTTTAGATTTTGCTTTACTTGCATTACATGGTAAGTTTGGTGAAGATGGTACAGTTCAAGCTGTATTAGAAACTTTAGGAATACCTTATTCAGGCTGTGATAAAGTAAGTAGTGGTTTATGTATGGATAAGGATTTAACTAAAAGTGTTTTAAAAGCTAAGGGAATAAGAACTGCAAGATGGGTAAATGTATCTTCAGTAGAGGAAATAGATTATAATGCAATAGAAGAAATGGGATATCCTGTATTTATTAAGCCTACAAATGGTGGATCAAGTGTTGCAACATTTAAAATAACTAAAAAGGAAGATGTTGAAGCAGCTGTCATAGAAGGATTAAAGTGGGATAATGAAGTTATGATAGAAGAATTTATAAAGGGTGATGAAATAACTTGCCCTGTATTTGAAAATGAATTATTCCCAGTACTTGCAATAAAGGCTAAAACAGATTTTTATGACTATGAACAAAAATATTCTGCAAATGGAGCAGAACATTATCCTATAGATTTAGAGCCTAAGACTTATGAAGAAGTTAAAAAAATGGCTTTAGAAACCTATAAAGCTTTAAAGTGTTCAGTTTATTCTAGAATTGATATGATTATTACTGAAGAAGGAGTACCATATGTTTTAGAAGTAAACACTTTACCAGGTATGACTGCAACTAGTCTTTTCCCACAAAGTGCTGGTGAAAAAGGTATAAGCTACTCAGAGTTTATAGATATGATAATAGAACATTCATTAAAAAAATAAATATTAATAAAATTTAAGCAAACCTAAAAAATAAAGTAATATAGAGTATTTTCTTGAAATTTGAAACGTATATATAAGTAAAAATAAATTATTTTATTTATATATGGGAGGAATTATCATGAATTTTATTCTTTGGATTTTACTTGGTTCTACTTTAGGTTTGCTTTTTTCTTTTTATCAAGCAAATGTAGTTATGAAAGCTGATGAAGGTGAAGAAAAAGTAAAGAATATTTCTTTTAAAATTAGAAAAGGAGCAAATGCATATTTAAAAAGACAATATAAAGGTGTTGCAATATTTTTTGTATTAATGTTTATTATATTTTTAATTATGAGCTTCTTTGGATATATATCAATATTTGTACCATTTTCTTTTGTTATAGGAGGATTTTTATCAGGGCTTACTGGTTTTATAGGAATGAAAGTTGCAACTAATGCTAATTCAAGAACTACTACAGCAGCTAAAAAGAGCTTAAATGGAGCTTTGAAAATTTCATTTAAAAGTGGATCAATAATTGGAATAGTTGTTGTTTCTTTAGGACTTTTATATATAGCACTAGGTTACTTATTTTTAGATTGGTATTATAGTGATTTACAAGAGGTAGAAAGATTACTTCAAGTTACAACCAATATATTAACTTTTGGTATAGGAGCTTCTTCTATGGCTTTATTTGCTAGAGTTGGTGGTGGAATATTTACAAAGGCAGCAGATGTTGGAGCTGACTTAGTTGGAAAGGTGGAAGTTGGAATTCCAGAGGATGATCCAAGAAATCCAGCTGTTATTGCAGATAATGTTGGTGATAATGTTGGTGATGTAGCTGGTATGGGAGCAGATTTATATGAATCTTATGTTGGATCTTTAATTTCTTCTTGTGCTTTAGCAGTAGCAGCTGGATTATCGACTGAAGGGGTATTTGTTCCATTATTGGTTGCAACCTTAGGTGTAGTAGCTTCTATATTTTCTAGTTTTTTTGTTGAGGCTAAAGAAGATGCAAGTCAGAAAAATCTTTTAAATGCATTAAGAAGGGGAACTTATATATCATCAATAATTGTTGCAGTAGGATCATTTTTTATTGTTAAGTATTTATTAGGAGCAGAAAATTTAGGAGTTTATTTTAGTATATTATCAGGGCTTATTGCTGGTATATTAATAGGATTTTTTACTGAATACTATACTTCGGATAATTATAAGCCTACTAAAAATTTAGCAGATATGAGTAAAACAGGGCCTGCAACTATTATAATTGGAGGACTTTCTTTAGGAATGTCATCTACAGCAATTCCAGTAGTAATAGTAGCTATATCAGTTTTAATAAGTTTTAATTTATCAGGTGGAAGTAATGATTTTAATTTAGGTCTATATGGAATAGCAATTTCAGCAGTTGGAATGTTATCTACTCTTGGTATTACACTTGCAACAGATGCTTATGGTCCAATTGCTGATAATGCAGGGGGAATAGCTGAAATGGCAGATTTAGATCCAGAAGTAAGAAAAAGAACAGATGCCTTAGATTCACTAGGAAATACAACAGCAGCAACAGGTAAAGGTTTTGCTATAGGTTCTGCTGCATTAACAGCACTTGCATTTATAGCAGCATATAAAGATTCAATAGAAAATTTAGTGAAAAGTGGAGAATATAGTTTTGAATTTAATTTATCTATATTAAACCCACAAGTACTTATAGGATTATTTATTGGTGGAATGGTAACCTTCCTTTTCTCAGCGAAGACTATGGATGCAGTTGGTAGAGCAGCTTCTAAAATAGTTGTAGAAGTTAGAAGGCAATTTAAAGAAATTCCTGGACTTATGGAAGGAAAGGGAGAACCAGATTATGAATCCTGTGTAGATATTTGTACAAAATCTGCACAACAAGAGCTTATTACAATAGCAATAATAGCAATAGCAACACCTGTAATTGTAGGATTAATTTTAGGACCAAATGGTGTAGCAGGATTACTTGCAGGATCAACTGTAACAGGATTTGCAATGGCAATTATGATGTCAAATTCAGGTGGAGCATGGGATAATGCAAAAAAATATATTGAATCTGGAGTTTTAGGTGGAAAAGGGTCAGACTGCCATAAAGCAGCAGTAGTTGGGGACACTGTAGGAGATCCATTTAAAGATACAACAGGACCATCCATAAATATCTTAATAAAATTAATGTCTATGGTATCAATAGTATTTGGTGCTTTAATACTTGCATTTGGAATACTATAAAAATAATATTATGGGGTTGTCATATAGACAGCCCCTTTTATAATTAAGAATAAATAATTATGGTAAAAAATGGTTGATTATTATTGATTACAAGTGTAAACTATAAATAAAGATTACGTTTGTAATTAAAGGAGGAGTATTGTGAATAATTTACCTAAAATATCAGATTCAGAGTGGGAAGTTATGAAAATTATCTGGTCAAAGGAAGAAGCAACAGCTAATGAAATAATTGATAAACTAAAAGGAAAGCAAGAGTGGAAAAGTACAACTATAAAAAGTTTAATTAATAGGCTTTTAAATAAAGAAGCAATAGGTTTTAGAAAAAATGGGAAAGAGTATTTTTATTATCCATTAATATCAGAAGAGGAATGTATAAAAGAAGAAAGTAAATCATTCTTAAAGAAAGTATTTAATGGATCACTAAATGAAATGGTGCTTAATTTAGTTAAAAGTGAAAAACTTACTAAAGAAGATATCAATGAATTAAGAGATGTATTAAATAAGAAACTAGATATGGAGGATAAATAATGAGTTTTGTTATAGAATCCTCTATAGTTGGAAGCATATTAGTAGGTTTAATTTTATTAATTAGATTAATACTAAAACAACATATGAAAAAGTCAATAATATATTACTTATGGTTTATATTAATTATAAAATTATTAGTTCCATTTGGACCAGAAAGCAAAATCAGTTTATTTAATTTAATAAATATCACATCAAAAGAAGAAACAAATCTATTAGTTAATAATTATAAATTACCAAAGGAAGAAGTGAATTATAGTATATCTAATATTATAACTTCATCTGTAG
>NZ_JACSQZ010000007.1 GCF_014836325.1 Clostridium gallinarum
CCTATTGTAATAACAGAAATTATTACAAATGTAATTATTAAGTTAATTATCTTATAATATGTATTATATAATCTCATAATAGTTCCCCTTATTATTTCATACTATAATTGTATTATAACTATTATTAATCCATACCATTTAATAACAATATAATTTCCTAGATAGCAAAAAAGTAGGATGTTTATAACATCCTACCTCTTAAATACCAATAATAAAAGTTAAATAATAAAATACCACTATTGAATTAAATAATATAGAATCAAATCTATCTAAAATTCCACCGTGTCCTGGTATTAAATTGCTATAATCCTTAATACCAACATATCTCTTTATTGATGAAGCTACTAAATCACCAAACTGTCCCATGATTCCACATAAGGTTCCTATTAAAAAGAAATGAATTACTTGCACTTCAGAAACATAAGAAGAAACAATAATACCAAATATTCCACAACCTAATGCACTTCCTAATAATCCACCTATTGATCCAGCTATAGTTTTCTTAGGACTAACTTCTGGGCACAGCTTTCTTTTCCCTAAGTACTTCCCTGAATAATAAGCTGCTGTATCGCATATCCAAGATCCAATAAATATAAGCCAAACTAAAAACTGTCCTGATGGTTTATCATTAACCAATGGAATAAAGCTAAATAACATTCCTACATATAAAAATCCTATAAGAGTTATTGCCACATCTATAAAAGTATATTTTAAATTAACTACTGGAATTATTAATAAAAATACAGTAGCTAATACAATAATATACATAATATATTCAAAGTTATTTTCTAATAGATAAAATAATGCTAAGAGTAAATATCCAACCATAGGAATTGGATTGAAATTTTTTTCTCTAACTGCTTTATAAAACTCATATAATCCAGCTATAGAAAGAATTATTGTAAATCCCTTAAGATAAATACCTCCTAAGAATATGAAAAGTATAAACGGAGCTATCATAGCCGCTCCTATATATCTGCTATTTAATTTCATTTCTCCACCTCAAATACTATACTCCACCATATCTTCTGTCTCTATGTTGATAATCATATATGGCTTTTTGTAAGTGTTCTTCCTTAAAATCAGGCCAGCAAACGTTAGAATACCAAAACTCAGAATATGCACATTGCCATAATAAAAAGTTGCTAATTCTTTGCTCTCCTGAAGGTCTTATAATTAAATCAGGATCGGGTATATTTTTAGTATATAAATAATTCTCAAATACTTTTTCATCTATATTTTCAATCTTTATGTTATCAGATTTCACTTCTTCACATAATAACTTAACTGCTCTAATAATTTCATCTCGTCCACCATAATTAAAAGCTATATTAAGTACTATACCAGTATTATTTTTAGTCACCTCAATAGCTTCTAAAACTTCACTTTGTGCTTCTTTTGGAAGTTTAGTTATATCACCTGAAATCTTAATTACAACTCCATTTTTATTTAATTCTGCTAATTCACTTCTTAAATATTCTACTAGTAATTTCATTAAAGCTGACACTTCTTCATCTGGTCTTTTCCAATTTTCAGTAGAAAATGCATATAAAGTTAAATACTTTATACCTAAAATATGCGACTCTTTTATTACTCTTCTTATTGTTTCTACACCTGCTTTATGCCCCATAGTTCTTGGTAATTTTCTTTTCTTTGCCCAGCGTCCATTTCCATCCATAATTATAGCTATATGCTTGGGTATATTATTTTGGTCTAAAACTATTTCTTTATTTTCTTTTTTCTTTTTACTAGTTTTAAAAACATCTAACATAACTTCATGTTCCCTCCACCATTTGATATGGAAAAAAACCTGCTAAAAGGCAGGTTTTAAATTGACATAATCTCTTTTTCTTTTGCCGTAATTAACGTATCTACTTCCTTAACGTAAGTATCTATTATTTTTTGAACTTTTTCTTCTGAGTTCTTAAGTTCATCTTCTGTTATTTCTCCATCTTTTTTTAGAGCTTTAATTTTATCATTTGCTTCTCTTCTTATAGATCTTAAAGCAACTTTGGCATCTTCACCAGTCTTTTTAACAACTTTAACTAAATTTTTTCTTGTTTCTTCTGTTAATTCTGGAACTACTAATCTAATAACACTACCATCATTTGAAGGATTTATTCCTAAGTCTGAAACTAAAATAGCTTTTTCAATTTCTTTCATTAAGCTTTTTTCCCAAGGCGAAATTACTAATACTCTTGGCTCTGGAGCTGAAATATTAGCAACTTGACTTAATGGACATGGGCTTCCATAATAATCAACTTTAATTCTATCTAACATTGTTGGGTTAGCTCTACCAGCTCTTAAAGTTGATAAATCAGATTTTAATACTGAAATAGTTTTTTTCATTTTATCTTCTGCTTTTACAATAATGTCTTTAATCATAATAACCTCCTATTTTTTAGATGAAACTAAAGTTCCTATTTTTTCTCCAGAAATTGCTTTCTTTATATTTCCTGGTTCTTCTAATCCAAATACTAAGATTGGAATATTATTATCCATACATAAAGATGTCGCAGTTGAATCCATAACTTGTAATCCTTTTTCAAGAACTTCTATATAAGTAAGTGTATCATACTTTTTAGCATCCTTATACTTATATGGATCTTTATCATAAACTCCATCAACTTTTTTTGCCAATAATATTACATCTGCTTCAATTTCAGCTGCTCTTAAAGCTGCTGTAGTATCAGTTGAAAAATAAGGATTTCCTGTACCCGCTGCAAAAATTACAACTCTTCCTTTTTCTAAGTGTCTAACAGCTCTTCTTCTTATAAAAGGTTCTGCTATTTCTTTCATTTCTATAGCTGTTTGAACTCTAGTCATTACTCCATTTTGTTCAAGAGAATCTTGAAGAGCTAAAGCATTAATACAAGTAGCTAACATACCCATATGATCAGCTTGTGATCTATCCATACCTTCACCACTTCTACCTCTCCATATATTTCCTCCACCAACTACTAACCCAACTTCAACTCCCATATTAACTAAGTCTTTAACTTCTAAAGTAATTCTTTTTATAATATCAAAGTCAAATCCAAATCCATTTACTCCTGCTAAAGCTTCGCCAGAAACCTTAAGTATAACTCTTTTATATTGACATTTATCCATTCTTAGTACCTCCATATATATAAGTTATTTCCTAAAAAAGGAGAACACAATATGTGCCCTCCTTTGTATTATTTACTCATCTTAGCTACTTCTTCAGCGAAGTTATCTTCTACTTTTTCGATACCTTCTCCTCTTTCGAATCTTACAAACTTATTGATAGTTATAGGAGAACCAACTTCCTTTGATTTTTCTTGAAGGTATTTGCTTATGCTCTTATCGCCATCTTTTACCCAAGCTTGATCTAAAAGACATACTTCTTTGTAGTATTTTTGAATTCTTCCCATTACCATTTTTTCTACTATGTTTTCTGGTTTTCCTTCGTTTAAAGCTTGAACTCTATAGATTTCTTTTTCCTTTTCTAAAGCTTCTGTATCAACATCTTCTCTGCTTAAGAATGATGGGTTAGCAGCAGCAACTTGCATACAAACATCTTTAGCTACTTCTTTTAATACAGCAGTATTGTCAGCTTCACAGTTTAATTCTACTACAACACCGATTCTTCCGCCACCGTGAATATAGCTTTCAACTACTCCACTTGCAACGTTGAATTTTTCAAATCTTCTTACAGTCATGTTTTCACCTAATTTAGCTATTAAAGCTGTTAGTGCTTCTGAAACTGTATTTTCAGCATCATATTTTTCAGCAACAAATTCTTCTACTGTAGAAGCTGAAGTTGTTGATGCCATTTCAGCTAATCTATTAGCAAAGTTTACAAATTCTTCATTAGCAGCAACGAAGTCTGTTTCACAGTTTAACTCAACTATACCAGCTGATTTGCTATCTTCTGATATATAAGTCTTTACTATACCTTCTGCAGCAACTCTTCCTGCTTTTTTAGCAGCGGCAGCAAGACCCTTTTCTCTTAATATTTCAACAGCTTTTTCCATATCTCCTTGAGCTTCTGTTAAAGCTTTTTTGCAGTCCATCATTCCTGCACCAGTTTTTTCTCTTAATTCTTTAACTGATTGAGCAGTTATCATAACGTTAATTCCTCCTAACTTATTGTAAACCTTATTATCTAGGTTAAAAGGTAAATGAGAAAACTCACCTACCTTCTTTTTATTTTATTATTCAGCTAATTGTTCGCCTTGTCTTGCTTCGATT
This sequence comes from Clostridium gallinarum, assembly GCF_014836325.1. Taxonomy (GTDB): domain Bacteria; phylum Bacillota; class Clostridia; order Clostridiales; family Clostridiaceae; genus Clostridium; species Clostridium gallinarum. Next base: position 4,216 of record NZ_JACSQZ010000007.1, read on the forward strand.
ATACCATCAGCAATTTTTGCAGTTATTAATTTAACAGCTCTTATTGCATCATCATTTCCTGGAATTACATAATCTACTTCTTCTGGATCACAGTTAGTATCTACGATACCTACAACTGGTATTCCTAAAATTTTAGCTTCTGAAATAGCATTCTTTTCTTTTCTTGGATCAACTACGAATATAGCTCCAATATTATTAGAATCTAAGTTCTTGATTCCGCCTAAGTTCTTTTCTAACTTTTCCATTTCACCTTTTAATTTAATTACTTCTTTCTTTGGTAAAACATCGAAAGTTCCATCTTCTTCCATAGTCTTTAAAGCTTCTAATCTATTAATTCTAGTTTTAATAGTTTTGAAGTTAGTTAACATTCCACCTAACCATCTATTATTAACGAAGTGCATGTTTGATCTTATTGCTTCTTCTTGAATAGCTTCTTGAGCTTGCTTCTTAGTTCCTACAAATAAGATATCTTTTCCTTCAGCTGCTACTTCTTTAATGAATTCGTAAGCTTCATCTACTTTTTTAACTGTTTTTTGAAGATCTATTATATATATTCCATTTCTTTCTGTGAATATATAAGGAGCCATCTTAGGGTTCCATCTTCTTGTTTGGTGTCCAAAGTGTACACCTGCTTCTAATAATTGTTTCATTGATATAACTGCCATTTTCTACCTCCTGGTTATTTCCTCCATTATCTTCTTATAAAGATTCCTATTTAGGCACCAACTTTATAAATTGGATAATGTGTGTATTTCTTACCTTTGTTAGTATAACATAAGGTTATTATAGTGGCAACATTTTTTTATATAAAAGATAATTTTACTTTATAAATATTTTCTTAATATAAAAAACGTTAAATCACTTAAGTGATTTAACGTTTTTATTTTATGTTAATTAATCTTTTTTAATTCATCAAGTAACTTTTCATTTAATATTTTAATGTGAGTTCCCTTCATTCCAAGAGATCTTGATTCTATAACACCAGCACTTTCAAACTTTCTTAAAGCATTTACTATAACACTTCTTGTTATCCCAACTTTATCTGCAATTTTAGAAGCAACTAGTAATCCTTCATTTCCGTCTAGTTCTCCAAAAATATGTTCTACTGCTTCAAGTTCAGAATAAGATAATGTTCCAATAGCAAGTTGAACTACTGCTTTTTTTCTAGCTTCTTCTTCTATTTCAACTTGTTTAGCTCTTAATATTTCAAGACCAACTATAGTTGCACTATATTCTGCTAAAACTAGATCATCATCAGTAAAATATTCTCCAAATCTTGCAAGAATTAAAGTACCTAATCTTTCTCTATTACCCATTATAGGAACTATAGTAGTTATTTTATCTTCCAACTTGCAGTTTCCTTCATCTTCAAAGAAACATAATCCTTCATTAGATAAATTAGCTACAGTTTCGTGAATATTTAATAAATTTTCATTATAGTCTTTTGGAAATCTCTTTTCTTCAACTACTTGTTTTTTCATGACATCACATTCAAAACTTTTTGATAATGCATATCCAAGTACTTTTCCTTTTCTACTTGTTACATATACATTACATGATAAAACATCACTTAATAAATCGCATATATCTTCAAAAGCTACTGGATCTGTTCCTGATTTTTGTAATATCTTATTTAACATTCTTGTTTTATTTAATAATGCTGACATTCAACTTCCTCCTATAATATAAACCATAATTTTTAGAAAATTTCAAATTATATAAATTTTCCAAAAACATCTCCATTACCTATTAAGTCTATCATAGGCCATTTTTATTTTCAACAAATTTCTTACTATTTTCGACATTGCTTTATAAAATTTATATATTTTAACACATTATCAAGCTGTAATCAGTTTCTTTTTTTTATTCCTCATTATTTTCCTTAGTTATAGTAACAATTTTGTTACAATTACTATCGGAACACTGAGCATAATTCCCTTTAGTTTTACTATATTTTAACACCATGTAATTTCCGCATTCTGGACACTTATCCTTTAAAGGTTCATTCCAACTTACAAAATCACAACTTGGATAATTTGCACATCCAAAAAACTTCTTACCTTTTTTACTTTTTTTAGCTAGAATTTTTCCACCACATTTTGGACATGGTGCATCAATTTCTTCCACAATAGGTTTAGCATTTTTACATTCTGGATATCCTGGGCAAGCCAAGAATTTACCGTATCTTCCATGCTTAATAACCATCATTCTACCACACTTATCACATGGGACATCACTAACTTCATCTTCAATTACAACCTTAGATATTTCCTTTTCCGCTTTCTCTAAAGCTGTTTTTAATGGACTGAAAAACTCTCCTACAACTTTTCTCCACTCTTCTTGCCCTTCTTCAATATGATCTAAATTTTTCTCCATATCTGCAGTAAATTCTACATCTACAATTTGTTCAAAATAGTCGCTCATTATATTATTAACAATAAAACCAAGCTCTGTAGGAACTAAATTTTTCTTTTCTCTATTTACATAATCTCTACTTAATAACACTGATATAGTAGGAACATAAGTACTTGGTCTTCCTATCCCTTTTTCCTCTAACAATTTAACAAAAGATGCTTCACTATATCTTGCTGGTGGCTGAGTAAAATGTTGTTTTGCTTCTATATTTACTTTGCTTAACTCATCATTTTCTTTTAATACAGGTAATGACACATCTTCATTGTCTTCTTCTGTTAAATATTCATAAAGCTTCATAAATCCATCAAATTTAACAGTAGATCCATTTGCCTTAAACTTATAATTACCATTTAATATTTCAATACTATTTGTATTTAATTCACATGAAGCCATTTGACTTGCCATAAATCTGTTCCAAATTAATGTATATAACTTATATTGTTCTGGAGATAAAGATTTCTTTGCAATTTCTGGTGTTATTTCAATAACAGATGGTCTAATTGCTTCATGTGCATCTTGGATATTTTTCTTTCCTTTATATACTCTAGGTTTATTTGGAGCGTATTCACTTCCAAAATTATCATTTATAAATTCTAATGCTTTTCCTTGTGCTTCATCAGAGATTCTAACAGAATCTGTTCTCATATAAGTAATTAAACCAACAGTTCCATACCCCTTAACTTCTACACCTTCATATAGCACTTGGGCTATAGACATAGTCCTTTTCGTCATAAAATTTAATTTTTTTGACGCTTCTTGTTGTAAAGTACTTGTAGTAAAAGGAGGCAACGGATTTTTAATTTTAGTTCCTTTTTTTACTTTAGAAACTATAAAGCTATTCTTATTTAATTCTTCAATAATTTTATCACTTTCATCTTTAGTGCTTATTTCAACTTTCTTACCATTGTAATGTGTTAACTTAATAGGAAACTTCTTTCTATCTTTTGTTGCTATACAGTCAACAGTCCAATACTCTTTAGGTATAAACTTTTTAATTTCCTCTTCTCTATCACAAATAAGTTTTAAAGCTGCTGATTGTACTCTACCAGCACTTAGTCCCCACTTTACATTTTTCCATAATATTGGACTTATTTCATATCCAACTAATCTATCTAATATTCTTCTAGCTTGTTGTGCATCTACTAAATTATTATTTATTTGTCTAGCTTCTTTAATAGAAGCTTTTACAGCATTTTTAGTTATTTCATTAAAAACTATTCTACATTTTTTATCTTCTGGTATTTTTAATATATTAGCTAAATGCCAGGATATTGCTTCACCCTCACGATCAGGGTCAGTTGCAAGATAAACTTTGTCAGCTTTTTTTGCTGCTTTTTTTAATTTAGCAATTAAGTCCCCTTTTCCCCTTATTGTTATATACTTAGGGTTAAAATTATCTTCTATATCTACTCCTAATTTACTTTTAGGTAAATCTCTTACGTGTCCCATTGATGCTTCAACTGTATAATTTTTACCAAGATATTTCCCTATAGTCTTAGCCTTTGCTGGCGATTCCACTATTACAAGATTCTGTCCCATATATAAAACTCCATTTTATTTTTGGAGTTACACCCCCTTTGATTTATATTGATTTAGCATAAAAATTGCCTGGAAGGCAAATAATTTCATTTCTATTTTGCATTTCAAATAATAACTCAAACAATACCTTCCTGTCAACATTTACAGAATTTAATATATCATCTAAATGCTTAGGTTCACTATTTATAACCTGTAATAACTCTATTTTAGAACTATTTTTATTGATTTCTATTTTATATTCTTTTTTAATACTAAAAAAATCGTATAAATCATCTATTTCAGTAAATGGCTTAGCTCCGTCCCTTATTAATTTATTACATCCAGAACTATTTCCATTAATAATAGGACCTGGTACTGCCATTATATCCTTTCCAAGTTCTAATGCAAAATTTACAGTAATTAAGCTTCCACTTTTATCTGTTGCTTCTATTATAACTAATTTACTACTTATAGCACTAATTATTCTATTTCTTCTTGGAAAATTATATGCCATTGGTGGAGTTTTAGGTAAATATTCAGATATAATAAGTCCATCATTTTTAACTATTTCTTCATATAAAAACTTATTATTTTTAGGATAAATAACATCTATTCCGCATCCCAATACACCTATGGTTTTTCCCCTATAATTTATAGCACTTTTTTGAGCTATAGAATCTATTCCTGCCGCTAATCCACTAACTACAGTTATATTATTTTCACTTAATTCCTTCCCTATTATCTTTGCTATCTCCGCTCCATAGTTAGTACATTTTCTTGCACCTATTATCCCTCCTAAACTCCCTTTTAATAAATCTAAATTTCCCTTATAAAATAATACATAAGGAGGTTCATGAAGATGATTTAAAATATCTGGATATTCTTTAGAATTAATAGTAATATATCCGATACCATTATTATTTGTATACTTATTAAATTCAATAATTTTTTCATCAGTTAATTCAGTTAGATTTATATCTCTTAATTCTTTTATTTTGTCTTTATTTTTTCTTATATCTTCTTCTTTTTTATATTTTTTTATTAAATTAACTTTCTTTTCATTAGATAGCTTTAATAAAATAAACCATAGTTCATCATAATTCATCAAAATACCTCCTATATAATTTCACCTTCTATATTCTTTCTATATCCTAGAGCTTCAAATATATGATATTCACATATTTTCTCTTTATTATCTAAATCAGCTATAGTACGAGAAACTTTCAAAATTTTATCATATCCTCTCATACTTAAATCAAACTTCTCATAATAGCTAGATAATAATATTCTAGCTGAATTATCTATATTAAATAAAGCATCTATATCTTTTCCTCTTACTTCAGAGTTATAATTATATCTGCTTTCTCTAAATCTATATTTTTGTATTTCTCTTGCATTTATAACTCTTTCTCTCATTTGTTTAGAACTTAAGTTATCACTTTTTTTATTTATATCTTCACATTTTAGCTTTGGTACATAATTTAAAAGATCTATTCTGTCCAATAATGCTCTTGAAAGCCTTGCCATATATCTTTTTCTTTCCCATTCACTACAAACACATTTATTATCACCACCAAACCCCAAATACTGGCCGCAGGGACAAGGATTACATGCTGCTATCAAAAGAAAATTAGATGGTAATTTATAAGTTCCATTAATTCTATTAATATTAATCACTTTTTCTTCCAAAGGTTCTCTTAAAACCTCTAACACATCTCTTTTAAATTCTAAAATCTCATCTAAAAACAATACTCCATTATGTGCTAATGTTATTTCACCAGCCTTAACTTCCTTTCCCCCTCCAACTAAAGCAGTTTTAGTTATTGTATTATGAGGAGACCTAAAGGGTCTTGTTATTCTATTTTCTCCAAGAAACAAACCAGAAGCACTATATATTTTAGCTATTTCTATTTCTTCATTATAATTAAGTGGTGGCATTATTGAAGGTAAAGCTTTAGCTAGCATAGTTTTACCGGATCCTGGAGCTCCATATAAAAGAACATTATGCCTTCCAGCAGCTGAAATTTCCATAACTCTTTTAGAAGTTTTAAGTCCTACAACTTCTCCAAAATCAAATACACTTTCTTCATCAAATTCTTTTTCTTCATTAAATATATATGGTAATAAATCTTTGTTTTCAATAAAAGATATAACTTCATTTAAATTTCTAAAAGGATAAAAATTTCCTACATTAAAATATCTAAGCTCTCTCAAATTGCTTAAGGGAAATATAAAATTGTTTTTTTTCATATTTTCACCTTGAAATACAATTGGAAGAATACCCTTTATTTCTTTTAAATCTCCTCCCAAAGAAAGTTCTCCAAAAACAATAAAATCATTTAAATCCGTATTCTTAATTTGATTTGATTTCATTAAAATTCCTAAAGCTATAGGTAAATCTAATAATGATCCTATTTTCTTTATATCAGCTGGGGCTAAATTTATTGTTATTCTTCCTAGTGGAAATTCATATCCACTATTAACTATAGCCGATCTAACTCTTTCCCTTGATTCCTTTATAGAAGTATCCGGTAAACCTACTATGCTAAAACTTGGCATTCCTTTATTAATATCTACTTCAACTGTTATAAGCATTCCATCTAAAGCATTATTTGTTGCACTTATAATTTCTATCGACAAATCACTCACCTCTTTAAAGATTATTGACCATAAGAATTATTTATTAATCATAAATATATGAATTTTTTATATTATTATAGTCAATATTTAAAAAGGGTGATTTTATGAAAAAATATAATAAAGATATTGGTAACTATGGAGAAAGTTTAGCATTAGAATTTTTAAAGAAAAATAATTATGATATTATTTGTAGAAATTTTAGAACTAGAAATGGAGAAATAGATATAATATGTAAATTCAAAGATATTATAGTTTTTATAGAAGTAAAAAGTAGGTATAGCTATACCTTTGGATTACCAAATGAAGCTGTTACCTACTTAAAACAAAAACAAATAATTAGTATGTCTAAATATTTTTTAATTAAAAATAAATTATTTAATTATAATTGTAGATTTGATGTTATAGAAATTTATTTTAATAAAAATAATAATTTATATGATATAAATCATTTAAAAGATGCTTTTAGGTTATATTAAAATATTATAATATATTTTTCAAGAATGACATTCTGTGTATTTTACATGGTCCATATTCTTTTATTCCTTCTATATGTTTAGTTGTACCATAACCAGCATTTTCTTCAAAAGCATAATAAGGATATTCCTTTGAATATTCCTTCATTAAATTATCTCTATAAACCTTAGCCAATATAGATGCTGCAGCTATAGATGCTGATTTTGCATCTCCTTTAATTACAGATTTATTTTCTATATTTATCCCTTTAACTAAATATCCATCTGACAAAACTAAATCTGGTTTTATGGACATAGAATTACATGCTTCTAAAAATATCTGGTTATTACAAAATGCTATTCCATTTTTATCAATTTCATTACTTGATTTTTCTGCTATATAGTAAGCTAATGCTTTATCCTTAATTTCTTTTGCTAATTCCTCTCTTTTCTTTTCTGATAATTTCTTTGAATCATTTAGCCAAAGAATTAACTCATCATCTAATACATTTAAATCTAAAATAACAGCACATGCAACAATAGGTCCTGCTAAAGGTCCACGACCAACCTCATCTACACCTGCTACATATGTATAATTTCCAAATCCTTTATCAAAATTATACATTTTTTTTACTCTTTCACACTCAAGTTTTATCTTTTCTCTTTCTTTTTTTATTTTTTCACTTAATGCTTTAACATTTTTTCTATTATCTAAAGCTAATTTATCAATTAAATATACAAGTTCTGCATTATTTCTTTCTTCTTTTATATTTATCTTATCTACAAAACTTTTTATATCTTTATAACTTAAACTCTCAATATTAATATTTAATAATTCCATACTATTCCTCAATTTCTTCATTTGGATGTTCTAATGAAATATTTCCTATTTTTCCACCTCTAAATTCATCTAATAAAATTACTGCAATTCTATTATAATCTATTTCGCCGCCTTTAATTAAACATCCTCTTTTTCTTGCAATGCTATTCAGTGTCTCAAGAGGATCTTCATTAACATCATCTATTTTATATCTTTCTATCAAATTAGCTTTATAATATTCCTGTAGTCTCTTGACTAAATTAAAAGATAATTCCTCAATATCCATAATTTCATCTTTTATTGCACCTGTAAAAGCAAGGTTAAGAGCTGTTTTTTCATCTTCAAATTTAGGCCATAAAACTCCTGGAGTATCTAGCATTTCAATATCCATTTTAGTCTTTATCCATTGTTTGCTCTTTGTAACACCTGGTCTATCCCCTGTTTTAGCTATATTATTCTTTGCCATTTTATTTATAAATGTAGATTTTCCTACGTTAGGTATACCAACTACCATAACTCTCATTTGAATTTTTACTAATCCCTTAGCTTTTAATCTATCATGCTTTTCCTTTAGTAATAAATCTAATGTAGGTTTTATTTGATTTAATCCCTTCCCTGTTAAACAATTCACCTCTAAAACTTTAACATTTTCTGAAGATAAATGATTGATCCACATTTTAGTTACTTTATTTTCCGATAAATCACTTTTGTTTAAAAGTATTATTCTAGGTTTTCCTTCACAAAGTTTATCTATATCAGGGTTGGCTGAACTTCTTGGTATTCTTGCATCTCTAATTTCTATTACCGCATCTACTAATTTTAAATTTTCCTTAATTTCTCTTTGAGTTTTTTTCATATGCCCTGGAAACCAGTTTATTTTACCCATATTAATTCCTCCGTATTAAATATTTAATCATAGTTATGTATAAATTTTATTATATAAATATTGTTTAATTCAAATAAAAATAATGCTATATAAGTTTGCTTTTTTAGTAGCCTTAGCTCCAAGTCATAACAATCTTATATAGCATACTTAAAAGATAAATGAAGTAAATTAAAAATAGTTAATATACATAAAAACTTTTTATAATTTCCTATATATTAAAGAAAAAGGGACTTAAAAAAGTCCCTTACTTAATCATCAGATTATTATCTAACGTTTAATTCTTTAACTTTAGCAGCCTTACCTACTCTATCTCTTAAGTAGAATAACTTAGCTCTTCTAACTTTACCTTTTCTTACTACTTCCATTCTATCAATGCTTGGAGCGTTCATTGGGAAAGTTCTTTCTACTCCAGTTCCGTAAGCAACTCTTCTTACAGTGAAAGTTTCTCTTAATCCACCGTTTTGCTTCTTAATAACTGTTCCTTCAAACATTTGGATTCTTTCTCTTGATCCTTCTTTGATCTTAACATAAACTTTAACAGTGTCTCCAACGTTGAAGTTTGGTAGATCATTTCTTAATTGTTCTGCTTCTATAGCTCTTATTATTTCGTTCATTGTGTAGTCCCTCCTTAAATTTTTATTAGACGTTCTTAACAAGTTCTTGACAGAGGACCGCCCGTACTAACACAAAGGTAATTCTAACATAATTAATATTATTATTCAATATTTTATTTATATTTTTCTAATATTTTTTTATCTTCTTTACTCAAGATAATTTTATCATATAAATCTTTTCTTCTTTCCTTTGTCAGAATTAAAGATTGTGCTCTTCTCCATTTTCTTATATTCTCATGATGCCCAGAAAGTAAAACCTGCGGAACCTTTTCTCCCTCAAATTCTTCAGGTCTTGTATACTGAGGATATTCAAGTAACCCTTCTGAAAATGATTCATCTTCATAGCTCTCTTCTTTTCCTAAAACTCCATTTCTTAATCTTAAAATAGAATCCACCACTGGAATAGCTGCCATTTCTCCACCTGTTAATATAAAATCCCCTAAAGATATTTCTAAATCTATGTACTTATAGACTCTTTCATCTATACCTTCATAATGTCCACATACAAAAATAAGCTCTTCTTCTTTTGCTAATTCCATTGCCATTTTTTGATTAAAAGTTTTTCCTCTTGGCCCTAAGAAGATAACTTTTCCCTTATTTTCTTTCTTACAGTGTCTTATAGAATCTACAAGAGGCTGAGGAGTCATTACCATTCCCGCTCCTCCTCCATAAGGATAATCATCTACTTTTTTATGTTTATTTAATGTGAAATCTCTAATATTTATAGGTGAAATTTCTACAATTCCCTTGTCCTTAGCTTTTCCAATTATACTATGATTAAAAATATCAAACATTTCAGGAAATAATGTAAGAATATTAATCTTCATCTTGCCATTCTCCTACAGGTTTTATGATTATTTTTTTATTTTCAACATCAATATCTGTAACTATATCTAAAAGTACAGGTATTAAAAGTTCTTTAGGCTTTCTAATCCAGTATACATCATTGTTTTTTGTTTGAATTACATCATAAATTTTCCCTAAGTCTTTTCCTTCAGTATCATATACATTACATCCTATTATATCTGCAATATAATAAGTATCTTCTTCTAAAGGAACTGCATACTCTCTTGGAATTTCCATATATTTATTTTTATATTTTTCAGCTTCCTCAATAGAATTAATCCCTTCCACTTTAACAATAACTCTATCCTTTTGATATTTACAACCTTCTATATTTCTCTTTATTCCATCTATAAGAACAAATTCTAATTCATTATATCTTTTAGGATCATCTGTTAATGGTATTACTTTAACTTCTCCTTTTAATCCATGAGTATTAACTATTTTACCAACTCTTAAAATTTCCTTCATATTGCACCTCTTATCTTTATTATATATTGTATATAAACAAATAATATATTTCATTTGTTACCTAATTAGTATTTCAAAATTTATTATTTTGCATATTAATATTTCTAATATTTCCATTTTCATTATATAGACACATTAGAAGTATTACAACCTCCTAATAAAAATATACTTATAATCTTAATTAAAAAGAGTTAGGATTACCCTAACTCTTCTTATCAATAATTTCAACTACTACTTTTTTATCTTCTCTCATGGCTGCTGCTTTTACAACAGTTCTAATAGCCTTTGCTATTCTTCCCTGTTTGCCTATTACTTTTCCCATATCTGCAGGAGCAACCTTTAGTTCCAGAATAATTGATTGCTCTCCTTGTATTTCATTTACATGAACTTCATTTGGATTATCCACAAGGGATTTAGCTATACCTTCAATTAATTCCTTCATAAACACCTGTAATTATATTTAATTACAGAGTTCACCTCCTAAAAATTACTTATTTAGTCCTGCTTGAGTAAATAGTCTCTTAACTACATCTGTTGGTTGAGCTCCATTTTGAACCCATTTAGTAGCTTTTTCTTCGTTGATTTTGATTTCAGCTGGTTCAGTTAAAGGATTGTAGTATCCAATTTCTTCGATGAATCTACCATCTCTTGGTGCTCTTGAATCAGCAACAACTATTCTATAGAAAGGAGCTTTCTTAGCACCCATTCTTCTTAATCTGATTTTTACTGCCATGTTTTTCACCTCCTTCAAAAAATACTATTTATTTTAACTCATAAAAGGTAATTTACCAAAGAATCCTTTTTTAGATTTCTTTTGAAAAGATTTCATTTGTTTCATTTGCTTTCTCATCATATCAAAGCCCTTAATGAGTTTATTAACATCTTGTAGTGAAGTACCTGATCCCTTAGCAATTCTTTTCTTTCTTGAAGAAGAACCTGCTATAAGCTTTGGATTTCTTCTTTCTTTAGGTGTCATAGAATATATTATAGATTTAACTTTATTTAATTCTTTTTCACCAGCATCGAAATCTATATCTTTTGCTTCTTTTGGTAATCCAGGTATCATTTCAATTATCTTGCTTAAAGATCCAAGTTTTTTCATTTGTTCCATTGCGCTTAAATAATCTTCATAAGTAAAATCATTTTCTAGCATCTTGGCACTTAGTTCTTTAGCTTCATTATCGTCAAAGGCTTGCTGAGCTTTTTCTATTAATGAAAGGACATCGCCCATTCCTAATATTCTTGAAGCCATTCTATCTGGATAGAAAACTTCAAAATCGCTCATTTTTTCGCCTACACCAATATATTTAATTGGTTTTTCAGTAATATGTCTTATTGATAAAGCTGCTCCACCTCTAGTATCACCATCAAGTTTAGTTAAAATAACACCAGAAACATCTAATATATTATTAAAGCTTTCAGCAACATTAACTGCATCTTGACCTGTCATAGAATCTACAACAAGTAGTATTTCTTGAGGTTTAACTTCTTCTTTTATAGATTTTAATTCATCCATAAGAGTTTCATCTATATGAAGTCTACCAGCTGTATCTATTATTATTACATTATTTCCATTTTCCCTTGCGTGAGCTATTCCTGCTTTTGCTATATCAACTGGATTAACCTTATCACCCATTTGGAAAACTGGAATATCAATCTGCTTTCCAACTACCTCTAATTGTTTTATAGCTGCTGGTCTATATATATCGCAGGCTACTAATAGAGGCTTTTTATTTTGTTTTCTAAGTTGTAGTGCTAGCTTCCCACTCATTGTGGTCTTACCTGCCCCTTGCAGACCAACCATCATTATTACAGTTGGACCTACAGAGTTAAAGTTTAATTTACTTTCACTACCTCCCATAAGTTCAGTAAGTTCTTCGTTAACTATTTTTATAACCTGTTGCGCTGGAGTTAAGCTTTCTAAAACTTCATCACCAACACACTTTTCGCTAACTCTAGAAATAAACTGCTTAACTACTTTAAAGTTAACATCAGCTTCTAGCAAAGCTAGTTTTACTTCCCTCATGGCTTCTTTTATATCTTTTTCAGTAAGCTTTCCTTTACCTCTAAGTTTTTTAAAAGCTTCCTGTAATTTATCGGATAAACCTTCAAAAGCCATATTAAACCCTCCTATGATTTTATAACTCTTCTAATATATTTTTATATTTATTATAATCTTCTGTGCTTAAAGAATATTTATCTTTTAAATCATTAAGAAGATTAATAATTATTTCTTCTTGCTTAAAACTTTTTTCAAGCAAATTAAGTTTCTCCTCATAGGATAGAAATTGTTTATAGCATCTCTTTATTAAATCATGGATAGCTTGACGACTTGTGTTATTCAATTCAGCAATTTCAGCTAAGGATAAATCCTCATTATAATAAAGCTCCATAATTTTATATTGTTTTTCAGTTAATAATGGCCCATATAAATCCATTAATAATGAAATCTCAACCCTATCTTCCATTTCATCACCTTACCCACAAAAGAGATTTTAACAAAACAACTCTATACTGTCAAGTACTTTTACTTAACACCCTATAAAAAATTTAAAATGTAAAATGTAGAATTAAGAATTATGGAAATAACTTAACTTTGCTAAGTTATGAATTTTAAGAAATTCAGATTCCTCTGAATTTCAACATAAATTTTTCATTCTTAATTCTTAATTTTTAATTTAGAATAGTGCTTCTGCAAAGCTTTCTGCATCAAATTCTTGTAAATCTTCTATTCCTTCTCCTACTCCTATATATCTAACTGGAATATTTAAAGTATTTTTTATAGATATTACAACTCCACCTTTTGCTGTTCCATCTAATTTAGTTAATATTATCCCATCTATAGGACATGCCTCCATAAATTGCTTTGCCTGTATCACTGCATTTTGTCCTGTTGTTGCATCTAAAACTAATAGAGTTTCTTTTGATGCCCCCTCAAATTCTCTATCTATTACTCTTCCTATCTTAGATAGTTCATCCATAAGATTTTTCTTATTATGAAGTCTACCTGCAGTATCACATATTAACAAATCTGTCTTTCTTGATTTAGCTGCATTAACAGCATCAAAAACTACTGCTGCAGGATCTGACCCTTCACTATGTTTTATTAAATCAACTCCAGCTCTCTCACTCCAAACTTCTAATTGATCTATAGCTGCTGCTCTAAATGTATCAGCTGCCGCAAGTAATACTCTCTTTCCTTCTGCTTTATTCTTTGCTGCAAGCTTTCCTATTGAAGTCGTCTTACCTACTCCATTTACACCAATTACTAACATAACTTTTTTACCATCTTCATTTGAATAAGCTTCAGTACCTTCAAGAAGCATATTTTTTATCACTTCTTTTAAAGCAGGATATACTTCACTAGGATCATTGATTTTTTCTTTTCTTATCTTAGCTTTTAATCTATCTATTATTTCTATAGTCGTATCCATACCAATATCAGACATTACCAGTATTTCTTCAAGTTCTTCATATAAATCATCATCTATTGTAATAGCTAACTTTAATGTTTCGTTTATTTTATCTGTTAGTGCATCCTTTGTTTTTGATAGACCTGTTTTTAAATTATCAAATATCTTTCCAAATATAGCCATAGCTATCTCCTACCTTTCTTTACTCAAATCTACAGAAACTACCTTAGAAACTCCCTTTTCCTCCATAGTAACTCCATACATAACATCACTAGCTTCCATAGTACCTTTTCTATGTGTAATAACTATAAATTGTATGTTTTCAGAAAACTCTCTTAAAAATTCTGCATATCTATATACATTTGCATCATCTAAAGCTGCTTCAATTTCATCTAAAATACAAAATGGTGTTGGCTTCATTTTCAATATTGCAAATAATAATGCTATTGCAGAAAGAACTTTTTCTCCACCTGACATTAAATTTATATTTTGAAGCTTTTTACCTGGTGGTTGAACATTTATTTCTATATCTGCTGTAAGCTCATCACCTTCACCTAATATAAGTTCAGCATTACCACCTTTAAATAATTCTACAAATGTTTCATTAAAGTTTTTATTTAATATCTTAAAATTTTCGCTAAATAACTCTTGCATTTTCACTGTCATTTCATTTATAACTGTCATTAGTTCTTCTTTAGCCTTATTTAAATCCTCTTCTTGAGATGCCATAAAATTATATTTTTCACAGACTTCTTCATACTCAGCAATTGCAGCTAAATTTACAGTCCCTAAAGAAGTTATTTGCGATTTCAATTTAAATATTTCATCTTTAACCCTAGATATATTATCTACTTCAATTGCAACTTCCATAGCTTCAGCTAATGTTAAATTTAATTCTTCATTTAATCTGAAATAATAATTTTCTTTTTCACTTTCTAATTTTGCAAATGAAATTTCTTTTTTATTAAGTTCGTTTTCTAAGGATCTTATTTCTTCAATTAATTCAGAAGTTTCCCCATCCTTTATTTTTAACTTATCCTTTAAACTTATTCTATTAGCTTCATCTACCTTAAATATATTTTCAAGTTCAGTTAATCTTTTATTTATAGTTTCAATTAATAATATCTTCTCATCAATCTTTTTTCTTAAATGTTCAATATTATTTTTCTTTTCTTCATTATCTTCTTTAAGTAATGAAATTCTTTCTTCTCTTTCTTTTTCTTCTTTTTCTTTTCTGTTAATATCAGTTTGTCTTGAATAAACTATTTCATCTAGTTTAGCCTTATTAATTTTAATTTGAATGTTTTCTTCCTTAATTTTATTGTAAGATTCATTTTTTTCTAAAAGTATTTTTTGTAAACTATCTACCTTTTCTTTATTATTAACTTTTGTTTCATTAAGTTTACTTAAAACTTCTTCTTTATTTTCAATTTCTTTATTTAATTTTATCAACGCTTCTTTATTTAAAATTATTTCTTTTTTTGAAACTTCTAAAGCATTTTTTAGTTTTAAACTTTCATTTTCTAAGGCCTTAACTTCACTTTCTAATCTTGTAATATCAATATTCTTACTATGAACTTCATCACTTTTATTTAAATTATCTTCATCTATTAGTTTAATTTCATCTCTTATTTTTTTAAGAAGATCTAATTCTAAATTATAATTCTTTTTATTTTCAATTAAACCTTCTTCTAATTCTTCAATTTCTCTTCTTCTACCTAAAATGCTTGAATTATTTTTCTTATATATGCTACCACCTGTAAGAGCTCCGCCAGGACTTATTACTTCCCCATCCAAAGTTACTATTCTAAGCTTATGAGAACCTACCTTAGATATCTTTAAAGCATCTTCCATAGTTTCAGCTATAATAGTTTTCCCCAATGAATAATCCATTATTTCCTTATATTTAGAATCAAAGGAAATTAAATCAGATGCTATGCCTAGATATCCTTTTAAATTTTTAATATCATTTGAAATATTAACTCTACTTCCCTTAATTATATTAAGAGGAAGGAATGTTGCTCTTCCTAGAGAGTTTTTCTTTAGATAATCTATCAATAATTTAGCTATATTTTCATCTTCAGTAATTATATTAGAAATAGCTCCACCCAAAGCTATTTCTATTGCAGTTTCAAATCTTTTTTCTGCCTTAAATATTTCTCCTAAAACTTTAGTTCCTTTTGCATAAGTTATTTGCCCACGATCTATTCTTTCCATCAATCTTTTAATAGATAGCTGATAACCTTCATAGCTCTTTTCTAAATCTTTAAGAGTTGCTAATTTACCTTCTATAGTATTAATCTTTTTTAAGCTTTCTCTTATAATCGTTTCTTTCTTAGTTACTTGCCCACTTAAAGATCCAATCTTTTTTTTATTTTCTATAATAACTTGTTGAATTTCTTCTCTTAGTTTTTTATAAGAGTTTACCTTCTCATTTATACTTGATATAGTTGCTAAATTTATACTTATATTTCCCTCTATTGTCTTTAAATTGTTTTCTCCATTTAAAGTAAGTTCTTCTTTATTTACTATTTCCTTGTTTAACAATGAAATAGTATTATTAGTTTCAGAAGTTTTTCTCAATATTTCAAATTCTTCTTCTTTTATTTTCGATATTTCATCTTCAAAATTCTTTATTTCAAAGTTTAAATTTTTAATTGTATTTTCAAATTCCTTAATTTGATTTTCCTTATGTATCTGCTCTTTTATCTTATCTTCTAATTCTTTTATTAAGGATTCTTTTTCTTCTTTTGATATATTTAGAGTATTTTCTAAGGACTTTACTTCTAATAAATCTTTTTTAATTATTTCTTCAAAGTTCTTAATTCTCTCTTTAAAAATTTCTATATCATTTAAACTTTGATTTACTTCTTCTTTCTTCGAATAATATTCACTTTTTTCTTTATCATTCTTACTTTCTAATTCCTCTATTTTATTTTCTAAGGATACCAATTCCTCTTTTGCTTTAGTTAACTCTATTTTTTTATCTTTTATATTTTTATTTCTTATATCTATTTCATTATTAACTTCATTAATATCTTTATCTATAGATTTTATATTATTTACTAATAAAGAAACCTCTCTAACCTTCAATGATTCTGCAAGTTCTGTATACTTTAAAGCTTTTTCTCTTTCTTCTTTTAAAGGTTCTAATCTTTCTTCATATGTTGAGATTATATCTCTAATTCTTACTAAGTTATTTTCAGTATTGGAAAGTTTTTTTTCTGCTTCTTCTTTTCTAGATTTAAACTTAACAATTCCTGCAGCCTCTTCTAACAAAGCTCTTCTTTCTTCAGGTTTTCCACTTAAAATAGCTTCTATTTTACCTTGTCCAATAAGTGAATATCCTTCCTTACCTATACCAGTATCCATAAATAATCCATGTATATCTTTTAACCTACATTTTTGATTATTTATTAAATACTCAGTTTCACCTGATCTAAATATTCTTCTTGTTACAGTCACTTCTGAGTAATCAGTATCTAAAGAATTATCAGAGTTATCTAAAGTAAGTGAAACTTGAGCTAATCCAACAGGCTTTCTAAATTGAGTTCCAGCAAAAATAACATCTTCCATTTTTCCGCCTCTTAAAGTTTTTACACTTTGTTCTCCCAAAACCCATCTTACAGAATCTGAAATATTACTTTTTCCACTTCCATTAGGACCAACTACTGCCGTTACACCTTTTTTAAATTTTAAATTGGTTTTATCTGCAAAAGATTTAAAACCTCTTATTTCTAGGGATTTTAAAAACATAGATACACTCCTTATCTAACCAATGATACTAATAAGCTCATAGAAAACATAATAGCTAAAAATATAGTAATTACATACATAAATCTTTGTCTTGTTTTCTTCTTCATAACTCCACTCCTATCTACTATTTAAGTTTATAGTAAAGATTAAAAAATATCAATATAAGGTAGGCAATTTATTGCCTACCCTATACTTATCTTTTCAACTCTTTTTACAACAATTATATTAAAATTCCCTCTGTTTATTTTATCATTAATCTTTATATTTATATTTCCATTAATACTTTCTTTAAGTTCATTAAAGTATAATTTTTTATTAGCATAAAGCTTACTTAAATCTTTAGAATTAATTTCAATTATTATATTTTCATCTTCTTTAATAGCATTTTTTATACTTTCACAAATAAGACTTCCTTCTACTAATTCTCTAAAAGAAGGATGGAAAGGTCCATCTACTAAATCTTTTCCCCAAGTTATATTTTCAGTTGGTTGTAGTCCAATCCTAATTATATTTATATTTGCTTTAGTATAAAGCTTGTATAATTCTTTAGAAATACTTACAGCTTCTTCTAAAGAATATGGTTTATATTCTCCTCTTTCATACATTTTCTCCATTGGAGTATCCTTTATAACTAAGGAAGGATAAATTCTGCATATATCTGGTTTCATCTCAATGGACTTTTTAGCTGTTTCTATATCTTTCTCAAAATTATCTCCAGGAAGTCCAGGCATAATTTGATGTCCTAATGTAAAGCCATATTCTTTTATTAATTTAGAAGCAATTTCTACATCTTTTACGCTGTGTCCACGTCCAGAAAGTTTTAAAATCTCATCATCTAAGGATTGAACGCCAAGCTCTATTATATCCACCTTGTAGTCTTTCAAATAACTTAATATGTATTTATTAATAGCATCAGGTCTAGTTGACATTCTTATTTTATCTATAAAACCTTTTTCTTTATATTCTTTTGCTACAGATAATAATTCTTTTTGTTTATTAACATCTATAGCAGTAAAAGTTCCACCAAAAAATGATACTTCTATTGTGGATTTATCATGATCTATAGTATTTAAATACTCTTCTATAGTATTTCTCACATCCCTATCTGTAACTTCCTCTTCAACTTCCTTTGCTATTTTATCTTGATTGCAAAATACACATTGATGAGGACAACCTATATGAGATATAAATATAGGAATAATATAATGTCTTTTACGCATTTACTACCTCCAACGATTTTAATGCTTCCTTTGCTGCATTTTGTTCAGATTCTTTTTTACTATATCCTTCGCCTTGACCTAGTTCTTTATCTTCCACAATTACAGAAGTATAAAACTTTCTTCTATGTGGAGGTCCTTCATACTTAAGTAATTCATATACTATGGTGACTTCTCCAGACTTTTGCATTTCTTCTTGAAGCTTAGTTTTGTAGTCTAAAACTATATCATTATTAATTGCCTTATTTATAATATCTTTGAAATGCCCTAAAATATAGTCTTTAACAAATTCTAACCCCTTATCTAAATATATTGCAGCAAGTAATGCTTCAACAGCATCTGCAATTATAGAAACTCTTTCTCTTCCTCCAGTTAATTCTTCTCCTTTACTTATTCTAATAAAATATCCTAAATTCAACTTTTTCCCTATCTCATATAAAGAATTTTCACAAACAATAAGACTTCTTATTTTTGTTAATTCACCTTCACTTTTATTTTTATAGTTTAGAAATAAATATTCTGTTATACATAACTGTAATATTGAATCACCTAAAAACTCAAATCTCTCATTATATTCTTCATCTCTATGTTGATTTGCATAAGAACTATGTGTTAATGCAGTTTTTAAAAGCTTAGGCTCATTAAAACTTAATCCTATATACTCCTCAATTTCATTAATATTAAACTTCGCCATATTCACAACTCCTCGAAGTTTATTCTTCAATTTGCTTTTTAATATTCTTTAAGAGAGCCAATTCAAGAATAAACTATTTTTAATAAAATTAAATATAAAATCCCGCATTTGCGGGATTCAATTACTCTTCTACATGATTTTTTAAATACTTAACTACATCTCCAACAGTTTTGAAGTTTTCTGCTTCTTCATCTGGAATTTCAGTATCTAACTCGTCTTCTAACGCCATCATAAGCTCTACTAAATCTAATGAATCCGCATTTAAATCATCTACAAAAGAAGAGTCCATTGTTATATTATCTTCATTAATACTTAATTTTTCAGCTATAATTTCTCTAACTTTATCGAACATCTAAATCACCTCCTACATATATCATTTAGATAATATTATATATTATTTATCTAGTCAATATACATATTGGCATAATTATATATTATTTTGTAGTTCTTCTTTAATTTTCTCCAATACTTTATTGTCATAAAAAGTCTTAGTTTGTCTTATAGCATTTTTAAAAGCCTTCCCATCTGAGCTTCCATGAGCCTTTATACATATCCCATTAACACCTAAGAATGGTGCTCCACCATATTCCTTATAATCAAACTTTATTTTTAATGATTTAAATACAGGCTTTAAAAATAAAGCTCCTAACTTACTAAGTAATCCACTTGATAAAATTTCATCTTTTATCATACTTAATAGTGTTGATGCAACACCTTCATACATTTTTAACAAAGTATTTCCAACAAAGCCATCACAAACTAAAACATTTACATCTCCATTCGATGTCTCTCTTGGTTCTACATTTCCTACAAAATTTAATTTTTCTTCTTTTAATAATTTATGTGCAGCTTTAGTTAATTCATTTCCCTTTTCTTCTTCAGCTCCAATATTAACAAGTCCTACCGAAGGATTTTCTTTTCCTAGTACTCCTTGGTAATATATTTTACCCATTTTTGCAAATTGAACTAAATAGTTTGGCTTACAATCAACATTTGCTCCAGCATCTACTATCATAAAACTTCCATTTTTACCTGGCATTATAGGTGCAAGTGCCGGTCTTTCAATCCCTTTAATTCTACCTACTATAAGGGTACATCCTGCTAAAAATGCGCCTGTACTCCCCCCAGATATTACAGCATCGCATTCCTTATCTTTTACAAGCTTTAATGCCTTGCATATACTTGAATCTTTTTTCTTCTTTAAAGCCATTACAGGATGTTCATTTGGTGAAATTACTTCTCTAGCATCAACTATATTAATTAAAGATTTATCATATGTATAATTTTTTAATTCCTCTTCAATTTTTTCCTTTGGTCCTGTTATATAGTATTCTATTCCTTGGTATTCATTAAGGGCTTTTATAACACCTTCAACTACAGCTTTAGGTGCATTATCTCCACCCATTCCATCTATAGCTATTTTCATAATACCTTTCACCTCTTTTCCTTATATATAAAGAAAAGAAAGTCATTTGACTTTCTTTATTCTTCTACTGAAGCAACTACTTCTTTACCTTTATAGAATCCACAGTTCTTACAAACTCTGTGAGCTAACTTCATTTCATGACATTGTGGACATTCAACTATTCCAGGTAAGCTCGCCTTAAAAGTTTGAGCTCTTCTTGAATTTCTCTTTGCTCTATATGTTTTTCTCGCAGGATTTCCCATTACTACACCTCCTTATTTCCAAACAACTCTTGTAACTTTGCCAGTCTTAAGTCTACATCATTTGTTTCACAATGACAAGAACCTTCGTTAAGATTTTTACCACATTGGTAACAAAGTCCCTTACAGCTGTCTGTGCAAAGTCTCTTAATAGGTAAGGTTGAAATAATAACATTTTCAACAAATTTAGCAATATCAAAGGTATTGCTATCTACAAAAATAATTTCTTCATCATTTTGAAGTTCCTTATTATTTGTAAACCTTTCTTCTATATCAATATCTATTGGATAGATAAAGGCCTCTAGGCATCTTGAACAATGAAGTTTCAAACTTGTCTTTATTGAAGCTTTTAAAGTTAAAACATCTGAATTAGAAATAACATTTCCAACTACTTTTAAAGCTTCCACAGCTTCTATTTTTTCTCCATCAAAATAAAGTGGAGCTAAATCATATGTTATATTGACTTCTTTTTTTCTATTCTTTGATGAAATTAGGTCTGAAAATTGTATAATCATATGTATTTGCTCTAGATCATGTCCTCATATCCTTCAGGATACATTATGTACATTATGTACATAGCTTGAGCAAAGCTTCATTTCACTCCTTAGATAAATATTTGCCGAATAAACACAATTTATTATATAAAGTGCATGATTAAAAGTCAAGCGATTTTATTTAAATAACTCACTAATAATTATGCACTTTTAATAATTTATTACTTAATTAACTCAACAGTATCTCTTGCTATCACTAATTCTTCGTTAGTTGGGATTACAAATGCCTTAACTTTACATCCTTCTTTAGATATTTCTCTAACTTTTCCTCTAACGTTATTTTTTTCTGTGTCAACTTCAACACCTAAGAATTCTAATCCTTTTAATATAGATTCTCTAGTTTCTGGTCCATTTTCACCAACACCAGCAGTAAATACTATTGCATCAACACCGCCCATTATAGCTGCGTAAGATCCAATTGTAGCTCTTACTTTATATTCAAATATAGAAAGAGCTAACTTTGCTCTATGAACATCTTCTTTAAATGCCGCATCTTCTATATCTCTAAAGTCTGAGCTAATTCCTGATATACCAAGAACACCTGATTTTTTATTTAATAAATCATTAACTTCATCTACTGATAAACCTTCTTCTTTCATTAAGAAAGTAACTATAGCAGGGTCTATACTACCACTTCTAGTTCCCATAGCTACACCTTCAAGTGGAGTGAATCCCATTGAAGTATCTATAGAAACACCATTTTTTATAGCAGCTAAACTTGCACCATTTCCTAAATGACAAGTAACTATTTTTAAATCTTTTATATCCTTACCCATAACTTCTGCAACTTTTTGTGATACATATTTATGAGAAGTTCCGTGGAATCCATATTTTCTTATTCCATGCTTTTTATATAAGTCATATGGTAATGCATAAAGATATGCTTCTTCTGGCATTGTTCCATGGAAAGCAGTATCAAAAACAGCTACCATTGGCGTATTTGGCATAAGTTCTTCACAAGCTTCAATTCCAATCATATTTGCTGGATTGTGAAGAGGTGCTAGTTTAAAACATTCTTTTATATAATCTTTAACTTCACTATTTATAACTACTGAAGATTTATATTTTTCTCCACCATGAACTACTCTATGTCCAACAGCTGTAATTTCATCCATTGATGATATTACTCCATTTTCTTTATCTACTAATGCATCTAAAACTAATTTTATTGCAACTTTATGGTCAGCCATAGGTTGTTTAACTATATATTTATCTCTTCCTTCAACCTTTTGTGTTAAAACTGATCCTTCAATCCCTATTCTTTCAACTAATCCTTGTGCTAAAGATTCTTCTGTTGACATGTCAATTAATTGATATTTTAGCGATGAACTACCGCAATTAATAACTAATACTTTCATTTGTATTTTTCTCCTTCCAATATATAATTATTTTTGTGCTTGCGCTTGAACTGCAGTTAAAGCAACTACATTTACTATATCATCAGAGCTACAACCTCTTGATAAATCATTTATTGGTTTTGCAAATCCTTGACACATAGGTCCTATTGCTTCTGCATTTGCAAATCTTTGAACTAATTTATATCCTATATTACCACTTTGTAGATCTGGGAATATTAAAACATTAGCTTTTCCAGCAACTTTGCTATTTGGTGCTTTTTGGGCAGCAACTTTATCTACTATAGCTGCATCTAATTGTAATTCTCCATCTATTAATAAATCTGGTCTTAATTCTTTTGCAAGCTCAGTAGCCTTTCTAACTTTATCTACCATCTCATGATCTGCACTTCCCATAGTTGAGAAAGATAACATAGCTACTCTTGGCTCAATTTTACAAAGATTTCTTGCAGTATCAGCAGTTGCTATAGCTATAGCAGCTAATTGTTCATATGTTGGATTTGGATTTACAGCACAGTCTGAGAATAATAACATACCATCTTCACCATACTTTGAACCTGGAACCATCATTATAAAGAAACTTGAAACTACTGATACACCTGGAGATGTCTTAATTATTTGAAGACCTGGTCTTAATAAGTCTCCTGTTGTATGTACAGCACCAGAAACCATACCATCTGCATCATTTAATTTAACCATCATTGTTCCAAAATATAAAGGATCTCTAACTATTTTTTCTGCTTTTTCTAAAGTCATACCTTTATTTTTTCTTAATTCATAAAATTCATTAACATAAGCTTCTAGTCTATCTGATTTGTTAGGATCTACTATCTCAATTCCATCTAGATTAACACCTAAATCCTTAGCTTTATTTTCTATAACTTCTTTATCACCTACTAAAATTACATAGGCTAAACCTAACTCTTGAATTTTTTGAGATGCAACTAAAGTTCTTTCCTCATCACCTTCTGGAAGAACTATTCTTCTTTTGTCAGCCTTAGCTGATTCCCACAATTTATTCATAAGTTCCATAATCATATTCTCCTTTCACGAAATACTGACTTTCCCATATACTAATATACCCCTAAATAACTATAATTTTCAACCTTAATTAATGAAAAGATTTAATTCTTTATATTGCAAATATTCAGAACAATATTTTTCATCCTTTAAACATAGGCATATAATTGACTTTTATTATAAAATTATTATGTTATAATGATTTTATATTTCCCATTAAGGAGTGTATTTATGAATATAACAGGAATAATTACAGAATATAATCCATTTCATAATGGACATATGCTTCATCTTAATTCTGCTAAAAAAGAAACTAATTGTGATGCCGTAATTTGTATAATGAGTGGAAACTTTGTTCAAAGAGGTGAACCCGCTATTATAGATAAATGGAAAAGAACTGAGATGGCTTTATTAAACGGTGTAGATTTAGTAATTGAACTTCCAACCTTTTATGCTATTTCTTCTGCTGAATTTTTTGCAAAAGGAGCAATAAATATTCTTGATAAAATTGGAGTTGTAAATAATATTTTTTTTGGAAGTGAATGTGGCTCTATAGATTCACTAAAAAAGATTGCTACTTTTTTAACTAATGAATCTATAGAATTTCAAGAAATTATTAAAGACAATCTTAATTCCGGTGTAACATATGTAAAAGCTAGAGAAGAAGCTTTGATAAAAATATTAAATGATGCATCTTTGACAGAAATTCTTTCTAGCTCTAATAATATTTTAGGAATTGAATATATTAAAGCCTTACTTAAAATAAATAGCAATATAACTCCATTAACATTAAAAAGAGAAGGTTCTAAATACAATGATAAGGAACTTAGTAGTATCTTTTCTTCTGCTACTAGTATTAGAGAAAAATTAAGAGAAGGTAAAGATATAAAAAGTTTAAGCAACTATATGCCTAATAATTCTCTAGAAGTTTTCCATAATCTAAACCAAGAGAATTATAATCTTGTTTTTCAAGAAAAAATGTATAATTACATAAAGTATAGATTATTAACAAATTGTATTAACTTTAACAATCTTTTCGAAGCAAAAGAAGGTTTAGATAATAAATTTTTAAAAGAAATATATCATAGTTCTACCTATGAAGATTTAATTTTTAGAGTTAAGAGCAAAAGGTATACTTATACTAAAATCTCTAGATTACTAACTCAAATTTTTTTATCATTAGATACTTTTTCTTTTGATGAATTAATTAAAGAAGAGTATTTATATGCACGTGTACTTGGTTTTAATGATAAAGGTAGACTTATATTAAAAGAAATGAAAAAAAAATCAAGTATCCCAATCATTACAAAGGTGAGTAAAAACATAAATAATCCTCTATTAGATTTAGATATTCAAGGAACAAAAGCTTATTCTATTTTAAATAGTAAATTAAATCCTTTAAGTGATTATTTAAATTCACCAATAATAAAATAATATTAATATTAAAAAGCAATATGAATATAAATACTATAGGAGGTAAATTTTATGATTAGTATTTATATTCTATGGCTTTTTATTTTTTTACTTGTAGCTATCTTATTTAAACTTCTTAATATTAAAAGAAATTATCTAATGTGTTTTTTTATAACTATTTTCATTATTTTTTTTATTGTAAATTTAAAAACAAGTATTGAATCCGCAATAAATGGAGCAAAACTTGTATTATATGCTATATTACCTACAATATTTCCATTTAGTGTTATATGTAATTTACTTATATCTTACGATGGAATATCTCTTTACTCAAAAATATTAGGTCCACTAATTTGTAAGCCACTTGGACTTTCTAAAAATTCATCTTTTCCAATTATAGCAAGTTTTATTTGTGGCTATCCATTAGGTGCTAAATATGCTTCAGATATATATAATTTAGGATATATACATAAAGATGAATATGAAAGATTATTAAATATAGCTTCTAATGCAGGCCCTGTTTTTATATTAGGATCTGTCGCTGTTGCTATGCTAAATAATATTAAGTATGGGTATATACTTTTAATAGCTAATTATTTATCCTGCATAATAATTGGTATGATTACTAAAAAAAATACTAAAAACAAAACAAATAAATTTGAAAATAAAATCTCATTTAAAGAATCAAATTTTGGAGATAACTTAAAATTATCTATGGAAAATGCAATAAATACTACATTAAATGTAAGTGCATTCGTAATTATTTTTTCAGTAATTATAAACATAATAAAAAGCACCACTTTAATAAGTGCTGCCTTTAGCTTTTTAGAAAACTTATTTAGATTGCCTACTGGATTAATATATAATCTTTTCTTAGGTAGTATAGAATTCACTAATGGATGTAAACTAATATCAACATTAAACTTATCTATAAGTTTAAAATTAAGTATAATTAGTTTTATATTATGTTTTTCTAGTTTATCTATCATAGCTCAAGTATCTTCCATTGTAAGTAAAGATTCTCCTAATTTTAAAAGATATATATCACTAAAATTTCTTCAAGGAATAATAGGTTTTATAATAACATTTATAGCCAGCACCTTTATTCTTATATCGGTGCCTACATTTAATTCTTCTCCTAATTACAATTATGAAGTAATTATATATAAATTATTTGGCTTAATGTATTTATTATTATTAATCCCTTTATTATTTTCATTTATAATAAATTTTATAAATAAAAAACTACATTCCTCTTAACTCAGAAATATTCTCCTTAATTTTGGTACCTGTTTCACTTAATTTTTCATCTATTTCTTTTGCAGTATACTCAAATGCCTTTTGCATATCTGAAATAAGATTATTTCTTTTTTCCTCTATTTCTCTATCTAATTGAGCTAATATTTCAGTTGAGTATTCTCTTGAACCTATTCTAATTGCCTTAGCATCTCTTTGTGCTAAGGCAATTATTTCATTTGCTCTTACCTTAGCTTCCTTAACAATATCATGATTTTCAACATTTTGTTTCATCATTTCCATTATTTCAGACTTTGTAGATTCATATTGCTTTTGAGCATCTCCTAAGATTCTATCTTTCTCATTCATAACCCACTGAGCTTTTCTTATTTGATCTGGAAGATGATTTATTATTTGATCAATAACCTCTAAAAATTCTTTTTTATCAATTACACTTTTCCCTGTTATAGGAACCTTAGGTGCCGTTTCAATTAATTCTTCTAAAAATTCTAAAAGTTCAATAATATTTACTTCAATCTTCTCCATCCCTACTCCCCCTTAAAATATCTAATTAAATTTTTTCTTTACTTCTAAAATCAACTCATCTGGTACAAGACCATTAATATTTCCACCAAACTTTGCAACTTGTTTTACAGAAGAAGAACTAACATATGAATATGCTGATGAAGTCATCATAAATACAGTTTCAATTTCTGAA
Source organism: Clostridium gallinarum (assembly GCF_014836325.1). Lineage (GTDB taxonomy): Bacteria > Bacillota > Clostridia > Clostridiales > Clostridiaceae > Clostridium > Clostridium gallinarum. Next base: position 31,916 of record NZ_JACSQZ010000007.1, read on the forward strand.
TCAAGTTTTGAATTCATAAGAGCCATCTGAAATTCATATTCAAAATCAGACATAGTTCTTAATCCTTTTAAAATAACTTTAGAATTATGTAACTTTGCAAAATCAACTAACAATCCATCAAAGCTTAAAACTTCTACATTTTTTATATCCTTTGTTACTCTTTTTATTAGTTCAACTCTCTCTTCAATACTAAACAAACAATTTTTATCTACATTAACTAAGACAGCAACAATAAGCTTATCATATATTTTTGCTCCTCTAGTTATTATATCTAAATGCCCATTAGTAATTGGATCAAAACTTCCTGGATAAATTGCAATATTCATTTCTTTCACCTATTATTTACTCCTCATAATTATATAGACATACTGTTGTATTGCCATATTTTTTACTTTTTAGTAATGTAATATCTTTATATCCTTCATATATATCTTCTATAGAGTCTATCTTAGTAATTATTATACCATTTTTCTTTAACATATTATTTTCTTTTATTATCTCAATCGCTTTAGGAATCATTTCTTTGCAATAAGGCGGATCTATAAATATAACATCAAAAATTTTTCCTTTTTTGCTTAACATACTTAATGCATCATATGAATCTAAATTAAGTGCAAAACAAAAATCTTGAAATTTTAAATTCTCAATATTCTTTTTTAACAAAGGAAAAGTAGTGCTGCTTTTATCTACAAGGTAAACTTCTTTAGCTCCTCTGCTAGCTGCTTCAAGTCCTAAACTTCCTGTTCCAGCAAAAACATCTACAACCTCAGCATCAGGTAAATAATTTTGTATCATACTAAACATCGCTTCCTTCACCCTATCTAAAGTTGGTCTAGTTTCTAAGCTTTCAGGAGGTATTAACTTTCTTCCTCTTGCTTTTCCTGCTATTATCCTCATTTAATTTCCTCCTTAGGTACTAATATTACAATTTTAACACAATATTTATTTATATACAATTTTTTTAATTAAAACAAATATATCGACTATATCTTTCAATAGATTTAGATATTTCACTGCATAATTTTACATTTTCTCTTTCTTTAGAATTAATTAAATTATTAGCTTCATGCCTTGCACATCTTAAAATATCTATGTCTTCATAAATATCAGCCAAAACTAAGCCAATGTCTCCACTCTGTCTAAGCCCAAACATTTCCCCGGCTCCTCTTAATTTTAAGTCTTGTTCTGAAATATAAAATCCATCAGTTGATGTTGTCATAATTTCCATTCTCTTTTTAGTCTTTTCATTTTTAGCATTTCCAATTAAAATACAATAGGATTCATATTCTCCTCTTCCAACTCTTCCTCTTAATTGATGTAACTGCGCTAATCCAAACCTCTCAGAGTTCTCTATTATCATAATAGATGCATTAGGAACATTTACACCAACTTCTATAACTGTGGTTGAAATTATCACTTTAACTTGATTTTCTTTAAACTTACCTATTATTTCATCTTTTTCTTTTGGTTTCATTTTACCATGTAAAATTTCTACACTTATATCACTAAAAAAATCTTCTTTCAACTCTTCATATAATTTTTCTACTGAATTTAATTCTAACTTTTCATTTTCTTCAATCAAAGGACATACTATATATACTTGCCTTCCTTTTTTTATTTCATCTAATGCTAAATTATATGCACTATTTCTTTCATTATCAGAATAAAATCTTGTATCTATCTTTTTTCTTCCCGGTGGAAGCTTATCAATTATCGAAACATCTAAGTCAGAATACATATATAAAGCTAACGTTCTTGGAATAGGTGTTGCTGTCATAACTAAAACATCTGGTCTTCTTCCTTTATTTATTAACCTATTTCTTTGTTCAACTCCAAATCTATGTTGTTCATCAGTTATTACAAGACCTAGATTATTAAATTCAACATCTTCTTGAATTAAAGCATGAGTTCCTACAACTAACATAGGTTTACCTTCTGCTATTTTTTCTTTTATTCGTTTCTTTTCTTTTGCACTAGTACTGCCAGTTAAAAGTTCTATATCTATATCAAATTTTTCAAAAATCTTTAAAGCTTCTAAATAATGTTGATTCGCTAATATTTCAGTAGGTGCCATTAAAGCTCCAACATATCCATTTTTTATTACATTAAATAGAGCAATTAATGCAACTATTGTTTTACCACTACCTACATCTCCTTGAACTAATCTATTCATTGAATATTTACTTTTTTGATCTCTTAGTATATCTCTTACTACCTTTGTTTGAGCTTCAGTTAAACTAAATGGCAATGATTCCTTTAAATCTCTTAATTCATCATGCCACTGAAATGATATCCCATCATTGCTTCTTAAATTATTTTTAAGTAATAAAAGTTTCATTGAATATGTAAAAAGTTCTTGAAACTTAAGTCTTGATATAGCTTTACTTAATTCAATCTTTCCCTTAGGGAAATGTATTTCTCTAATAGCTGTATCTAAATCTATCATATTATATTTATCTAAAATATTTTTAGGTAAATTATCAGTTATAACAACATTATCTAATACTTGATTAATTATTTTGGTTATTATCTTATCATTTAAATCTCCTTTAAGAGGATACTTGGGTATAATCTCACTTTCCTTTGCATCTTTGCAGCCTATCATCGGGTTAATTACTTCTAATAGTTTTCCATTTCTTTTGAATTTCCCAACTAAATCATAAGATTCATTAAGTTTGAAACTATTTCTTATATACCTTTGATTAAACCACTTCCCTAGAACTATGTTTCCTTTATAATCAAATTTTATTACAGATATAACTTTTCCACTCTTAGTCTTTACATCTCTATCATATCCTATAACCCTACAAGTTAAAATTTGTTTTTCTTCACCATCTATTTCATTAACTTCTACATCACTTCTTATAAATTCATAATCTCTCGGAAAATATAAAAGCAAATCATATATTGTAAAAATACCACATTTATTAAGCTTTTCAGTAAGCTTTGGTCCTACACCTTTTAAAGCTGAAACTTCCACTCCTATATTCATTTGCTCACCTCAAATTTTTATTCATAAATATTAAAACACAAGTTTCCACTTATGTAAATAAAGTAGTCACTTGTGCTTTTATAAATTTATTTATATTTATTCTACTGACATTAAGAAATAATATAAAGGTTGTGCTCCTCTATAACATTGAACATCTAAATCTTCATATTTTTCCTCTACTTTTGCTGCAAATTCGTTAGCTTCTTCCTCTGAAACATCAGCACCATAGAAAATTGTAATTAATTCACTTTCATCATCTATCATTTCACTAAGAACTTCTTCAGCTACATCACAGTATGATGAACCAACTTTCTTAATCTTTCCTTCGATTAATCCAAGCATATTTCCTTCTTTTATTTCTATTCCATCCATTTCTGTATCTCTTACAGCATAAGTTACAGAGCCTGTTTTAACCATTGACATTGTTTCTTTTAGGCTTTCTTCATTTTCATCTACTTCACTTTCAGGATTAAACATAGTTACACATGTTATACCTTGTGGAATAGTAGTTGTTGGAATAACTCTAACATCCTTATCTGAAATTTCTGCTGCTTGATTCGCAGACATTATTATATTCTTGTTATTAGGTAAAACAAAGATATGTTCAGCATTTAATTTTGAAATACACTCCATTATATCTTGAGTAGATGGGTTCATAGTTTGCCCACCTTCAATAACATAGTCTACTCCAAGGTCTTTAAATATATTAGTTATTCCTTCTCCCATTGCAACTGCAACAAAAGCATATTTCTTTTCTTCTGCTTCTATAACTTCTTCTTTATTTTCATTTTTAAGATTATATTCTTCCTTACTTAGTAAAACTTCTCTATGTTCTTCTCTCATATTATCAATTTTTATCTTTGATAATTCTCCAAGCTTAACAGCTTTTGCTAATACAGCCCCTGGATCATTTGTATGAATATGAACCTTTATAACATCTTCATATCCAACTACAACTTGAGAATCTCCCATAGGAATTATATCATCTCTAAATTTATCTGCATGACTTGCATCAGCTAAAATTATAAACTCTGTACAATAACCAAATTTAATATCTATATCCTCAGTGCCTTGTGCTCCTTGCATTTTAGCTTCAGAAGGTTTGATATCTTTAATTTCAGCTTTTATATCATCCTTTAAAGCATCATACATTCCTTTTAAAATTATATATAATCCCATTCCACCTGAATCTACAACTTTTGCCTTTTTTAAAGCTGGTAATAATTCTGGAGTTTTGTCAAGCATTACTTTAGCTGCATTTACAACTACATCCATTAAATCTACTATATCTTTTACATCTGTTTCTATAGCTGCTTCTGATGCTGCTCTTATAACTGAAAGTATTGTACCCTCTGTAGGTCTCATAACAGCTTTATAAGCTGAATTACTACCTTCTTTAAATGCAATAGCAAGTTCTACTGCATTCACTTCTGTTTTTCCTTCTAATCCTTTAGATATACCTCTTAATATTTGAGAAAGAATAACTCCTGAATTTCCTCTTGCTCCCATTAAAGCTCCCTTAGCTAGCTTTTTAGAAGCTTCAGCAATAGATTCAGTATTAAGTCCTTCTATTTCTTTTACAGCTGCCTTAAATGTAGCAGACATATTAGTTCCAGTATCACCATCTGGTACTGGGAATACATTTAACGAGTTAACATATTCACTTTCTTCCAACAATCTATTACTAGCATTAACAACCATATTGTAAAAATTATGGCCATTTATTGTCTGATATTTCATCTTTTTACCTCCTAGACTCTAACTGCTTGAACATTTACTGTAACAGATGAAACTTTTAATCCAGTAAAGTTTTCCACACTATAACGTACCTTTTGTATAATATTATTGGCTATTTCAGAAATCTTTGTTCCATATTCAACCATAACATATAATTCTACAATTAATTTATCATTATCAAATTTTAATTTTACACCCTTACTTAAATTTTCTATTCTCATTAATTCCCATAGTCCTTCTGTTGCATTCTTGGAAACCATACCTACAACACCGTAGCATTCCATTGTTGATAATCCTACTATCTTTGCAAGTACCTCTTCAGAGTAATGTATATTTCCAAGTTCATTTGAATATCCTACCATACAGAATCCTCCTTATAATTATCTATACTCTCTATTTTATATTACTTATATTTATTATTCAAGTAAATATTACATAGCTATTATATGAAGATATCAATATATATATTAAAATATATATTAAAATATCTATTAAATTTAAAATAAAAAAAGTTTTTTCACTTTTTTACTATTTCCCCTTGCTTTTCTAAGCATTACTATGTTAAAATTTAATCTGTCCTATTGAAGAGAAATTATCTTCAAAAACAAGGAGGTGTTTTCAAGTGGCAAGAAGATGCGAAGTTTGTAATAAAGGGGTTGTATCTGGAACTCAATACTCCCACTCACATCGTCAATCAAAGAGAACTTGGGCTCCTAACATAAAGAGAGTAAAGGCTTTAGTTAACGGAACACCAAAGACAGTTCATGTATGTACAAGATGCCTTAGATCTGGTAAGGTTCAAAGAGCAATATAAGTTCAAATAAAAAATGCAATTGATTAATCAATTGCATTTTTTATTTTATAAATTAAATTTTTTATTTTTCCTATGTATTACTTCCTTCTAAAAAATTTAATTAAATTAGATAAAAACTTAGGCAGTTTAATAGCTATAATCTTCATACTTTCCTCCATTAAAAATCACTCATCTATTTATTACATTGTATGCAAATAAATAAAATGAGTGATTAATTTTTAATCTTTTGTATAAAGAACCATTACTATTCCACTATCAAAAGTTATATTTATCTTTTCTTCCATAAATTCGTTTGATGTAGTTAAGCTATCACCTAATTTTAAATTATAATTACTTAAATTATATTTAGCTCCATTTATATTAAAATTTTTAACTTCTTCACAATATGCATGGAAAGAAATTGTATCGCCTATATTTCCATATAAGGTTCTAGGCTTATCAATTAAAAAAATATAATTATTATCATCTATTACTTTTACTAATATGGATTTTCTAAGCCCCCTTAGCATAAGTCCAAAGTTACTTAGGGAATGATCATACCTAGTACCAGTAGCTCCTAATAATATTATTTCAGTGGCTCCCTTTTCTACAGCTAAATTATATGCTATTTCTGTATCAGTATAATCCTTTTCTCTTTTAAATTTAATTTTCCTTTTAGCTTTATTTTCAAGTGAATTTATTATATTAGCATCAGCTGAATCAAAATCACCTAAAATATAATCAGGAGTAATATTATATTTATATAATACCTCACAGCCTTTATCTGCACCAATTATTAAATTAGCATCTTTAATTTCCTTAAACAATATATCTTTTGAAGGCTCTTTTCCTCCTGATATAATAACTGCTTTCATTTTATTAACCTCTTATTGCTTCTATATTTTCCTTAAGATTTCCATCTCTAAATATAGCAGAACCCGCTACTAAAACATTTGCCCCTGCTTCGATTATAGACTTAGAGTTATTTTTATCAACTCCTCCATCTACTTCTATAAGCAAATCTTTATTTTTATTTAAACTCATTTCCTTAACTTCTTTAATTTTATTTAAAGAGTATGGAATAAACTTCTGTCCTCCAAAGCCTGGATTAACTGACATGATTAAAACTAAATCTAATTTTTCAATTATATCATTTAATACCCATGTTGGAGTTCCAGGATTTAATGAAACTCCTGCCTTAATTCCTTTTGACTTTATGTATTCAATTGCTCTATCTATATGTTTTTCTGATTCATAATGTATAGTTATTATATCAGCACCAGCTTCAATAAAATCATCTATGTATCTTGATGGATTTTCTATCATTAGATGAACATCAAAAATCTTTTCTGTTTTATTTCTAATTGATTTTATTACAGGTAATCCAAAGCTTATATTAGGAACAAAGTTTCCATCCATTACATCTATATGAATAAAATCTGCTCCTGCCTTATCTACATTTATAACATCTTCTCCTAACTTCGAAAAATCAGCTGATAGTATTGATGGTGATATTTTTACCATTTGTACTTTTCCCCCTCTTGTAGTTCTTCTAATATTCTAATATAAAAATTATATCTATATTCATTTATTTCACCTTCACTTAATGCTTTTTTAACTGCACATTGTGGTTCTTTATTATGAAGGCATCCTCTAAATTTACAACTATGATTATATTCTTCAAATTCCGGGAAACTATATCTAAGATTTTCTTTATCCATAAAACTAATATCTATATTTGAAAATCCTGGGCTATCAACTAAATAGCCTTCCTCAATTTCAATAAGCTCACTATGTCTTGTTGTATGCTTTCCTCTACCTATTTTCTCTGATACAGAACCTGTCTCCATATGAGTTCTATTTATAAGTGTATTTATAAGTGTTGATTTTCCAGCTCCAGAAGGACCACATAAAACTGTTTCCTCTCCTTTTAACCTTTCCTTAAGCATATCTATTCCTATTCCCTCTTTAGCGTTTATAAATAAAACATCATATCCTATATCATTAATTTTATTTTTTATTTCTTCTCTTTCTTTTTCACTTGCTAAATCTACTTTATTTAAACATACTATTGCTTTTATATTATTATATTCACATAAAATTAAAAATCTATTTAAAAGATCGAAATTTATATCTGGATTTTTTATTGCAAATACCACAAAAGCCTGAGTAACATTTGCAACTGTAGGTCTTATTAATTCTGAAGTTCTATCAAATATCTCTTCAATTACACCTTTTCCATTAGAAACATTAATAAGAACATTATCACCAACCATAGGTTTCATATCCTTATGTCTAAATTTCCCTCTAGCTTTACATTCTATAATTTCATCTTTAGTTTTAACATAGTAAAACCCACCGATACCTTTTATTATTTTTCCTTCCATAATTCCTCCAAATATTTTTATCTTTATATTTATAATAAACAGATTACAATAAAAAATGCAAATATTTTTTCACAAAAAAGAATCAGCTTAAAGCTGATTCCTTTAGTTATTATTCCCATTATTATTTTCAGAACCGTTATGCCCACTATTATTTCCAGCACTATTTCCATTATTATTTTGAGGATTTTCTGATTCTACTTTTTTAGTGTTTATAGTAATGGTTCCACCTTTTTCAACCTTCTCTGTAAAACCTGTAACTATTGCATCATCTTGATTAGGTCCATTTACCTCTACTTTAAATCCAGCACCTTCAGCTCTAGACTTAGCCACTATAAGAGTTTGATTTTCAGCTAATCCAACTTCATTTCTAATATCAACTAGAGGCACTTCATATTTTCCTACTGTTATTGTAACAGTAGCTCCTTCTTGTAACTTCTTTCCCTGATTATCTTGAGATAGCACTATACCATCTTTAGATTCATCATGTGTTACTTCTTCAATAACTTTAACCTCAAAGCCTTTTAATGCTTCCTTTGCATCAGCTAATGTCTTATCTATTACATTTGCAACATCTATGAATTTAGTTTCTGGCCCTTTACTAATTACTATATTTATTTCAGTATTTTTGCTTATCTTTGTTCCAGCTGCTGGATTTTGTCTTATAAAATATCCTACTTCAATAGTATCATTATACTCTTCAGTTATAATATAATTATTTAATCCCTTAGACTTTAAAGTTTGCTCAATTGTTGTTTTTTCATAATTTCTAACATCAGGCATATCTATTTGCTCTTCTCCAGCTGATACTATAACATTTATTACAGTTCCTTTTTTAACCTTCATACCTGCCTTAGGATCTGTTTCTAATATAGTATTTTCTGGTTTATCACTTTTCTCAGTAGTCTTAATCTCTAGCTTAAGACCTAAAGCTTCAAATTGCTTTTTAGCATCATCAAACTTACTTCCAACTATATTAGGAACCTCTATCTCTTTGCTATTACCAGTTCCCCCTGCTAAGAAAAATCCTACAGAACCTAAAATTAATATTATTAAAATAACCCCAATAGATATTAATATTTTCTTTAAAGTTTTTTTATTATTTTTCTTCTTAGGTTTATCCTCATAATCATCATCAAAATCTTCATCATATTCATCATCAAAATCTTCATCATCATAATAATCATCTTCTGCCTTAGAAATATTAGATGACTTTATTGTATTTATAGGTGCCATTATAATTGTGTTATCATTATTATTAATATTATCTCCAATTATAATATCAGGATTCTCTTGGATTTTTTGTAAATCTTGAATTATTTCCTTAGCATTTTGATATCTCTTTATCGGCTCTTTTTTAATTGCTTTAAGTATTAATTTATTTAAGCTATCTGGAATAGCACTATTTATATTTTTAGGTGGAACTGGCTCTTCTTGTAAATGCTTTAAAGCAACAGTAACTGGCGAGTCGCCTTCAAAGGGTAACCTTCCTGTTACCATTTCATATAACACTATTCCAAATGAATATATATCAGATCTAAAATCTATATATGTTCCCTTTGCCTGCTCCGGTGAAAGATAATGAGCTGAACCAATAATACTTGTAGTATTAGTTATTGTTTGAGAGTCAGTAGATTTAGCTATCCCAAAATCTGTAACCTTTACTTCACCTGCTTCTGTAACTAAAATATTTTGCGGCTTTATATCCCTATGAATTATATTATTTCTATGTGCACAGTCTAATGCTTTTGCTATTTGAAGAGCTATTTTTATAGCAGTAGTATAACTAAGCTTTCCACTATAATTAATTAACTCTTTTAAAGTTTTTCCGCTTACATATTCCATTACTATATAATCTATATCTTCTTGAGTTCCAACATCTAGTATATTTACTATATTAGTATCTGATAAATTTGCAATGGCAGTTGCTTCTCTCTTAAATTTTTGGGCTATTTCCTCATTGTCTGCAAATTGCTTTTTTAATATTTTTACTGCCACAAATCTATTTAGCTTATTACATTTTGCTTTATAGACTTCAGACATTCCGCCCTCCCCTATTTTTTCAAGAAGTTCATATCTACCACCTAAAATAATTCCGTTCATATTACACCTCTCCTCCAAATAACATTACTGTTATATTGTCTCTTCCACCATTAAACTTAGCACTTTCTATAAGTTTTTCACAAATATTTTGTATTTCTTTTTCTTCAATATCAAAATTTAATACATTTTCCAAATTAATTTCGTTAGTAAGCCCATCACTACACATTAAGAAAAATTCAAATTTACTTTTTCCCACTTCAAATAAATCAACTTTCACATCCTCTTCTGTACCAACAGCTCTTGTAATAACATTTTTTTGAGGATGATTAATTGCTTGCTCTTTTGAAATACTTCCACAATCTAAAAGTTCTTGTACTAAAGAATGATCTTTAGTTATTTTTGTAATCTTTCTATCCTTTATTCCAAAGCAGGAGCTATCCCCAATATTAGCTACCACACTTATTTCTTTTGTTATAAGACATGCTACTAAAGTAGTGCCCATCCCATTATAAGTATCTGAGCAATGAGATAAATTATATACCTTTAAATTAGCATATTTCATAGCTTTTTCTAATAAATCTTTATGGTTATAAAGATTTATATTTTCTTTTATATATTTTATAAGAGCTTTAGAGGCCGTTTTGCTTGCAATTTCACCTGCATTATGACCTCCCATCCCATCTGCTAAAACATAAATCTTATAATTATCATCTTCATAATACTCAGCATAATCCTCATTTAAGGTTCTTATATTACCTAAATCACTTTTTATACCAGTCACCAACACCCACTCCTCTAATTTTTAGTCTTTAAGAAGTTTCTCCTTAATTGACCGCAAGCAGCATTTATATCATTACCCATTTCTCTTCTTACTGTAACATCTAAACCATGTTCACTTACAATTTTCTCAAATTCTTCTATAGTTTTCTTAGAAGGTCTTTTTAAAGTGTTTTCTTTTATTTCATTTACAGGTATTAAATTAATATGACATTGTCTTCCCTTTAATAATTTGGATAAAGATTTTGCATCTTCCTTTCCATCATTAACTCCAGATACTAAAGAATATTCAAAAGTTATACGTCTACCTGTCTTTTCAAAATAATAATCACAAGCTTCTAAAATTTCTTTAATAGAATATTTATTAGCTATAGGCATTATTTGCCTTCTTTTCTCATCACTAAAAGCATGAAGTGATATTGCTAATGTAATACTATATCCCTTATCTGCTAATTCATAAATCTTAGGCACAATACCACAAGTAGAAAGTGTTATATGTCTTTGACCTATATTAAGTCCATAATCAGCATTAACTAAATCTAAAAACTTAGTTACATTGTCATAATTATCTAAAGGTTCTCCACTTCCCATTAATACTATATTAGAAATTCTTTCACCTAGAACCTTTTGAGCAACTATTACTTCTGATAATATTTCTCCTGCTGTTAAGTTTCTAACTCTACCTTCTAAAGTTGAAGCACAAAACTTACATCCCATTCTACAACCAATTTGAGTAGAAATACATATAGAATTACCATATTTATATTTCATAATAACACTTTCAATTATATTTCCATCTTTAAATGCAAATAATATCTTTTTTGTTCCATCTAAAGTTGATTCATATTCTTCTACAACTTCTGGAACTCCTATGTAAAAATTCTCCTTCATCTTTTCTATTAAAGACTTTGGTAAATTTTTCATATCATCAAATTCCCAAACATTTTTATAAATCCACGAAAAAATTTGCTTAGCTCTAAAAGCACTTTCTCCATTTTCTTTCATCCACACTGAAATTTCGTCTAAATTGTAATCTAAAATATTTTCCATTATATCACCTATTTTATCTTCTTTATTTTTGCTATAAAGAAACCATCCATGGAATCATTCGGTAATATAGTTAAACTTTTATCTGCATTATATATGAAATTATTATTATTTCCGATATATATTTTTTCTATTTCAGCATCTTTATGTTTATCTAAAAACCATTTTATATTTTCTTCATTTTCTTCTTTATTAAGAGTACATGTAGAATAAATCATTATTCCATTCGGTTTTAAATATTGCCATGCATTCTCCATAATATTTCTTTGTATTTCAATTAAATCTCTTAATTGTTGTCTTGTTTTATTCCATTTTATTTCAGGTTTCTTTCTAATTATACCAAGACCTGAACAAGGTACATCTATTAAGACCTTATCTCCATAGCTAATATATTCGCTATTAAGTTTAGTCGCATCCATTTCTTTACATACAATATTACTTAATCCTAATCTTTTAGCATTTTCCTCAATTAAAGATAATTTATTTTCATGTAAATCAAATGCTAGAACTTCCCCTGTATCTCCTAACAATTCAGCTATATGAGTAGTTTTACCACCTGGAGCTGCGCATAAATCTAAAACCTTATCTCCTTCTTTTAACTCTAATAAAGGAGCTACTAACATAGCGCTTTCATCTTGAACTGTAATAAGTCCTTCTTTAAACACTTCGTTATTTTCTACTCCTTTTCCCCCTTTAATTGTTATAGCCTCTGGACAAGCATATCCCTCTTCTATGTCATATCCTATTTGCTCTAATTTTTCATAAACTTCGTCATACTCACCTTTAAATTCATTTACTCTTACAGTAACTTTTGGTGTTTCATTTAGACCAGCCATTATTTTTTTTGTTCTTTCTTCACCATATTGCTTTATAAAAAGTCTTATCATCCATGGCTCAAAAGAAAACTTATATGCAATTTCATCTATTCTATTTCCTGGAACCATTATTTCTTTTTCATCTTTAATATAGTTTCTTAAAATACCATTAACAAGTTTTGAAGCTTCAATAGAAACTTCTTTTGCTTCCTCTACAGCTTCATTACATGCTGCATATTCTGGTATCTTATCTAAAAAATACATTTGATAAATTGCAACTCTTAATATATTTAATACAGTTTTATCTATTAATTTTATATCTTTAACAAAATTTCCTATTAGCACATCTAAAGTTCTTTTTCTTCTTAAAGTTCCATAAACTATTTCTGTAATAAGTCCCTTATCCTTCTCTTCTATATCATCTCTATTTAATTCTTTTGATAAAACTAAATTTGAATAAGCTCCTTCTTCTAATACTCTTTGTATTATTTGTCTTGCAAGTTTTCTACTATTCATACTTCTACCTCTTAATTATCATTATATCTGTTGTTTAAGGCTATTAATCTAATTAATTGAGAAATAGCCATTAAAGTTGCTGCAACATATGTCATGGCTGCTGCATTTAGAACCTTTTGTGCTCCCTTTATCTCGTCACCATATAAAAATGTTCTTGTTTCTAAAATATTTAAAGCTCTTCTTGAAGCATTAAACTCCACTGGAAGAGTTATTATTTGATAAAGTACTGCTAAGCTAAAAAATATTATTCCTATCCTAGCAAATAAAGGATTCCCTAAAAATATACCTATCATAAATAGCCATATTGAAGCATTACTTGCTATATTTACTGCTGGAGCTATTCTAGTTCTTAAAACTAAAGGTGCATAATGAGTTTGATGTTGAATTGCATGCCCACACTCATGAGCTGCTATTCCTGCTGCTGCAACTGTAACTCCATCATATACTTCAGGTGAAAGCCTTATTACTCTTGAAGAAGGATCATAATGATCTCCAAGATGCTTTCCATACCTTTCAATTCTTACATCAAAAAGTCCAGCTCCATCTAAAATACTTCTTGCAACTTCACTTCCTGTAACACCGCTTGCTATTCTAACAGCCTTATATTTTTTATATGCACTATCTATTTTAAATTGTGCCCAAAAAGCTATTATCATTGCTGGTAATAAAATTAAATAGGTTGGATCAAAATAAAATCCTGGATAAAACATATATCCATCTCCTTTACATTATATTTTAGTAAAGCTTACTATTTACCTTAATTTCGTTTCCATTTATATATTGTTCTATAGTTAAAGGCTTTCCATTTGGAAATTGTATTTTCTTTATTAGTAAAGTTCCATCCAAAGTAGCAACCTTTATGCCTTCTTTAGAAACACCAACTATAGTCCCAGGTTCTTTTTTGCTATCTTCCTTTAAAACTTTACTTTCATATATTTTCATACTTTTATCTTCATAATTAGTATAAGCAATTGGCCAAGGATTAAGTCCTCTAATTAAATTATGAATATCTATCGCAGAATTATTCCAATTTATCAAAGCTAACTCTTTATTTAACATCTTTGCATAAAAAGTTTCACCCTCTTGCTTTTCTGGTATTATATCCCCACCATATAATCCTTCTATAGTCTTAATTAATAAATCTGCTCCTCTTTCCATTAAAATATCATGAAGATTTCCAGCTGTCATATCCTCTGATATTTCTACTTCATCTTTAAGAAGCATATCTCCAGTATCTAATCCAACATCCATAAGCATTGTTGTATTGCCTGACTTCTTTTCACCTTTTATTATAGCCCAATTTAAAGGTGCTGCACCTCTATACATTGGAAGAAGGGATGCATGTAAATTAATACAGCCATACTTTGGTATATCTAAAACCTCTTTAGTTAAAATTTGACCAAAAGCTACAACAATAATAAAATCTGGTTTTAATTCCTTTAAATATTCTATTGCTTCTATATCATTTTTTAACTTCATAGGTTGTAATACCTTTATATTATGCTCTAAAGCTACTTCTTTTACTGGTGAATATGCTATTTTCTTTCCTCTTCCTTTTGGTTTATCTGGTTGAGTAAATACACATTCTACCCCAAAAGTATTAATTATCTTTCTTAAAGATGGTACTGCAAAATCTGGAGTTCCCATAAATACTATTTTCATGTTAAACCTCCTTTATTTTAAATAATCTATAAACAGTTTTCCATTTAAATGATCATTTTCATGTAATATAGCTCTTGCTAAAAGTTCAGTAGCTTCTAAAACAAACTCTTCACCTTTTTCATTTAAAGCTTTTACTTTTACATAGTTTGGACGTTCAACTTCTGCTGCTTCTCCTGGAACACTTAAACATCCCTCTTCACCTATTTGACTTCCTGAAACTTCTAATATTTCTGGATTTATAAATACTCTAAGTCCATAATCATCATATACATCTATAACAAATATTCTTTGAAGTATTCCTACTTGTGGAGCTGCTAGACCAACTCCATCAGCTTCATACATAGTATCTGCCATATCATTTATTAATTTTATAGTTCTTGGTGTTATTTCAGTTATATTTTTACAGTTTTTTCTTAAAACTTCATCACCGTTTTTTCTAATATTTCTAATTGCCATTAAACTTACCTCCTAAGTTAAATTATTTGGATTTATATCAATTGTTACTTTTATTTCATTATATACATTCTTATTTAATTGATAAAGTTTATCTTTGATTTTTTTACAAAAATCTAAAGATATATCACCTTTAAATATTATTTGCCATCTAAAATTATCTTTTATTTTAGATATTATACATGGAACAGGTCCTAGAAATTCTATATTATCTTCATTATTGTATATAATATTCAATTCTTGTTTCAATGTATTCATAAAATTCTTTAATAAGCTTTCATTTTTTGATGAAGCGTTTATCAATAATATTTTACCAAAAGGAGGATAATACATCAAACCTCTAGTAGTAAATTCCTCATTATAAAATCCCTCATAATCATAATTTTTAGCATAATTTAAACTATAATTACTCGGACTATATGTTTGAAGAATAACCTTTCCTTCTTTATTACCTCTTCCTGCCCTTCCTGAAACTTGAGTAACTATTTGGAAAGTTCTCTCAGCCGATCTATAATCCGGTACATTCAAAGACATATCTGCTGCCAATATACCAACTAAAGTTACATTTTCAAAATCTAACCCCTTTGCGATCATTTGAGTTCCTATAAGTATATCTCCATCACCATTTTTAAAAGAATTATAAATAGTTTCATGTGAATTTTTATTTCTTGTTGTATCCATATCCATTCTTAAAACTTTAGCTTTCGGAAAATACTTCTTTACCTCTTCCTCAACTCTTTCAGTTCCTGTTCCAAAATGTTTTACATATTTACTTTTGCACTTTGGACAAACTTTAGATTGCATTTCTCCATGACCACAATAATGACATATTAAATATCCATTTTTATGGTATGTCATTGAAATATCACATTTAGGACATTTAAATACATGGCCACAACTTCTACATGATACAAAAGTAGAAAATCCACGCCTATTTAAAAATAATATAATTTGTTCTTTTTTTTCTAAGGATAGCTTCATTTCTGAAAATAATTTTCTACTAAACATAGATACATTTCCACTATTTAATTCTGCTCTCATATCAACTATTTCAATAATTGGCATAGGTTTATTATCTACTCTATGTTTAAGTTCTATAAGTTCTATTTCACCACTTATTGCTCTATAATAAGTTTCAATTGATGGAGTTGCTGATCCTAAAATAACTTTACAATTTTTAAGAGTACTTATATATTCTGCAACTTCTCTTGTAACATATCTTGGATTTTGTTCAGATTTGTAAGTATTCTCATGTTCTTCATCTATAATAATTATTCCTAAGTTTTCAAGTGGTAAAAACAAAGCACTTCTAGCGCCTATAACAACCTTTGCTTTACCTTCTTTTACTCTATACCACTCATCATATCTTTCACCATCTGATAATTTACTATGAAAAACAGCTACTTCCCTTCCAAATCTCCCTTTAAATCTCTCTATCATTTGTGGAGTTAATGAAATTTCAGGGACTAGAATAATTGCAGATTTTTCATTACATATAGCTTCTTTAACTAAGTTCATATAAACTTCTGTTTTTCCTGATCCAGTAACACCTTTTAGCAAAAAAACATTTTTATTAGACTTTTGTATTTGATTTATAGCTCTAAGTTGATCTTCTGTTAGTTCTTTTTCCTTATAATTAACATACTCTTTTAAATTATACCTATATACTATTTCCTCTTCTACTTTTAAGTATCCTTCATTAATAAGCTTATTTATCTTATAAATTGATAAACCATATAATTTTGTTAATTCGCTTTTATTAAACTTACCATTATTATCTTTTATAAAACTTAATATATCATTATATTTTTCTTCTATATCACTTGGAACTTTTTTATCTGTTATAGCAACAACAATCTTATATTTATTATTTATACCTTTTAGAACTCCTTGTGGAATTAAAAGTCTTATTCCATCTATATATTTGCACAAATAATTTTCTCTTAAATATTCAACTAATTTTATATCATCTTTAGTTAAAAGTGGATTTATTAAAGAAATTGCTTTAATTTTTTTTATTCTAACTCCACTTATATTATCTTCTTTTAAATTTAATACAAACCCATCTACAATATTATTTTTTATACCAAATGGTACTTTAACCCATTGCCCTATGCTTATATCATTAATAAAATCTTCTGGTACTTCATAAGTAAAAGGTTTATCTATTTCCAAAGCATCACTATTAATTATAATTTCTGCATATATTTTCAAATTTATCACCCTTTTATTAGGTACTATTTTAGTCTTATATGAAAGAAAGCGCATTTTAGCGCTTTCTTAATATAGTATCAAATATTTTAGATGCAACTTTTCTTTTATTCATCTTATCTAAATATATTTCTTTTCCATCCTTAGAAAGGATAATAACTTTATTATCATCGCTAGCAAATCCAGTATCACTACTTGTTATATCATTAGCTACAATAAAATCTAAGTTCTTTTTTACAATCTTCTTTTTAGCATTTTCTACTACATCATTACTTTCAGCTGCAAATCCAACTAAAATCTGATGTTTTTTGTTATCACCTAATATTTTTAAAATATCATTATCTCTAACAAAAGTTAAAACTAGCTCTCCATCATCTTTTTTTATTTTTTTATTGCTATAATTTTTAATTTTATAATCTGCAACAGCAGCTGATTTTATAACTATATCACTATTATCATAATTATCTAAAATTGCATTTTTCATTTCTTCATTAGTGACTACATTAATAACTTTAATACCACTTGGTGGATTTAAATTAGTTGGACCAGAAACTAATGTAACATTTGCACCTCTGTCTCTAGCCTCTTCTGCTAAGAAATATCCCATTTTCCCAGTAGACCTATTTGTAATAAATCTAACTGGATCTATACTAGAATTAGTAGGACCTGCACTAATTAAAACATTTTTTCCAATTAAGTCTTTTTCAAGACTACTATTATTCAATGCTTCCATTACTTTTTCAACTATTTCACTTGGTTTTGCTAATTTACCTTTTCCTTCATCACCACATGCAAGCAATCCAGAATCAGGTTCTATAAACTCATATCCAAGATTTTTTAGTTTTTGTATATTTTCTTGAACTATTTTATTTTCATACATATTAGTGTTCATTGCAGGTGCAAAAATAACTTTTGCCTTAGTTGCCATAATAGTAGTTGATAACATATCATCAGCTATGCCATTTGCAACTTTTCCTATTATATTAGCAGTTGCTGGAGCTACTAAAAATACATCAGCTCTTTTAGCTAAAGAAATATGTTGTATTTCAAAAGCTTTTGGTTCAGCAAACATATCTGTTACCACCATATTTTGGCTTAAAGATTGAAATGGTAAAGGAGTAACAAATTTTGTAGCAGCTTCAGTCATAATAACTCTTACATCTATATCCTTTTTTCTTAAAGCACTTATTATATCTAAAGCTTTATAAACAGCTATTCCACCACTTACTCCTATACATACACATTTTTTTGTATCCATTTTACTTGTTACCTTCTTTTGTTACAGTTGATTCGTAACCAACTTCTCCTGCATTAACTTCATTAATAGCAATTGTAAGAGGCTTTTTAGACTTTGTTACCACTAATGGTTCTCTCCCATCTATTAATTGTCTAGCTCTTTTTGAAGTTACTATTACTAGTGAATATCTATCATCTACCTTTTGAAGTAAATCCATTATTGATGGATTAATCATAGAGTTGTTCATGAATTAAGCCCTCCTTAGAATCTAAAATTGTATTTTCTTTTATTCTATCAACTCTGCATTTTTCAGCAGCTATAATTGATTCAACTTTTGAAACTGCTAATTCCAAAGTATCATTAACTACTGCGTAGTTATATTTTGAAACATAATTAATTTCCTTATATGCATTCTTAAATCTAGTCATTAAGGATTCTTCTGTTTCACTACCTCTTTTAATTATTCTTTTCTTTAGTTCTTCCATTGATGGTGGTAGTATAAAAATAAATACCCCTTCTTTAAAGTTTTCCTTTACTTGCAGTGCTCCTTGAATGTCAATTTCTAAAATTACATCCTTACCTTCTTCTAACATCTTCTCAACGTTAACCTTAGGAGTTCCATAAAAGTTTCCATGTACATTTGCATATTCTAAAAATCCATTTTCATTAACTTTTTGTTCAAAAGCTTCCTTAGTTAAAAAATAATAATTTACACCTTCTATTTCTCCTTCTCTTGGAGATCTAGTTGTTGCAGAAACAGAGATATAAATATTATCATGCTTCTCTAATAGAGCTTTGCAAATTGTTCCTTTTCCTGCACCAGAAGGTCCTGAAATAACTATTAAAACGCCTCTATTGCTATGCATTATTCATCAACCTCTTCTACTACTTCATCTTTTACAACTAATCTATGTGCAACTGTTTCTGGTTGAACTGCTGATAAAATAACATGGTCGCTATCTGTTATAATTACTGCTCTTGTTCTTCTTCCATAAGTAGCATCTATAAGCATACCTCTATCTCTTGCTTCTTGTATTATTCTCTTAATAGGTGCTGATTCTGGGCTTACTATAGCTACAAGTCTATTAGCAGAAACTATATTCCCAAATCCGATGTTAATTAATTTTATTCCCATTACTTTCCTCCTACTTACTCTATGTTTTGCACTTGTTCTCTTATTTTTTCTATTAGATTTTTTATGTTAATGACGAAATTCGTCATATCCATATCACTAGATTTCGAAGCTATTGTATTAGCTTCTCTATTCATTTCTTGAATAATAAAGTCAAGTTTTCTCCCTATTTGACCACCTTCTTCAAATGTAATCCTCATTTGATTCAGATGACTTTTTAATCTTGTAATTTCCTCATCTACAGCAGACTTATCAGCAATTATTGCAATTTCTTGAGCAATTCTACCTTCATCTATATCTACTCCATCTAATAAGTCTTTAAGTCTTAACTCTATTTTTTTCTTATAAGCATTAGGTACAGTATATGAAATTTCCTCTATACTTAAAACTATATTTTCAATTTCAATTAACTTAGCTAATATATCTTCTTTTAGCTTTTCACCTTCAATTTTCCTCATATTATCCATCATATCTAAAGATGATATTATAAGAGGTTTAATCACTTGCCAAATTTCTTCTACTGAATCTTCTTCTTCAACAATATCAATTACATCAGGAAACCTTGCTATTTGAAGTACTGTAACATCATTTTTTAATTGCAGTTTTTCTTCTATTTCTTTTAAACAGTTAAAATAGCTTTCTGCTAGCTTAATATTTACTTTAGCAATACCATCACCTTTGGAATAACTTTTTTGATTTATAAATATATCTACTTTACCTCTTGAAAGCTTTGAGTTAACTAACTTTCTTATTTCTTCCTCTAGTGAGATAATACTTTTAGGCATTCTTACATTTACATCTAAATACCTACTATTTACACTCTTCATTTCTACTGAAAATAAGTGTTTACTTCCTTCTTCATTACTAGCTCTACCAAAACTAGTCATACTTTTAACCATATATGCCTCCAAAGCTTTTATAAAACATAATTTATATATTATTATAGCGAATACATTTAATATAAAAGATAATCTATATTATTGTCAATGATTTGTTCACAAATTATTAACATTTAAGCAAAAAAAGTTATAGCATTTCTGTACTATAACCTTTAATATGATTAAAATATTATATTTAATTATATTATGATGTATGTACTTTACCTTAATATCTACTAATTATTAGTATCATTTATATTTTTCTTAAAGGATTCTTTTATATCTATAGCCTTTTCACTTGATAAGGCTACTATTAATTTTATTCTAGCTTTTTGACCTGGCATACTTTCCTCAAAGAAAACTCCTAAATCCTTAAGCATTTTTCCTCCACCCTCATACCCATATGATTCATGTACTCTTCCTTCAAAGCATCTTGAAACTACAACAACAGGTATATTTTTCCTTAAAACTCTTTTTATACCCATAACCATTTCTGGTGGAACATTTCCTCTTCCAAGTGCTTCAATAACTATCCCCTTATAACCTTTATCTATTACAAAATCAATAAAGTCAGATGTCATTCCAGCTACACATTTAATTAAAGCTACATCTTCTCTTATACTCTCAACATGATAAACCTTATGTTTAATTGTATTTCTATAGAAAAACACTTTATTATTATCAACTATTCCTATAGGCCCAAAATTTGGCGTTTTAAATGCATTTAAAGCCATTGAATTTACTTTAGTAACTTCTGCTGCAGAATTTAATTCACCATTAAAACAAACTAAAACTCCTCTGCCTTTAGCATCATCTGAAATTGCTGTACAAATAGAGGTTGCTAAATTAAAAGGACCATCGTAACCAAGCTCTGAACTACTTCTCATAGCACCTGTTACTACTATTACTTTTTCAGTATCTATTGTTAAATCTAAAAAATAAGCAGTTTCTTCTAAAGTATCCGTTCCATGTGTTAATACAACACCATCTATATCATCTCTATCAACTAATTCCCTTATAAACTTACTAAGCTCCAACATATTTTCTATAGTCATATGAGGTGAAGGCTTACTTGAAAAACTATAAGATTCTATATTTGCATAATTTTCTATTCCTGTTACCATAGACATTATTTCTTCACCAGTCAAACTAGGAACAGCAGCCTTGATTCTTTCATCAACTTTCATAGATATAGTTCCCCCATTAAATACAACTGCTACTTTCTTCATTTTTTCCTCCTAAAGTTTTATACTTATTACATTAAATATTAATAATTACCAAAATAAAAACTCTTGGTTTATCCAAAAGTTTAAAATAAAATTATATATTGTAGGTAGGTCGGCGTATCCTACATCTCTTTTTACTGAAAAGCCAGCGCGTGAGGAGCCCTTTCTCACCTCAACAATATATCTTAACCTATATTACTAATTATATATTTATCATTTTAATCTTTCAACTTCTATTTACTAACTACATTTAATTATTTTACCACTATAAAGTCTATTATATATTTTACTATCAGTAATAGGATACATGGTTGAAACGTGAATATAATCTCTTTTAGAATTAATATCTATCCCTATTAATATATTTGCTTTATCTTTTTTTATAATCTCCACATGAATTTCATTTTCTGTCAGTCTATATACCCCTATATAATCTGGTTTTTCTAAAATCTCTCTCATGTATTCTATAATATTACTTATTATTTTTTTACCTAAATGTTTTCCATGTCTTTTTTTAATATGCTTTATTACTCCTGGCGAAGCATAAATGGTTCCTGTAAATTTCACCCCTAAGTTTTCAGCCATTCTATTATTAAAATATCCCACTCTCTTATAGGTATAAAATCTATTTTCCATAATACACCCCAATTCTTTATAGTTGTATATTAGCTTTTAAGTTCTTTGTATATAATATTCAATTTATCAATTTAATTTCCTAAAAATTATGACTTATTAAAATTTAATAATAAATTTCAAATTAAAATTTCACCTATATAATTTTATAAATAAAAAAAGGGCTGTTACTACATCACCCTTTTAATATTATATATACTTATAATTTAAAAACACATCTTTTATATCATTAAAAAATATTTTAAATAAATATTTTTTCTATAATATTATACAAATTAATCCACCACTACCTTCATTAATTATCTTTTGTAGTGTCTTTTGAATTTTAACTTGTACATCCTCTGGCATTTTATATAGTTTGTTTTGTAAGCCGTCTTTTATTAATACTTCTAAAGGCTTACCAAACATATTACTTTGCCATAATGATGCTGGATCTTCCTCAAATTGCTCCATTAAAGAATTTACTAATTCTTCGCTTTCTCTTTCTGATCCCATAATAGGACTTATTTCTGTTTTTATATTTGCTTTAATAAAATGTAAAGAAGGAGCTGATGCCTTTAATTTTACGCCAAATCTATTTCCTTGTTTAACTATTTCAGGTTCTTCAAACTTCATTTCTGAAAGTTGAGGGGGTACTAACCCATAGCCAGTTTCTCTAACATCAATTAAAGCATCTTTAACTTTATCATACTCTTTCTTTGCAAAATTAAGATCTTTAACTAAAGATAATAAATCACTTTCACTTTTTACATCTAAATCACAAATTTCACTTAATATGTTATAGAAAATACCATCCTTAGGTTTTAATTTTATATTAGCTTTGCCTTCTCCTAAACTTACTGAATTCATTTCAATTGGAGCTAAACTTTCTTCATCCTTTAATGTGTTTACTACACTTTTTATATCTCTTATTCTATTAATATTTTCACACATTTCTTTAACAACATTAAAGAAATCCTTCTTAAGCCAATTATCAGGTTCTAATCTTTCTACCCAAGATGGCATATCTATTTCTATTTCTTTAACTGGGAATTCTTTAAGTACATGTTTAAAGATATTTTCAACATCTTCTTCATTCATATTTGCTACATCCATTACTTGGACTGCAACATCATATTTTTCTTCTATTTCTTTTTTTAACGCTCTTGTCTCAGAAGAGTTTATATGTTTTGTATTAAGTACAACTATAAAAGGCTTGTTTATGGCTTTTAACTCATCTATTACTCTCTCTTCCGCTTCTAAGTACTCATCTCTTGCTATTCCTGTTATACTTCCATCTGTTGTAACAACTAGTCCTATAGTAGAATGATCCGTTATAACTTTTCTAGTTCCAATTTCTGCTGCATCTTCAAATGGAATTTCATATTCATACCATGGTGTATTTACCATTTTAGCATCTTCACCATCCATATATCCTACAGCACCTTTTACAATATATCCAACACAATCCACCATTCTAACCTTAAATTTTATTTCTTCATCAATTGTAATTTCTACAGCTTCATTTGGAACAAACTTTGGTTCAGTTGTATGAATACTCTTGCCTGATCCACTTTGAGGCAATTCATCCTTTGCTCTTTCTTTTTTATAATTGTTCTCAATCTTTGGTATTACCATAAGGTCCATAAATTTTTTAATGAATGTTGATTTTCCAGTTCTTACAGGACCAACAACACCAACATATATGTCCCCCTGTGTTCTTTCAGCTATATCCTTATATATATTAAAGCTGTCCACGTTGTAACCTCCTATTTATTTTTAACACTATATATATATTCTAAACAATTAAAAAATATACAACTTTTTAAACTTTTTAATTCTTTATATAGTAATATACTATTTTTTCTTTTTAAATATTACTGAATATGATTTAAAAAGAAAAAATAGGAGAAAAACAATAAATGCTTTTCTCCTATAAATTTAATATATTTCACTTTTTCTTTCTCTTTCCATAAGTGCTACTACAGCATCTTTAGGATCTTTATTTTCAAATAAAATCTTATATAAAACATCAGTTATTGGCATTTCTACACCAAGCTTTTCTTTCAACTCATAAAAAGCTCTACAAGCTTTAATACCTTCAACAACCATTCCAACATCCTTAATTGCTTCTTCTGTAGATTCACCCTTACCAATTAAAAATCCAGCTCTTCTATTTCTTGAGTGGGGACTAGTACAAGTAACTATTAAATCTCCCATTCCAGTTAATCCAAGAAAGGTTTCTGGATTTCCTCCAAGCTTTTGACCTATTCTAACTATTTCAGCCATACCTCTTGTCATAAGTGCTGCCTTAGAATTATCACCATATCCTATTCCATCACATACTCCTGCAGCTAATGCAATAATATTTTTTACTGCACCTCCAATTTCTACTCCAACTAAATCATTATTAGTATAAACTCTAAAATTATTAGTTATAAACAGTTCTTGAACCTTAGCTTCTGCATCTTTATCTTTAGATGAAACCACAACTGTAGTTGGTATATCAAAGGCCACCTCTTCTGCATGACTTGGTCCAGATAATATAACAACTTTATTACTCGGAAGTTCTTCTTCTATAACTTCCGATAGCCTTAAATTAGTTCCTTCTTCAATACCTTTTGCTATGCTAATAATAATAGCATCATTATCTACCTTACCTTTTAAAGATCTTGAAACACTTCTTATTACATGTGATGGTACAGATAAAACTACAAACTTAGAATTATTTAATGTTTCTTGAAGATTATTATAGGCAGTGACATTTTTAGGTATATTTAATTCCTTAATATACTTATCATTTTTTCTATTAATGTTTATATCGTCAACTACATTTTTATCTCTATCATATATGTTAACTTTATATCCCTTATTAGCTAATAAGATACCTAGGGCAGTTCCAAAACTACCTCCTCCTAAAAAAGCCACATTACTCATAATTATTCCTTCCTTTCCCTATATTCTATTTGAATACCAGTACCACTAAAATCAAAACTATCTCTCAATTGATTTTCTATATATCTTTCATAAGAGAAATGTCTTGCATTTGAATCATTAACAAAGAAAACAAATTTAGGTGGTTTCGCTGCTACTTGTGTAGCATAATAAATCTTTAATCTCTTAAGACCAACTATTGGCGGTTCTTTCATAAGTACTGCTTTATTTATAACTTCATTTAATATTCCAGTCGGAACTCTCTTTGAGTAATTGTCATAACATTCTTTTGCTATTTCTAAAACTTTATGAGTTCTTTGTCCTGTCTTTGCAGATATAAATAAATATTTAGCATATTTTAAGAATTTTAATTTCATTTCTAAATCTTCTTTATATCTTTGCATAGTCTTATCATCTTTTTCTATAAGATCCCACTTATTAACTATAACCATTATAGCTTTATTCATTTCATGAGCATATCCTATAATTTTTTCATCCTGCTCTGTTACACCTTCAGTAGCATCTATCATAAGTATACATACATCTGCTCTTTCTATTGCAGCATAAGTTCTTATTACTGAATATCTTTCTATTTCTTCTTTAACTTTGCTTTTTCTTCTAAGCCCAGCTGTATCTACTAAAATAAATTTTCCTAAATCACTTTCTAGTGTACTATCTATTGAGTCTCTTGTAGTTCCAGGTATATTAGATACAATCAATCTATCTTCACCTAATAATCTATTAATTAAAGAAGATTTTCCTACATTAGGCTTTCCTATCATAGCTATTCTTATATATTCATCTTCTTCCTCATCTTCATTAAATTTATCAAAGTTTTCTGTTACTCTATCAAGCATATCTCCAAGACCTAGTCCTTGTGAAGCTGAAATAGTTATTGGATCTCCTATACCTAAGTTATAGAATTCCCAAGCATTATCTTCTTCCTTTAAAGAGTCAACCTTATTTACTACTAATACAACTTCTTTTTTACTTTTTCTAAGCATACTTGCAACTTCATGGTCAGCAGGTGTTAATCCTTCTTTTCCATCAACTACAAATACTATTACATCAGCTGTTTCAATAGCAATATTAGCTTGCCTTCTCATTTGTTTAACTATTATATCTTCTCTTTCTGGTTCAATACCACCTGTATCAATCATAGTAAAATTATAATTTAGCCATTCCGCTTGAGCATATACTCTATCTCTAGTTACTCCTGGAGTATCTTGAACTATTGATATCCTCTGTCCTGCTAATTTATTAAATAAAGTAGATTTACCTACATTTGGTCTTCCAACTATTGCAACTATTGGTTTTCCCATTCTTTAGTCCTCCTTACAATTTGCATTTATTACATCAATAAGGTCATCACCTGTATAATCACAAACTACAACCTTAACGTTTAAAGCTTTTTCTATATCATGAATATTTAAATCATCTAACATAACCATCTCTGCTGGTGCTAATTCATATCCTTTTCTAAACATATTACTTGACATAATTAAATATTCAGAATTTATTTTTCCCTTCAATTGATCTATTATGTCAGTTCCTGTTAAAAGTCCTGCTACTGTTATAGTATTTCCAAAAAAGTTATTTATAACCTTATATACATCTATTTTAATATTAGGATTGTAATCCATTATAAGATCTGCTGATCTCTTTATTTCATCATATGCTAATTCTCCTGTTACCATAGAAAAGCTTCCTTTAGCGTCTTTATCTAAAAACTCTAAAGTTCTATTGATAACTTCTCTATAATACCTTATCATTCCTACTCCATCTTCTAGTTGTTCATACTCTGAATAAAACTCTTCTTTTGGAACATCTAATCCAGCTGTTATATAAAACTCATCAGATAATCTCACGAATGGAGCTCCTGTTTCTTTAATGAATTTATTCTGTAAATCTTGAATCATCATAATTTCATTTTTAGCCGATTCTTGTGTAAATGTATCTACCTTTGGTAAGTTTTCTCTAAATTTAGTAATACCTATTGGAACTACAGCTACGTTCTTTACATATGGATGAAGCTCATATAAGTCCGTTACAGTTTTTCTTAATTCTTCACCATTATTTACATTAGGTATGCAAACTACTTGTGCATGCATTTCAATTTCTGCATCCCTTAATTTTTTAAGCCTTTCCATAATAGCTCCAGCAAATCTATTTTTTAGCATCTTTACTCTAAGTTCTGGATTAGTAGTATGTACTGAAATATTAATAGGACTAATCTTGTATCTAATGATTCTATCAATATCTTCATCTTTCATATTAGTTAATGTAACAAAGTTACCTTGAAGGAATGATAATCTTGAATCATCATCTTTAAAATACAATGTATTTCTCATTCCTTTAGGAAGTTGATCTATAAAACAAAACATACATTTATTAGAACAACTTTTAGCCTTATCCATTATTCCACCTTGGAATTCAAGCCCTAAGTCTTCCCCATATTCTTTTTCAATTTCATATTCCCAAATTTCGCCATCAGGTTTTTCGATTTCTAAAAGCACTTCTTCATCAACAGCTAAAAATTTATAATCTATAATATCATCTATAGGCGTTCCATTAATTGAAATTAATACATCATTTACTTCAATCCCTACTTCTTCCGCAATGCTCCCTGCATCTACCTTCTTAATTAAATTTTTCATTTTTTCACCTCAATATCTCTATGTTATCTTTTGAATTATTAAATATATTTATAAAAAGTTAAACTATATAATCACTACATAAAATTTATTATTTTTATATTATGCATAATAAGCCTAATTTTAATAATCACTTGATGTTATATTACATTATTAATATTATATAGTCAATAAAAAACATCCCCTTATTCGAGGATGTTCTTTATATTTATTCATTTAAATCTACATAATTACCTTTTTTAGAAAATATAATCCACTCACAAATATTTGTTACATGATCTCCTATTCTTTCTAAATACTTAGATGCAAAAAGTATTTGAGTTCCTTGGTTTATCATTGATTCATCTTTCCCCATTTTCTTTAGAACTATTGCAAACATGCCTTGATATATAGCATCTACTCTATCATCCATATGACAAATTTCATAAGCTGCTTTTTCATCACCATTAACATAAGCCTCAATAGCTAATTTTATCATATTATTAATTAAATCTACCAGTTCCCAAACAGGTGCTATTTCTTCAGAAAAACCTACTCCTTTAACCCTAGGAACTATTTTGCAAATATCCACTGCATAATCTGCCATTCTTTCTAAATCAGTAACTATTTTAGTTGTTGTATATATGCTTCTTAAATCTCTTGCAAGTGGTGATTCAGTAGCCATGAATTTTATACACTTTTCTTCAATTACCTTTTGAAGATTATCTACTTTATCATCATTTTTCATAACTTTCTTAGACAATTCAACATCTTGATTTTTTAAAGCCATTATACTATCGTATATTTGTTTTTCAACTAAACTAGCCATTTCAATTAGCTCTGAATTAAGTAGCTTAATTTTACTTTCCATTACTTCTCTCATCATTTTAATCACCTCATTTTAATTTTAGCCAAATCTTCCAGTAATATAATCCTCTGTTCTTTTATCCTTAGGTTTATAGAAAATATCTTCTGTATCTCCATACTCTATAATTTCTCCATTTAAGAAAAATGCTGTTTTATCAGCAATTCTTCCAGCTTGTTGCATGTTATGAGTTACTATTATTACTGTATATTTTTTCTTTAGTTCCTCCATTAACTCTTCCATTTTATTAGTTGATATTGGATCTAAAGCTGATGTTGGCTCATCCATTAATATTATTTCAGGTGATACTGCTATAGTTCTAGCTATACATAATCTTTGTTGCTGACCTCCTGATAGTCCTAGTGCACTCTTTTTAAGCCTATCTTTAACTTCATCCCAAAGAGCAGCACCTTTCAAACTTTTTTCTACTATCTCATCTAAAGTTTTTTTGTCCTTTATTCCATGTAATCTAGGTCCATAAGCTATATTATCATATATTGACATAGGAAATGGATTTGGTTTTTGGAACACCATCCCAACCTTTGTTCTTAACGCAATTACATCTTTACTTTTATATATGTCTTCTCCATCAACTAGGATTTCTCCATCTATTTTTACACTATCTATTAAGTCATTCATTCTATTTAAAGTTCTTAAGAATGTAGATTTACCACAACCTGATGGTCCTATAAATGCAGTAACCTTATTTTCTTCTAAATCTATATTTATGTTTTTTAAAGCTTGATTATCACCATAATATAAATTCAAATTTCTTACTTGAATTTTTTTCATATTTTCCTTTGACATACTTACACCTCTTAGTATTATAAATTAATAATTTGCCTTATTAAACTTTTTAGTAATTAATTTTGCTGATAAATTTAAAATTAATATTATTACTATTAAAACTATTCCAATTGCAGCAGCTTTCTCTATATCTCCAGCTTCTTGTGTTACTAAATAAGAATGTACTGTTAAAGTTCTTGCACTTGACATTATTCCTTTTGGCATTTTAGCAACTGTTCCAGCTGTTAATAAAATTGCAGCTGATTCCCCAATTACACGACCAACTGATAATATTACACCAACTAATACACCTGGTATTGCACTAGGAACTATAACCTTATATAAAGTTTGAAATCTAGTTGCACCAAGACCTAAAGATGCTTCTTTATAAGAAGGTGGTACAGCTTTTAAAGCTTCTTCAGTAGTCCTTATAATTACAGGTAATATTATAATAGCAACTGTAAGAGATCCTGCAAGAATAGAATATCCAAACTTTAATGTTACAACAAAAAATATAGATCCAAATAATCCATAAACTATTGATGGAATACCTGATAAACTTTCTGTAGCAAATCTAATTATTTTAACCATCGTACCTTGTTTTGCATATTCAGTTAAATATATTGCTGCGAGTACTCCTATAGGAGTTGCTACTATAATAGATATAAATACTGTATATAAAGTTGTAACTATCATAGGCAAAATTCCGCCATCTCCTGAAGCAGAATAATTCTTAGTTATAAAATTGAAATTTATTAATTTATATCCTTTTAAGAATATAAATCCTAATATAAATACTAGCATTCCTACAGTAATTCCTGCAGATAACCATAATAATACTTTTAATATGTTTTCTTTAAATCTTCTCATAATTAATTACCTTCCTTACTAGAAAGTTTACTTAATACTAAATTTAATAATAATATGAATAAGAATAATATAACGCCTGTAGCAAATAACATTTCTTGATGAGTTCCAAATGCATATCCCATTTCTAATGCTATATTAGTAGTAAGTGGTCTAACAGAACTCATAATTGAATTAGGAATTACAGGTGAGTTTCCTGCAACTAATATTATTGCCATAGTTTCACCTATAGCTCTTCCTATTCCTAATACTACTGCAGCTAAAATTCCTGATTTTGCAGCTGGAACAACTACTTTGAAAGTTGTTTCTATATGTGATGCTCCAAGAGCTAATGATCCTTCTTTATAAGATTTAGGAACTGCTCTTATTGCAGTTTCTGAAACAGTAACTATAGTTGGCAGCATCATAACTGATAAAACTATAATAATTGCTAAAAGACTTTGTCCCTTGGGTAAATTAAAAGTATTCATAATCCAAGGAACTATTACCGCCAATCCAAAAATACCATATAGTACAGACGGAATACCTGCTAGAAGTTCAACTGCACTAGAAATAATTTTCCCAATTCTTCTTGGTGCAATTTCTGCTATAAATATAGCTGTTAATATCCCTATTGGAACACCTACTATAAGAGAACCTAAAGTCCCTAATATAGAAGCAACAACCATTGGCATAATTCCATACTTATCTGCACTTGGTACCCATTTAGTTCCTAATATAAAATCACTAAATGAATATCCTTTGCTTATAAATGGTGTTAAACCTTTATAAAATACAAAACCTATAATTATTAATAAGCTTATTACTGCAATAAGAGCACTTGCTAAAAATACTCCTCTTGAAACGCTCTCTATAACATATTTACTTTTATTTTTACTTTTTACCTTTAACATCCTTATCCTCTCCTATGAAAGTAAGAATGCTCATAATGAGCATTCTTGATCAATCAGTTATTTAACTGGAATTGCTTTATTTTCTTCAACTAACTTTTGACCTTCATCACTTAAAATAAAGTCTATTAATTTTTGACCTTCTACACTTAACCCTTCAGCTTTATTAACTAATATGAATGGTCTAGAAATCTTATATTCTCCAGATTGTACTAGTTCAGCCTTTGGTTCTACATTTTCAACATTCACTATATTAATTTTATCATCTAAGTATTCAAAAGATACAAAGCCAATGGCATTCTCATTTCCTGCTACTGTTTCTTTAACAGCTCCTGTTGCATTCGCTATCATAGAATCTTGTAGTAGTTCTTCTGATTTATATCCAACGATTTCTTGAAAAGCATCTCTTGTTCCAGATCCTTCTTCTCTTGAAACTACAACTATTGGTGCATCTTTACCACCTTCAATTTCATTCCAATTTGTTATTTTCCCAGTATATATTCCTTTAATTTGATCTATTGTTATATTTTTTATAGGATTATTTTTGTTAGTTATTATTGCTATTCCATCATAAGCAATAATTGTTTCTTTTACAGCACTTGCTTCTTCAGATTTTAATTCTCTTGAAGACATTCCTATTTCTGACACACCATTTATTGCATCTTTAATTCCTGCTGATGATCCTACTTCATTTATTTCTATTGATATATTACTATTTTCTGATTCAAATTTTTCAGCTAATTTTCCCATTAATGGTCCAACAGATGTTGAGCCTGAAATTGATATTGTAACTTCTCCATCTTCAGATTTTCCATCTGATGAGTTGTTACCACAGCCAACAATAGTTCCTCCTACCACTGTTAATAATAAAGCTGTACATAAAAGTTTTAAACTTTTTCTTTTCATAAATTTCTCCTCCAAATTAATAATTAAATATTTTGGGTTTATTAATTTTCTTTACATACTTATATTAATCCCTAAAAGTTAAACAAATATTAGTTTGTCGTTAAGAAAAGTTATGATTATGTTAAATAATTTTAACAAAAAAAAAAATATATCTTCTTTAATCTACTATAAAATCATTAGACAAAAAAATTGTACGTATAGCACTTTCTTTAAATACTATACGTACAATCAATTTATATATTTACATCTGTTAATTTTTTAGTTTTTCTTATTTTTATAGTAAACTTTGTTCCTTTATCAACAATCGAATCAACAAATATTTCACCATTAAACATTTTAACAATATGTTTAACTATGGCTAATCCTAATCCTGTTCCACCCTTAGCTCGTGATTTATCAACTCTATAAAATCTTTCAAAAATTCTTGGTAAATCTTCTTTAGGAATCCCAATTCCATCATCCTCTACTTCAATATATGAATAATTTTTTTTATCGTAAGCTTTGATATTTATTATAACCTTATCTTTAGAATATTTTATAGCATTTTCAACTAAATTCAATATCATTTGATAAAACTTATCTCTATCTCCTAACAGCTCTTTAATCCCTCTATTATCAAAGTTTATTTCTACTTCTTTAGTATTAATACTATTTACTACTATATTAATTACATCTTCTATTACTTCTTCTGCCTTAAACCCTTCCTCTTTCATTTTATTGCTATTTTCAATATTAGATAAGATTAATATGTCATTAATTAAATTAGTCAATCTTTCTGTTTCTTTATCTATTATATCTAAAAATTTATTCCTAGTATTATTATCCTCAACATATTTCAAAGTTTCAGCAAAACCTTTTATTGATGTTAATGGAGTTTTTAACTCATGAGATACATTAGCTACAAATTGACTTCTTATATTTTCAAGCCTTTTTATATCACTTATATCTAAAACAGTTAAAACAACACCTATTGGTATTTTTTTAGAATTAATTATTGGTGCTTTTTTTATTCTAAGTTCTCTTGGAATAGGGTGCATAAGCTTTATTTCTTTTGTCTCTATTTCAGGAATATCCCTCATGAAAGATATTATATCGTAGTCTATTATATACTCTGATATATTTTCTCCTATTATATTTTCATTAATTCCAAATAAATTTTTAGCATATGGATTTATAAGTATTACCTTTTGCTTATTATCTACAGCAATTACACCACTTTCCATACTTTCTAATATAGCTTCTAACTTATTTTGTTTATCCATGGAATCTATAATTTTCAATTGTAGTTGCTCAGCCATATTATTAAAAGTATTGGCTAGAGAACCTATTTCATCATTTGTATGGATATTTACTCTCCTACTATAATCTCCATTAGCTATTTTATTAGTAGCTAACTCTAATTCTTTAAGAGGATATATAATTGCCCTAATTAACTTTAGTGATAAACCAATACATAATAAAATCACAAAAAATATTATTATAAAATAATATTTCATGTACATCTCTTTAAATACTTTTATATCATTTAAAGGAACAGCAGCTCTAATAACAGTATTTTCATCAATCTTTGTTGCAAAATAAACTACATTAATTCCTTCGGTATAACTATATCTAGCAGAAGAATATTTTCCACTTTCAAATGCTCCAATAATTTCTTCTCTATCTAAATGATTTTCAAGGTTATTATTTTCTGTATCCTTAATTACATTTCCACTTTTATCTACTATTGTGAATCTAACTCTTGATTTATTAATAGTAAATTCACTTAAATCTTCAAAAGTATTATTTTTAATAATTATATCATTATATACTTCTAATAGCTCTTTTGTTTTATTAATTTCTTTTATATTTAATAAAGCTATAAAAGAACAAGTTACTACTATTAAAGCAAATATTACAGTAATTAATGATGATGCTAATATTCTTTTCTTCATTCTAACTATTAGGATTAAATCTATATCCTACTCCTCTTATAGTTTCAATAAATTTAGGATTTTTATCATCCACTTCAATTTTTTTTCTTAAATATCTTATATGAACATCAACAGTTCTAGTTTCTCCTACATATTCATATCCCCATATTTTATCTAAAAGTGTTTCTCTAGTTAATATTTTCCCTCTATTTTTAACTAATATCTCTAATAATTCGAATTCTTTTAATGTTAATTCTATTTTTTTATCTAATATATAAACTTCTCTTCTATCAAAATTTATATAAATTTCCTTTGTTTTATATATTTCTTCGCTTCCACTTGAAGATTTAGTTCTTCTAATATTAGCTTTGATTCTTGCTAAAAGTTCTCTAATAGAAAAAGGTTTTGTCATATAATCATCAGCACCTAATTCTAAGCCTAATATTTTATCTAACTCTTCTCCTTTAGCTGTTAGCATTATTATTAATATATCTTTAGTTTCATTATCATTTCTTATAGCCTTACAAACATCAAATCCATCTAATCCTGGAAGCATTAAATCCAATAAAATTAAATCTGGATTTTCCTCTTTAGCTAATCTTACTGCATCTAATCCATTATTTGCAGTTATAACATTATATCCTGAATTAATTAAATTATAGCTTATAAGCTCAACAATATGATCTTCATCATCTACTACTAATATTTTTTCTGACGACATAGGTAATCCCCCTTTATTTTATAAAAGCAAAAGAAAATAATCTTCCATATGTTCCTACTGATTTTCTATAAGAATATAACTTAACTTCATCTTCACAATAAGTACATAGTTTTAATGAATATATATTATTTTCTTTCACTCCAAATTTTCTTACATCATTTAATATACATTCTTCTAAATTTAAATTTCTTCCTTTAAATAAAATATCTTCATTAATATTTGTTCTATCTATAAAATCTTCTTTCAATTCTTCTGAAACCTCATAGCAACATTGTCTTATATGTGGGCCTATAAAAACTTTTATTTCATCTTTATCAATATTAAATTCATATTCCATTTTTTCAAGAGTTCTTAATACTATAGAATTAAAAGTACCCCTCCAACCGCTGTGAATAGCAGCTATAGTGTTATTTTTTTCATCGACTATTATTATAGGTACACAATCTGCTGTAAAAACCCCTATTGCCGTTTCTTCTTTATTAGTTATTAAAGCATCTCCCTCTTCTTTTTTTAAAGTTTCATCTCCATTATAAATATATACCTTATCACTATGAATTTGATTTAAATACTCAATATCCTTTAAATTAAAATAATCTACTATACTATTTAAATTATTAATACCATAATCTTTATGTCTATTAAAACTTCTATCATTTTTTGCAGTAGAAAAAACTATATTTATTTTTCCTAAATTATAAATAAGAAAGTCATCTTTTTCCTTAAAATCTTCCTTATATAAATTTATCATTTAGTCACCTCATTTAACTTATTTTAATACATTTTACCATTTATTAATTTCTATTTCTATTTATTTTACTCTAATAACTTTGTTTTTAACTTACTTTTAACTTAATTAAATATATGTGTTTATTTTTAAGCAAATAAAGTAAAGGTTGCATTAAAACGACCTTAAATCTTTTTAATACAACCTTTACTTTGTTGAAATTAAACTCTTAATTTCCTCTAAAAAAGTATTTATATCCTTAAACTCTCTATATACAGATGCGAATCTAACATAGGAAATTTCATCAACTTCCTTTAATCTTTCCATAACCATTTCACCTATTAACTTTGAATCTACTTCAGTTATCATCTTATTAGAAATAGTTTTCTCTATATCATCTGATAATTCCTCTATTTGTTTCCTTGATACAGGCCTTTTTTGACAAGCTCTAATAAGTCCATTTATTATTTTTTCCTTATTAAAATTTTCTCTAGTAGAATCTCTTTTAACAACTAATATAGGAATATCTTCAACTTTCTCATATGTAGTATATCTTTTATTGCATTTTAAACACTCTCTTCTTCTTCTAATAGTTGTGCTATCATCAGTAGATCTAGAATCTACAACTTTGCTTTCTTCAAAGGAACAAAATGGACACCTCATCTAAATCCCACCTTTCTTTAGTATCTTTTAATTATAATATAGATTATACATACTTTTTTATGTTTTTTCTATATTATTTTACGAATTTAAACATTCTATACCTGTACTATCTATTAAAATTACTTCTATTCCTGCTTTTACTACTTTACTCCAAGGAATTTCTATATCTTCGTCCTTACTAAACCATCCTTTTGGCATTCCTGGTAACAATATCGATATTACTCTACTTTCTTTTATATCTAAAACAAAATCCTTTATATATCCTATTTTAGAGCCTGTTTTTATATCTATTACCTCCATAGTTCTTAAAGCATTTAATGAATGTAATAACATTTCATTTTCTTCTATTATTACATCTTCATCCATTTTAATATTATCAAAAAAACCCACTTAAAATCCCCCTTTTGCATAGCATGTACATTTTTATTTATTTTAAAGAGCTCATTTAAGAGCTCTATACATATTTTCTCATATGTTTTAATGCTGTTTTTTCTAATCTAGATACTTGAGCTTGAGATATTCCTATTTCATCTGCAACTTCCATTTGAGTTCTTCCATTAAAAAATCTTAAAGTTAATATTAGTTTTTCTCTATCATTTAATTTTTTCATAGCTTCTTTAATAGATATATTTTCAAGCCAACTTTCATCTGTATTCTTTGAATCACTAATTTGATCCATAACATAAATTGCATCTCCACCATCATGATATATTGGTTCAAACAGTGAAACTGGATCTTGTATAGCATCTAACGCAAATACTACTTCTTCTCTAGGTAAATTAAGTTCTTTTGCTATTTGTGAAACTGTTGGTTCTTTATTATTTTCTTTTATTAATCTATCTCTCACAAGTAATGCTTTATAAGCAATATCTCTTAAAGATCTACTTACTCTTATAGAATTATTATCTCTTAAATATCTTCTTATTTCACCAATTATCATAGGAACAGCATAAGTAGAGAACTTTACATTTTGACCTAAGTCAAAATTGTCTATGGCTTTCATAAGTCCTATACATCCTACTTGGAACAAGTCATCAACATTTTCTCCTCTATTGTTGAATCTTTGTATTACACTTAAAACTAATCTTAAATTCCCCTTAATGAAAGTTTCTCTTGCACTTTTATCCCCATCTCTCATACTTAAAAGTAACTCTCTTTTTTCCTTTTCTTTTAATATAGGTAACTTGGATGTATTAACTCCACATATTTCTACCTTATTAATAATCAAGCTTATC
This sequence comes from Clostridium gallinarum, assembly GCF_014836325.1. GTDB lineage: Bacteria > Bacillota > Clostridia > Clostridiales > Clostridiaceae > Clostridium > Clostridium gallinarum. Next base: position 69,568 of record NZ_JACSQZ010000007.1, read on the forward strand.
AACCCCTTATGAAGTAATAACATACTGCATTAAAAAGTATCCCCGAGAGTTATATCTTTTATACTAAAGACAACCTAAATCATTTTGTTGATTTCCTTTTTCAATCTATTAATTATCTTTTTTTCAAGTCTAGAAATATATGATTGAGATATTCCAAGCATATCAGCAACTTCCTTTTGAGTTTTTTCTCTAGCTCCATTTAATCCAAATCTTAATCTAACAATTTCTTTTTCTCTATCATTTAAATGCTTTAATGCTAAAAATAATAATTCCTTATCTATTTCATCTTCTATCAAATTATAAACTATATCATTTTCAGTACCTAAAATATCTGAAAGTAACAATTCATTTCCATCCCAATCAATATTTAAAGGTTCATAAAATGATATTTCAGCTTTAACCTTACTATTTCTCCTTAAATACATTAATATTTCATTTTCTATACACCTAGATGCATAAGTAGCAAGTTTAATTTTCTTTTCAGGATTAAAAGTATTAACAGCTTTAATTAATCCAATTGTCCCAACCGATATTAAATCTTCAACTCCAATTCCAGTATTCTCAAACTTTCTAGCTATATACACAACTAATCTTAAGTTTCTTTCAATAAGAATATCTCTTATTGATTCATCTCCATGAATTAACTTTTCTACTAATTCTTCTTCTTCATCTTTTTTTAAAGGTGGTGGAAGAGCTTCACTGCCTCCAACATAATGTAATTCGCCTTTTAAAATCTTTAATTTCCCTAATATTCTACTTAATAAAGCCTTTATATTTATCATAACTATATAACCCCTCTTGATAATAATGCATTAAAATCATTTTCTTTACTTAATTTATTTTTACACTCACAAAGTATTACCTCTACATTTCTCCACTTTTTGTCTTCTCCTCTTATTCTAATGTCTTTTGATTTAAATCCCTTAAGTAACCCATCCTCCCCAATAGTACTATAGGGAATTAGAAATTCATTATTACTATTTAATTCCAAGTCATTAAAAAAATCACTTTCCACAATTATACAAGGTAAATTAGTAACAGGTTCCCTAAGTGCATTTCCTGTATCTAATAATCCTTTAATAAAAATAGATTTTTTACCATTAAATATTTCTATATCATATATAAAGTTGTTAAGTAAATTTCTATCTCTTAAATACTCAGTAACTCTTACTGAAACTATATATAAAATCATTACTGATATTATTAAATATTTAATTGAATATTTATTAATTGAAAATTTTTCAAAAATACTATTAGAGTTATCAATCATTGAAAAAGCAAATGTAAACCCACATAGTGTAAAAGACATTAAAATAAAAACCACAGAAGATTTTAATACTTTAATAATCTTCAAATTTTTAGTACTAATAATAATCATTAATAAAACTACAATAATCTTAAATGGTAATGATACTAAAATTTTGTTATCCATAAATATTATCAATGTATATAAAGCACCAAATAAAGCTGCTATATAGATACTTTTGTAATATTTATACCTAAGTGCTTTTAATGTAATTAATAATAAAAATAAATTTATAATAAAATTTTCTATTAAGAGTATATCTATGTAGACTACCATTTTCCTTCCCCCTTTGTATTTAAATTATAAACTCTTTCCCCTCAAAATTTTGTCATAATGACTCGTTACTTTTTTTATTTTCATCTATCTTTTATTACATTTAATTACAGTTACTTAACAATTTAAATAAAAACTAACAAAGTTGTACTATAACTATTAATATGTATAATAAAAAGACCAAGAAACTAAACTTCTTGGTCTTTTTATCTATATATAATTACTTTCTTGATCTTAAAAAACTTGGAATATTTACACTATCAGTTTCAATATCTAAAAGAGGATCTACTCTCTTTGCTGGTTCTGGAGTTTCAACATTCACTTTTTCTTCTTTAACTATCTTTTTTTCAAATATAGGTTCACGATTTATTAATTTATTATTATCTTCTTCGAAACCAGTTGCTATTACAGTAATTCTTATTTCATCTGTTAAAGTTTCATCAATAACTGCTCCAAATATAATGTTTGCATCTGGGTCAGCAGCTTCTCTTACTATATCAGCAGCTTCATATACTTCTATAGCTCCTAAGTCAACTCCACCTGTAAAGTTTATAATAACTCCTGTAGCACCATCAATTGATGTTTCTAAAAGAGGAGATGATATTGCTTGTTTCACAGCATCTTGAGCCTTATTGTCTCCTGTACCATGACCAACACCCATGTGAGCTAATCCTTTATTTAACATAACAGTTTCAATATCTGCAAAGTCAGCATTTACTACACCAGGAATTGTAATAAGGTCAGATATAGCTTGTACACCTTGTCTTAATACATCATCAGCTAATCTAAATGAATCTAAAAGTGTAGTCTTTTTATCTGCCATACTTAATAGTCTTTCATTTGGAATTATAACTAGTGTATCAACAGCTTTCATAAGGTTTTCAAGCCCCATTTCTGCATGTCTCATTCTTCTTTTTCCTTCAAAAGGGAAAGGTTTAGTAACAACTCCAACTGTTAAAATATTCATAGATTTAGCTATTTCCGCAACTATAGGAGCTGCACCAGTACCTGTTCCACCACCCATACCAGCAGTAATAAATACCATGTTAGCACCTTTTATAGCTTCTGCTATTTCTTCTCTACTTTCTTCTGCTGCCTTTTTACCAATTTCAGGATTAGCACCAGCACCAAGCCCCTTTGTTAATTTTTCTCCAATTTGAATTTTCACATTAGCATGTGATAACATTAAAGCTTGTTTATCAGTATTAACTGCAATAAACTCAACATTTTTAAGGCCTTCAGCTATCATTCTATTTACGGCGTTACCACCACCGCCTCCACAACCAATTACCTTTATATTGGTTAACTCTTGCATATCCACTTCGAAATCTAACAAAATAATTCCTCCTTTAGAAAATATCTACTAGTAATTTTCTACTTTGTTTCTTCTCATAATTAAATAATTTTCAAATTCATTAACACTATTTCTCATTATATAATAATTTTACATCATACCCCACTATTTTAACAATACCTTTAATAAGTCAAATGTAATTTTTTTGTTGCTTAAAAGTAGTTTATGTGTTTTTTTAATACTTTTGTTGTTTTATATGTATTATATTTTAACAATTAAATTATTATGTAATATAATATAAAAATAAGTACTTTTATAAAAATCCCCATAATTTTTTATCTAACTTTAATACAATTCAATTATATTTTATCATCTTGTATAAAATAACTCAACTATTTCATAAAGATTATAATATATTTTTAATATTATACATAGAAATAATTCAAAAAAAACTAAAAACATTATTAAATCATATATTCAACATAAATATTAAAATTCCTTTAATATTTATATATTTTGAAGAAAAAAACAGAGTTTCCTCTGTTTTATAGCATCATTATTCTTTTTATTGTTTCTTTATCTACCGAATATGTTAATGCTGTTTCTTCTGTTATAATACCCTTTTTATATAGTTCTGCTAAAGCCATATCCATTGTTTTCATACCATACTTTCCACCAGTTTGTATAGCCGATTCAATTTGATGTGTCTTTCCTTCTCTAATTAAATTTTGAATTCCAGGAGTAGTAGTCATTATTTCTAAAGCAGCTACTCTTCCATCCCCGCTTGATATTGGAACTAATTGTTGTGAAATTACTCCTTGTAATACAGCGGATAATTGAACTCTTATTTGCTGTTGCTGATGTGGTGGAAAAACATCAATAATTCTATCTATAGTTTTCGCAGCACCTATTGTATGTAGTGTGGAGAATACTAAGTGACCAGTTTCGGCTGCAGTTATTGCAATTGAAATTGTTTCTAGGTCTCTCATCTCCCCTACAAGTATAACATCTGGATCTTCTCTTAATATTGCTTTTAAAGCACTCTTATAACTTTTACTATCTTTACCTATTTCTCTTTGATTAATTATACATTTATTATGCTTATGCAAGTATTCTATTGGATCTTCTAATGTTATAATGTGAGCTTCTCTATTATTATTTATTTCATTTATCATAGCAGCTAACGTTGTACTTTTACCACTTCCAGTAGGTCCTGTAACTAAAACTAATCCTCTTTGTTTTTGGACTATATTTTTTATAACCTTAGGATGTTTTAATTCATCTAACGTAGGAATTTTTAAAGGTATTACTCTAATAGCTATGGCATCGCTATTTCTTTGTTTAAATATATTAACTCTAAACCTCCCAGTGCCTGAAATTGAATAAGAGGTATCTATCTCTCCAACCTTATCATACTCTTCGAATTTTTCTTCTAATATTTCTTCAGCAAATTCTTTTAGAGCATTAGGTGTTAATTTTTCTTCTCCAAGCTTTATCAATTTACCATTAACTCTAATAGTTGGTGGTAATCCAACTGTTAAATGTAAATCAGATGCTCCTCTATTTATTGTTTCTCTTAAAAGTTCATTTAAAACATAAATCAAATTTTATCCCTCCGTTAATCTACTCTACATATACTTATTCTATAAAATTTGTTAGTTTCCTTCTTAAAAATGTATAGTTTTTTTAATAAATGTATATTTTTCATTTACTTGATAACTCTTTCTTCAATTTTTTCAAGGCTTTTTTTTCTATTCTAGAAACATATGACCTTGATATTCCAAGTAATGCTGCAATTTCTCTTTGAGTTCTACATCTACCATCTATAAGTCCATACCGCATTTTTAAAATTGCCCCTTCTCTCTCTGTAAGAGAAATTCCTATTTTATTATATAATTGCTTGATTTGAAGATTACTTTCTACTTTTTCCAACACAGAATCTTTTTCACTGCTAAGAACATCAATTAAACAAATTTCATTTCCTTCTTTATCTACTCCAATAGGATCTTGTAAAAACACTTCATTTTTTTGCTTCTTGTTATTCCTAAATAGCATTAATATTTCATTTTCAATGCATCTTGATGCATAAGTAGCTAACCTAGTCCCTTTTGAAGCATCAAAAGAATCTATGGCTTTTATTAATCCAACGGTTCCTATAGAAATTAGCTCATCTATATCTTTATTAGGGAAATTATATTTTTTTACTATATGAGCTACTAATCTTAAGTTTCTCTCTATTAATATGCTTTTTGCTTCCTTATCTCCACTTTTAAGTAGTTTTAAATAACGCTCTTCTTCTTCTTCATCTAGAGGTTTTGGAAAGGTATTGTTGCCTGTAATATATCCTGTTAAAAATACTGAATTACATAGCAGTTCTATAATATTAGATAAAAAAAACACAGAACTTCCTCCTAGTAGTGCTTATTATATAATATGATAAATTTTAAAAATATTGCTTTACTTTTAAAATTTATATAATAAAAAAGTAGGTATATATCATTAAACCTTTGTATACACGTGATATTCCCTACTTATTCACTATAGAATTTATTTTATTATTACTTTGTAAGTTCTGTTACAATATCGCTAAATATAGGTGCTCCAGTATTTCCTCCTCCTAATTCTCTTCCATCAGGATGTTTATCACCAATATTAGGTGCTATAACTACTATAGTATATTTTTCTCCATTAAAATCAAAATAGCCTGCAAACCATCCATGATTAGTTCCTCCACTACCTGTAGATGTTCCAGTTTTTCCTCCAATGTTTACACCTTCAACTTTTGCTTCAAATCCAGACCCTTCCCATATTACTTTAGCCATTGTTTCTTGTGTTAGTTTAGACGCAGTTTCACTAAGCACTCTTTTTTCTTCTTCTTTAAAATCATTTACTATATTATCCTCATCATCAACTATAGATTCAATAATTGAAGGCTTTATATATACTCCATTATTAGCTACTGTATTATATAATCCAGCCATTTGAATTGGGGTAACCATTACAGTTTGACCTATTGATATATTATTCATACTATTTTCTATAGTTGGTTTTACTCCTGCTGCTTCATTTCTATTTTCACCTTTAATATTTAAAACAGGCTTAAATAATCCCATACTATTTAAGTAATCCATCATATCACTATAACCTATTTTTGCTCCTATTTTAGCAAATACATCATTACATGACACCTTTAATGCATCTTCTACAGATAACAAACCATGAGCATAGCTTTCTCCATTTTTACTACATATTTCCCCTGAACATAAAAATTTATCAGTAGGACTTATTAATCCTTCATCTAAAGCTATAGCTTCTGTAATAACTTTAAAGATAGATCCTGGTTCATATCCAAGCTGACCAATTCCTAAATTAACATTTGCTTGTGATTCATCTTTTTGAACCATTGCTCTTATTTTACCAGTACTAGCTTCAGATACAACTACACCTATATTTTTCAAAAATGAATAGTCTTTTTTATTTAATATTTCTCTTATCTTATTTTCCCACTCTGAATTTATAGTTAATTTAATATTATTATTATTTGATGCATTTACTTCTCCATCTCCATATATTGATTTTTCATCCAAGTAAAATTTTGCTGCTGGATAGTCATTTTCCTTTATATAAGAATATATTTTATCTTCTATTGAATCTTCCACTAAATTTTCTTCTATATTAGAAAATAAATTATTCGTACTCCAAGCTTCTTTATTATCTATTTCGTCATATATATAAGTATAAATCCCCTTTATATTCTCTAACTTATTTACTTTATCATAAGTTTCTTCACTTACTGTATAATAAATTTTCCCTTCCTTTTTCATAACTTCAGAATAATTAAAATCTGGACTTTCAGATTTCATTATAAAATTTAATGCCATTAAATCTTCTAATGTTTCTTCATAATTATTAAGCATAAAGGGTTTGGTATCTAAAACTACCACATATTTTTTATTATAACTTATTAAATCTTTTCCATTTGTATCAAAAACTCTATAATTCATATGAGATAAATTTTCTGCTTGATAATTTTCTATTTCACCTTCTACAATTAAAGCCGGATAAACTTGAAGAAAATATAATCTTACACTTAAAATAATAACAATTGCTCCATAAAAGATGCTCATAACTTTAATTCTATTAATATCTATTCTACTTTTTTTATACACAAAAAAACACCTCCCTAGGCTAAATTCTAGCCTAGGAAGATGTTTTTTATTCAAATTTAATTTAAAATATCCCTAATTTTTGTTACAAGAATGTCTATTGCAACTTTATTTTGTCCACCCTCTGGAACTATAATATCTGCATATCTTTTTGTAGGTTCTGTAAATTGTAAATGCATAGGTCTTACTACATCTAAATATTGGTTTACAACTGACTCTACAGTTCTACCTCTTTCATTTATATCTCTAATTAACCTTCTTAATATTCTAATATCAGCATCTGTATCTACATAAACCTTAATATCTAATAAATTTCTAATTCTTTCATCTTCAAGAACTAATATACCTTCTACTATTATTATATCTCTAGGTTCTACTCTTACAGTTTCCTTAGCTCTATTATGACATGAAAAATCATAAATTGGCTTTTCAATTGCTATTCCGTTGATTAAATCCTCTAAATGTTTAATTAACAAATCATTATCAAAAGCCTTTGGATGATCATAATTAGTTTTCACTCTTTCTTCCATAGACAAATGACTTTGATCCTTGTAATACATATCTTGTTGTATCATAGCAATACATTCATTTGAAAAGCTTGAATATATAGTATCTGCAATACTACTCTTACCTGATCCAGTTCCACCAGTAATTCCAATTAGTATTGGCTTTTTCATTATAGTTCCTCCTTCTTATGTTTAAAGCTCTAAAACTTTCTTACCTTTTATTAACATATCTTTTTCTTTTAATGGAGTATCAACTTTAACTTTAAAAATCATATGAGCTCTATTAGCTACATCTGTTTTTTGCTTCTTCTCCACATCAAACATTTCATTAAGCTTAACATTAAAGTATGGTGTATGTGCTCTTAAAACTTCTACTTCATCCCCTTCAAAAACTCTATTTTTTTGAAGAATAGTAGCTTCCTTAGTTTCTTCATCATAGCTTTGAACTATACCAACAATATCATAATCTCTTACATATGATGATACATCATATGTTTGTTCTCCCATTTTTCCAAAGAAGAATCCTGTATGATATTGTCTATGGCTTATTTTTAATACTGCATCTAACCATTCTTGTTTAAATTCATAACCTTCTGGATTATCACAGTAAGCATCAACAGCTTCTCTATAAGCTTTTACTGTTGAAGCAACATAAAATTCATTTTTCATTCTACCTTCTATCTTTAAAGAGTGAACCCCACTTTTAACTATTTCAGGTATATGTTCTATCATACATAAATCTTTTGAATTCATTATATATGTTCCATTATCATCTTCTATTACAGGATAATATTCATTTGGTCTAGTTTCTTCAACTAAATAATACTTATATCTACAAGCATTCGAGCAAATTCCCTTATTAGCATCTCTTCCTAACATGTAATTTGATATTAAACATCTTCCTGAATAAGCTACGCACATAGAACCATGTACAAAGACTTCAAGTTCACATCCTTCAGGTGTATTTTCATTTATTTCTGTTATTTCCTTTAATGTAAGCTCTCTTGCTAAAACTATTCTCTTTACACCTTGTTCATACCAAAACTTAGTAGCTCTCCAGTTTGTTATATTAGCTTGAGTACTTAAATGTATTTCTAAATTAGGAGCAGCTTCTTTAGCTGCTGCTACTATTGAAGGATCTGCAACTATAATAGCATCTACACCTAAATCATATAGACCCTTTATATATTCCTCTACGCCTTTTAAATCATGATTTCTTGGGAAAACATTCATTGTTACATATAATCTTTTTCCTCTATCATGACAGTATTTTATACCTTCAGCCATTTCCTCATTAGTAAAATTATCTGAGAAAGCTCTTAAGTTTAATCTTCCTCCACCTATATATACAGCATCTGCTCCAAAATCTATAGCTATTTTTAATCTTTCTAGACTTCCTGCTGGTGCTAAAACCTCTGGTTTTTTCATATCTTTACCTCCTTTTAGTCACTGCAATTCCATCCCCCATTGGTATTACAGATGTAATTAAATTTTCATCCTTAGATACTAAATCTAAATATTTTCTCATTCTTTTTACAATAGTTATTTTTCTCCTCTTAACTAAGTCATCCGATGCAACCATACCTCTAAATAAAACATTATCAGCTACTATAATTCCATCTTCATTTAATAATCTTAGACAATGAGGTAAAAAATGATTGTAATGTCCTTTTCCAGCATCCATAAAAATTAAATCATAAGGTTTATCTAATTTTTCTAGAACTTCAAGGCAATCTCCTTCTTTTATCTCTATTTTATCTTCTAAGTTGTATTTTCCAAAGTTTTCCTTAGCATATTTTATCATATTTTCATCACGTTCTATAGTGGTAATATGTGCTTTAAAACCTGAAGCTTCAAACATTAAAATTGCAGAATATCCAATTGCAGTTCCAAGTTCTAGTATTCTTAAAGGCTTTTTCATACTCACTATAAACTCTAAAAATTTTGCTGTTTCTTTTTGTGCTATAGGAACTCTATTTTCTTTTGCAAACTCTTCTAGTTCTTTAAATTTTTCAGATGCTTCTGGTATTAAGCTTCTTATATATTCTTCCATATAATCATAAGTAATTTCACTCATTCATATCCTCCAAATAGTAAGTTTTTTATCAATATCCAAGTTCCTCTAATTTATTCATGAAATCCACATCACTATTAGTAAAATAATGAGTTTTCTCATCTTGAAGTACATAGAATAAATAATCTGTTTCTGCTGGTTTTATGGCAGCCTTGATAGATTCTAGTCCTGGATTAGATATAGGACCTATAGGTAAACCATAGTTTTTATATGTATTATATGGAGAATCTATTTCTAAATGCTTATTAAGCACAGTATTTACATGTTCTCCTAATGCATATATTACGGTAGCATCTATTTGAAGCATCATTCCATTATTTAATCTATTAACTATAACTGATGAAATTAAAGGTCTTTCTTCATTAACTCTTCCTTCTTTTTCAATCATTGATGCAATAGTAATAACAGTTTCTATATCATCTTCTTTTATATTAGTATTAGTTTCAGTCATAGCTATTTTTAAAACTTCTTCAAATCTTAAAACCATTTTTTCTATTATTTCTTTTGGAGTTTCTCCAACTTTTATTAAATATGTATCTGGGAATAAATATCCTTCTAAATTATATTTTTTTTCATGATTTACCTTCACATATTTCGGTAAATTATATTCATTAATAGCTAATATAAAATCTTCCTTACTACAAACCCCTTCTGTTTCAAGTTTCTCCGCTATGTCATCTATAGTGTATCCTTCAGGAACAGTAAAATTAATTATATTTAATGAAGATTCACTTGTTAAAGTTTCGATCAGCTCTTTAAGGCTCATATCTTTTTCTAAAATATATTCACCTTGCTTAACTTCTATATTTTTACCTAAAACCTTAACATATAATTTTATAAAAGGAATTCCTTTTATTTTATCTTCCTTAGATAAGCTATTAATTATACTATAAAAGCTATCACCTTTATTTACATTTATAACTATATCAGAATTAATACTTAATGGTTTATTAATTGTTTTAGTAAAGGCAACTATTAAGCTTAGAAATAATATTACAATGATTATTATGGGAATTATCTTTACACTTCCTCTTCTCATAAAAACCCCCTACATACAAAGTAAATAGCCATTATAGGCTATTTACCTTATTATAATACTTTTCTTTTTACTTATAAAGATATTTTTCTACTTTTTACTTCTACTTATTACTCTTCTTCTTTCTGCAGCATCTAGTATTCTTTTTCTCATTCTTATATTTTCAGGAGTTACTTCTACTAATTCATCTGCATTTATAAATTCAAGACATTGTTCAAGTGACATTTGTCTTGGAGGAGTTAATTTTAATGCATCATCAGAACCTGAAGCTCTTGTATTAGTAAGTTTTTTACCCTTACATACATTTATATCAATATCTTCTGCTCTTGAACATTCACCAACTATCATTCCTTGATAAACAGGAACACCTGCTCCTATGAATAAAGTTCCTCTTTCTTGTGCATTAAATAATCCATAAGTTATAGCATCTCCATCTTCAAATGAACATATAGACCCTCTACTTCTTCCAGGTATTTCACCCTTAAACTTATCATATCCATGGAATACGTGATTCATTATTCCGTTACCTTTAGTATCTGTCATAAATTCATTTCTAAATCCTATTAATCCTCTAGCAGGAACTACAAATTCAAGTCTTGTATATCCATTTACAGCTGAAGTCATATTAACCATTTCAGCTTTTCTTGGTCCAAGCTTTTCCATAACTGGTCCCATGAACTCTTCTGGAACATCTATTGTTAAATACTCCATTGGCTCTAACTTCTTGCCATTTTCTTCTTTAAAAATAACGTTAGCCTTTGAAACTTGGAATTCATAACCTTCTCTTCTCATAGTTTCTATTAATATAGATAAATGAAGTTCTCCTCTACCTGAAACTTCAAAACAATCAGATGAAATTTCATTTACTCTTAAACTAACATTTGTTTCTAATTCTTTTAATAATCTATCTCTTAAATGTCTTGATGTAACAAATTCACCTTCTCTTCCTGCAAAAGGAGAATCATTTACCATAAAGTTCATACTTAATGTTGGTTCATCAATTTCTACAAATGGTAAAGCTTCTGGATTTTGTGAATCTGCAATAGTTTCTCCAATATTACAATCTGGAATACCACTTAAAGCAATGATATCTCCTAATGAAGCTTCTTGTGTTTCTTCTCTATTAAGACCATTATAAGTAAATATACTTGTAACTCTATAATTAGATGTACTTCCATCTTGTCTTACTAAAGCAACTTGTTGATTCTTTTTAACTACACCTCTATGTATCTTACCTATTGCTATTCTTCCTACATATTCATTTGTATCTAATGTAGTTACAAGCATTTGGAATGGGCCATCTATTTCTCCCTTTGGAGCTTCTACATTCTTTAATATAGTTTCAAATAATGGAATCATATCATTATTTGTATCCTCTACATTGTATCTAGCAAAACCTTCTCTTGCAGAAGCATATATTATTGGGAAATCTAATTGATTATCATCAGCACCAAGCTCTATAAATAATTCAAATACCTCATCTATAACTTCTTCCGGTCTTGCATTTGGTTTGTCTATTTTGTTTATAACAACTATTGGTTGTAATCCAAGTTCTAAAGCTTTCATTAAAACAAACTTTGTTTGAGGCATTGGACCTTCATAAGAATCTACAACTAATAAAACTGAATCTACCATTTTTAGTACACGTTCAACTTCTCCACCAAAGTCAGCATGTCCTGGAGTATCTACAACGTTTATCTTAACGTCATTATATATAATAGCTGTATTTTTTGAAAGAATTGTGATTCCTCTTTCTTTTTCTAGATCATTAGAATCCATAACTCTTTCTTCAACCTTTTCATTAGTTCTAAAAACATGACTTTCTTTTAATAAAGCATCTACTAAAGTAGTTTTTCCGTGGTCAACGTGTGCTATTATTGCAATATTTCTGATATCTTCTCTACTTATTAAATTCATTTAATTTCCTCCAGTGCGTTTTTTATATAATTTAATTTATATAATGTAAACCTATAAATTATTTTTTCCAAAATAAAATTGGATACATGCGTATCCAATTTCAAAAAATCTTTTAAGCTATAATTATTCTAAGATTATTCTAAAGAATTGTCAACCTCTCAGATTATATTTCCATTATTATTGGTAATATCATTGGCTTTCTCTTAGTCTTTTCATAAAGATAAGTTCTAAGTTCATCCCTTACTTTAGATTTTAAGCTAGCCCAATCTTTTATATTGCTTTCTTCACACTCTCTTAAAACATTTCTTACTATATCTTTAGCCTCGTCCATTAATCCTTCTGATTCTCTTACATAAACAAAGCCTCTTGATATAATATCTGGTCCTGCAATAATTGAGTTATTTTCCTTAGATAAAGTAACTACAACTGTTAATATACCATCTTGAGATAAGTGTTTTCTATCTCTTAATACTATATTTCCAACATCTCCAACTCCAAGTCCATCTACAAATACCTGACCTGAATTTACTAATCCATTTTTTCTGATAGTGTTTCTAGTTACTTCTATAACTCCACCATTTTCAGGGATTAATACATTTCCTTCTGGCATTCCTAAAGAAATTGCAAGCTCTCCATGTTGTTTTAAATGTCTATATTCACCATGAACTGGTATAAAGAACTTTGGTTTTACTAAACATTGCATAAGCTTTAATTCTTCTTGGCAAGCATGACCTGAAACGTGTATTTCCGCTAAAGATTTATATATAACCTCAGCCCCCTTTTGGAAAAGCTGATTAATAACCTTAGAAACTAACTTTTCATTTCCTGGTATAGGAGTTGCAGAAATAATTACAGTATCTCCTTGAACTATATTAACCTTTCTATGTTCAGAACTTGCCATCCTAGCAAGAGCTGACATTGGTTCACCTTGGCTGCCTGTAGTTATAATAACTACCTTTTCGTTTGGATATTTATTTATCTGATCAATACTTACTAATATATCTTTTTCAAATTCTAAATATCCAAGTTCTGCTGCTACTGCAACTATATTTTCCATACTTCTTCCAGATACAGCTACCTTTCTATCATGCATACGAGCTGCATCTATAATTTGCTGTATTCTATGAACATTTGATGCAAAAGTAGCAACTATTATTCTACCTTTTGATTTAGAGAATAATCTTGCAAAGCTTTCTCCCACAACTTTTTCTGACATAGTATATCCAGGCTTTTCTACATTTGTAGAATCCGCCATCATAGCTAATACACCTTTCTTCCCAATTTCTGCAAACCTTGCAAAATCCATTGGTTCTCCATCAATTGGCGTATAGTCTATTTTAAAATCTCCTGTGTGAAGTACAACCCCTAATGGAGTGTGTATTGCTATTGCAACTGAATCCGCTATAGAGTGATTTGTTTTTATAAACTCTACAGATACTGAATTTAATTTTATTACATCTCTTGGTTTAACTCTAATTAATTCTGTTGAGCTTAGTAATCCGTGCTCCTTAAGCTTTGTCTCAACTATTCCAAGAGTTAATTTAGTTCCATATACAGGCACATTTAATTGTCTTAATACATAAGGTAATGCACCTATATGGTCCTCATGTCCGTGAGTTAAGAATATTCCTCTTATCTTATCTTTATTTTTTAATAAATAACTTACATCTGGTATTACTAAATCAATACCGAACATATCTTCATCTGGGAATTTCAGTCCACAATCAATAACTACTATATCATTTTTATACTCTATTGCAGTTATATTCTTTCCTATTTCATTAATTCCTCCCAAAGGAATAATCTTAACCTTTGCTTTTTCGTTTTTCAATATGTCCCCTCCTTCTTTCTAAAATATGTAATTAAAAGGACTCTTTTAAAAGATTCCTTATTATCCTTATTTTTTTTCTTTCATTTTACTTTGGCATTTTCTACAAACCCCAAAGAATTTAACACTATGATCTATTATTTTAAACCCATATGATCTCTCAACCTCTTCTTCAAGTTCATCTAAAAGATCATCTTGAACTTCAATTACACTTTTACACTCATTACATACTAAGTGATGGTGCCTATGACCTTCATCCTTACGAACTAATTCATATCTGCTACACCCATCATTTAAGTCTAATTTACAGATTACGCCTAATTCTTCTAATAAAATTATAGTTCTATATACAGTTGCTAAACCTATTTCCGGACAACTTTTTTTAACTTCATCATATATTTCTTCTGCTGTTAAATGTTCGCCCTCTTTTTCTATTATAGTATCAACAATAGCTCTTCTTTGAGGCGTTAATTTATAACCTTTTTGTTTTAAATCTTCCTTTAAAACATTAAAATCTATACCATTTGATTGTTCCACAGACAACACACCCCTTTCTAAATATTTTATTTAAAACTTATTCTTCTTCCGAAAAAATAGTATCGTAAGCTTCTTGAACTGCTGCAAGCTCTACTTCGTCATCTATAGGTATTAGTAAATCATCTCCATCTTCATCTACTCCTACCTTTAAAGCAAATATATCATCTTCAGTATAATTATCATCATATACTATTACATATTCACTTTTTTCTTCTGTATCTGGATTAACCATATCAAAAAATGCAACAACATTTAATTTTACTAATTTTCCATCTTCATCATATAATTCTAATGTCTTTAAATCTTTATCCATAAAAATTCTCCTTTTTTATAATTGTAATTTTTGCCTTTATAGTTGTCAATAATAATTTTCAATTGAAATTTATTTATTATCTATTACTTAATCTATCTAAATAACCTTGAAGTATATAAATAGCCGCTATTTTATCAACTATTTTCTTTCTCTTACTCCTTGATAAATCTGCTTCTAACATTGCTTTATGAGCTGCAACTGTTGTAAGTCTTTCATCCCACATTTCTACTTTCAACTCAGTTTCCTCTTTTATACGTTCAGAAAACTCTAAAACTTTTTCTCCTGATTCACCTATAGTACCATTCATATTTTTAGGCAAACCAATTACTATTGTTTCTACAGAATATTCTTTACATATTTTCTTTATTTCTTCAAGGTCTTGCTCTTTTTTAGTTCTTCTTATTGTTGTTATTCCTTGAGCCGTCCAACCTAACGGATCACTTATTGCAACACCAATAGTTTTTGAACCTATATCTAATCCTAGTATTCTCATTAATTTCTCCTTAAAATATTAAAGAGTGCCCGAAAACGGGCACTCTTTATTTTATATCTAAATAAGATTTTATAACTTCCTCAAGAATTTCATCTCTTTCAAGTTTTCTTAGTAAAGCTCTTGCTCCGTTGTAGCTTGTAATGTAAGAAGGGTCCCCTGAAATAAGATATCCAACTAGTTGGTTAACTGGATTATAACCTTTCTCCTGTAACGCATTATAAACATCTGTTAAAATTGACTTTGTTAAATCTCCTTTATTGATGTTGAAATTAAATTGCATTGTCGCATCTAAGTTATTATTCATACATCTGCTGCTATTTGCAGCTCACCCCCTTACTTATATTTAGTTAATAGTATCCTAGTACTAGTATTTCTTTTATTATTGAATTCTATACATAGTTCTTTTACTTATTTATATTATAAACTATAATTACTTAAAAGTACACTATTTTACTAAATATTCTACTACTGAATAAGTTTTTTCTATTGCATCTTTGATATTTTGAGGATTCTTACCACCAGCTTGAGCCATATCTGGTCTTCCTCCTCCACCTCCTCCAACAATAGAAGCAACCTCTTTTATTATCTTTCCACAATGAACACCTTTATCTAAAACATCCTTAGTTGACATAGCTATTAAATTAACTTTTCCAGCTACATTGCTAAATAATACTACAACACCACTTGAAAGCTTATTTCTAACTTTATCACCTAAGTCTCTTAGTGCATTTCCATCTATTCCATCAACTGAGTAAGCAACAACCTTTACTCCATTAATTTCTTTAGCAGAATTTATTATATCATCTTCTACTCCTGAAGTTAATTTACTTTTTAGTTCTGCTATTTCTTTTTCTTTTTCTTTAATTTCAGCATTTTGAGAAGAAATTTTCTTAAGAACATCTTTTTCATTACATTTTAATGCATTGCATGCTTCTTTTAATAATCTTTGTTTTTCTTCCATATATTTAATTGCATTTATTCCAGTAACTGCTTCAATTCTTCTAATACCAGCAGCTACTCCAGCCTCTGAAATTATTTTAAATAATCCAATTTCTCCTGAATTTCTAACATGTGTACCACCACAAAGTTCTTTTGAAAACTCTCCTACACTTACAACTCTTACTTTATCTCCATATTTATCATCAAATAAAGCCATTGCACCTGATTCTTTTGCTTCATCTAAAGTCATAAGATTAGTATTTACATTGAATACTTCCATTATTTTTCTATTAACTAAATCTTCTAAAGTATTTATTTCTTCTTCACTTAATGACGCA
Organism: Clostridium gallinarum; assembly: GCF_014836325.1. Taxonomy (GTDB): domain Bacteria; phylum Bacillota; class Clostridia; order Clostridiales; family Clostridiaceae; genus Clostridium; species Clostridium gallinarum. The sequence continues at coordinate 86,588 of NZ_JACSQZ010000007.1, forward strand.
AAGTGAGTAAAGTCAAATCTTAATCTTTCATCATCTACATATGAACCTGCTTGATTTACATGCTTTCCTACAACTTGCTTTAAAGCCTCATGTAGCATATGAGTTGCAGTGTGATTCTTTTCAATATTGCTTCTTCTTGCAAAATCTATTTTTAAGTTTGCTTCTTCATTTATTTTAATAGATCCTTCATTCACTTTCACGTAATGAATAGTTTTTCCACCAACATTTTTCTTTGTATCATAAACATAAGCTTCTCCTGAAGCAGTTTTAATAATACCTTTATCTCCTACTTGACCACCCATTTCAGCATAGAATGGTGTCTTTTCAGTTACTATATAACCTTTTTCACCCTTAGATAATTCATCTACAAACTCATTATCATTAGCTAAAATAATAACTTTAGAAGAAACATCTAAATTACTATACCCAACAAATTCAGTATTTATTGAAGCTTCTATTTTATTTATTGGACTTTCATCACTACCCATGTAAGAAGATTCACCTCTAGCGCTTCTAGCTCTTTGTCTTTGTTCTTCCATTTCCTTTTTAAATGAATCATGGTCAACCTTCATACCTTTTTCTTCTAATATTTCTTCTGTTAATTCAATCGGGAAACCATAAGTATCATATAACTTAAATGCTTTTTCTCCCTTTAATGTTTTTTCTTTTGAAGCTTCCATTTCTTCAATATAGTCATTTAATATATTCATTCCAGAATCTATAGTTTCATTAAATCTTTCTTCTTCTAAAGAAACTATTTTTTCTATATATTCTTTATTTTCTTTTAGATTCGGATAAGCTAATCCATAATTTTCAACTACTGATTCAACTATATCTGTTAAGAATAAACCTTTAATTCCAAGTAATCTTCCATGTCTAGCAGCTCTTCTTAAAAGTCTTCTAAGTACATATCCTCTTCCTTCATTACTTGGTTGAACTCCATCTGAAATTAGCATAGTTACTGATTTAACATGGTCAGTAATTATTCTAAGTGAAATATCCTTTTGAGAGTCAGCCCCATACTTAACACCTGAAAGTTCTGATACTTTATTTAATATATTTTTAACTGTATCTATTTCAAATATATTATCTACACCTTGCATTATTGTTGCAATTCTTTCAAGTCCCATTCCTGTATCTATATTAGGATTAGATAATCTGTTATAGTTTCCTTCTTCATCTTTATCAAATTGAGTAAATACTAGATTCCAAAATTCAACTACTCTATCCTCATCAGCTGCTTTTATAAAGTCATCTACATTTGTAATAACACCTTCACCTCTGTCAAAGTGTATTTCAGTACAAGGACCACAAGGACCAACTCCAATTTCCCAGAAGTTATCATCCTTTCCTAATCTAAAAATTCTATTTGGATCTACATCTGTTTTTTTGCACCATATATCAAAAGCTTCGTCATCTTCTAAATAAATAGTTACATATAATTTATCCTTTGGAATTTGTAAAGTTTCAGTAATAAACTCCCAAGCCCAAGGAATTATTTCTTCTTTAAAGTAGTCTCCAAAAGAAAAGTTTCCAAGCATTTCAAAGAAAGTACCATGTCTTGATGTTTTTCCTACGTTTTCTATATCACCAGTTCTTATACATTTTTGACAAGTTGTAATTCTCTTTCTTGGTGGTTCTTGAAGTCCTGTAAAATATGGCTTAAGAGGTGCCATACCTGCATTTATTAATAATAATGATTTATCATTTTTTGGTACTAGAGGAAAACTCTCTAGTCTTAAGTGTTCCTTTGATTCAAAAAATCTTAAATAAGCTTCTCTTAGCTCATTAGTTCCCATGAATTTCATAATTTTACCTCCATTTAATTACTTTATAAAATAAAAAAAGTTTCCATCCCTTAGAAAAAGGGACGAAAACATAAATTCCGCGGTACCACCCTAATTATGCAAAAAATGCATCACTTAGTTTAATATAGCTCCAAGATAGCTTCAATATATTATGTAAGAAGTTTTCAGCTGCCACTTCCTCTCTGAATACATAGGGTATATTTACTCATTCTCTTCATAGCTAAATATTTAATTTTCTTATATTTCAATGAAATTATAGTTTATTTATTAAAATATGTCAATATTTTAGAACAAATAATCATTTATATCTTCATATATAACTTTAATTATAACAGCTATAGGTACTATAATAATCATTCCAATAAATCCACCAAGTTTCTCTCCAATTAAAAGTAATATTATAATTATAATTGGATGCATATTAGTACTATCACCTGTTATCTTAGGTGATAATATGTTGCCTTCAATTTGTTGAATTATAAATACAGCAATAGCCGTCCATAAAGCCTTATTAGGCGACTCTATAAGCGCCACAAATACAGAAGGTATACCACCTATTATAGGACCAAAATAAGGCACAATATTAAATATACCATTAAAAATACCTAGTATAATTGCAAACCTAACATTTAAAATTATTAATGCTACTGTAGTTAAAGCTCCTATGATTACAGATAAAAGTAATTGACTTATTATATACCTCGACAATACCTTATCTATATGTGTTATTAATTTCTTTGCAATTACTCTTTTTTCAGTAGGTAATATTAATAAAACTTTATTAAAAATCAATTCTCCATCTACTAGAAAATAATATGTTACTATGGGTATAATTGCTAATGAAATTATACTTTCCAAGCAAGATAAAATATTGTCAAATAAACTATTAGAAAATGTTCTAAAAAAAATATTAACTTCATCTCTAAGCCTATTATACATATCTTCTAAAAATGAAATATTACTGAGATTTATTTTTTTAGATACTGTTTCAACATACTCATCTATGTTATCTAATATATTTCCCAAATTATGACTTTCCTTTACTATAGATGGAATAAGTATATATATAAACATTGAAATTCCTATTATAATGCTAAGAATAATAATTATAGAAGATGTTCTTTTTTTTATTTTAAACTTATCACTGATAGAGTTTCTTAAAGGTTTTAAAGAATAAGCAAATATGAAACTAATAAGAATAATATTAACTATATTTTTT
>NZ_JACSQZ010000080.1 GCF_014836325.1 Clostridium gallinarum
AGCTATTCGATAACCAACTTGATCTCATTTATTCAACTTAAACGAAAAGTAGTTCAATTTCAGATTGCAATTTATAATATAAAAACAAATATTTTTGTATCAAAATACAAATTTTATACAATATTTTTATAAATTTATAGTTTTCATTTTAAATTTATTAATAAAAGAATAGATTACATATTAAATTTAAGTAAGGGTTAAATAAACGCTTAATTGCTCTCTTACTTTAAAATATAAGAAAGCCTATTTTTCAATTCTTCTAAAGATGAGTTATTTCTTTTGGAATAATCCTTAATTTGATTTTCATCAATTTTATATATATCAAAATAATTAGAATTTTCATTAGCAAAATATAATCCACAAACAGATGATGGAAGATCCATCATATAATTTTCTGTTATTCCTACGCCAGTATTGTTTTCGCCATCTAAAAGTTTAAATATCTTTTCAATTTCTTTTTGATTTTTTATAGATGGATAACCTACTGCCGGTCTAATACCTTTATACTTTCCTTTGAGTATCTCATCTAAAGTTAAATTTTCCTTTTCAGAATATCCCCAATACTTTTTTCTAATATCCAAATGAAGTTTTTCAGCAAAAGCCTCTGCTAGTCTGTCACATATAAAGCTTAATAGCATCGAATTATATTCATCCCCATTACATCTTAGCTCATTTGCATAATTTCTTGCTTCTTTTCCACTTGTAGTTATAAAAGCCCCGATATAATCATTTATTTTTAATTCTTCAGGTGCAATATAGTCGCTTAGTGATAAGTACTCATCTCTATCATTTTTCCTTTGCTGCCTAAACATATTGAAAGTTTCAATTAAATTATTATTCTCATCATAAACTTTTATATCATCATTATTAGAGTTTGCCCTAAATAGTCCAAATACTCCCCTAGGCTTTACTATATTATTCACTTCTAATTCATCTAATAATTTATTAGCATCATGAAATAATTTTTTAGCTTCAATACCATACTTAACATCTTGTAAAACTTCTGGATACTTTTTCTTAACTCCCCATGCACTGAAGAAAAAACTCCAATCTATAAATGGTCTTATGTCACTTATACTATATTCTTCTATTGCTTTTACTCCTAAAAAATTCGGTACTTTAATATATTGATTTTCCCAATTTAAATTTAATCTCTTTTCTCTTGCTTCAGATAGTGAAATGTATTGAAACTTTTCTTTTCCATAATTTTCTCTATACTTCTTATATTTTTCTTTAGTTTTTTTTATAAAACTATACTTTTCATTAGAAACTAATATTTTGCATATTTCAACAGTTTTAGAAGCATCATATCCATATATAACAGCTCCACTATAATTAAGATCAATTTTCAATGCAGTATGAATTTCAGAAGTTGTAGCACCACCAATTATAAGAGGTATGTTAAGTCCCCTTTTTTCCATCTCTATAGCTACAGTAATCATTTCATTTAGTGATGGTGTAATCAACCCGCTTAATCCAATAATATCAACATTATCTATAATTGCTCTTTCTATTATTTCTTTGCAAGATACCATTACCCCTAAATCAATAACATCAAAATTATTACATGATAAGACTACTCCAACTATATTTTTCCCAATGTCATGTACATCTCCTTTTACTGTGGCAATTAATATCTTTCCATCTTTTTTAAAACTACCATTTTCATCTTTAGTTATATATGGTGTTAAAAAAGATACTCCTTTTTTCATAACCCTAGCTGATTTGACTACTTGAGGTAAAAACATCTTTCCTTCACCAAATAAATATCCAACCTTTTTCATACCGTTCATTAAAGGTCCTTCTATAATACTTAGGGTTCTATTGTATACTTTTAATGCCTCTTTTAAATCTTCTTCAATAAAATCAGTAACACCTTTAACTAATGAATATTCAAGTCTATCTTTACAGCTAAGGTTTCTCCATTCACACTTATTTACCTCTTCTTTTTTGTTATAATATTTATAGTAATTAGCAGCATCTAATAATTTTTCACTGGCTTCTTCATTGGTATTAAATATAACGTCTTCTACTATCCTTAATAAATCCTTAGGAATATCATCATATATTTGAATCATTCCTGCATTTACTATCCCCATATCCATTCCATTTTTGATTGCATGATATAAAAATACTGAATGCATAGCCTCTCTTATTCTATTATTACCTCTAAAAGAAAATGAGAGATTACTAACTCCACCTGATATCTTGGCATATGGTAGATTATCTTTAATCCATTTTGTTGCTTTTATAAAATCCATAGCATAATTATTATGCTCTTGAATTCCTGTTGCAATAGCTAAAATATTAGGATCAAAAATAATATCTTCTGGAGGAAAATTAACTTCATTTACTAATAAATCATAGGCTCTTTTGCAGATTTTAATTTTTTTATCATAGCTATCTGCTTGGCCATTTTCATCAAAAGCCATTACAACTACAGCTGCTCCAAAAGCTTTAATTATTTTAGCTTTATTTATAAAATCATCTTGTCCATTTTTTAACGAAATTGAATTTACTATATGTTTACCTTGAATTACTTTTAATCCTCTTTCTATGACTTCCCATCTTGAAGAATCTATCATAATAGGCTTTGAAGATATATCTGGTTCAGAAGCTATTAGCTTTAAAAAATTCTCCATTTCATATTCACTATCTAAAAGTCCATCGTCAAAATTAATATCTATGATTTGAGCTCCATTTTCCACTTGATTTTTAGCTATATTCAGTGCTTCTTCGTACTTTTTTTCATTAATCAATCTTGCAAATTTAGCTGAGCCTGCCACATTAGTTCTTTCTCCAATATTTATAAAATTGGAATCTTTATTAGATTTAGTTATTTCTAGTCCACAATATATGCTTTCCACTTTTTTTTCTTTAATCAATCTTGGTTTATATTTTTTAGCTATTTTTGATATAGCTTCAATATGCTTAAAAGTAGTTCCACAACATCCCCCAACTATATTTAAATATCCTGCTTTTAACATTTCTTCTATATAACTAGACATCACATTAGGTGATTCATCATAAAAGCCTAACTCGTTTGGAAGTCCGGCATTAGGATATATAGAAATAAATACATTTTGAGTATCAGATAACTCCTTTATAAATGGAAATAAATCCTTTGCTCCAAAGGAACAATTTAAACCAATTGAAATAACATTTTCATTTTTCATCGAATTAGCAAAAGCTAATATATCTTGACCAGATAGTATCCTCCCTGATTTATCTGCAATAGTTCCAGATATCATTATTGGTAAGGTTTTATTTTGAAGTTTAAAAGCTTCATTTGCTGCCATAATTGCTGCTCTTGCATTTAGTGAATCAAAGATAGTTTCAATTAGTACTAAATCTATTCCTCCTTCTATAAGAGCACTTATTTGTTCTATATAGGCCTCTTTTAGTTCATCAAATGTTACATTTCTTAAGGAAGGATCATCAACATTTGGAGATAAAGAAGCCATTCTATTAGTAGGTCCTATTGCTCCTGCTACATATCTTTTTCTATTATCTTTTATTGTAAATTCATTACATAAATCACGAGCTATTTTAGCACTTTTATAATTTAAGTCATAAACTAAATTTTCTAGACAAAAATCATTTTGAGAAATTTTATTAGAATTTAAAGTGTTTGTTTCAATAATATCTGCACCTACTTCTAAAAAACCTTTATGAATAGCTTTTATTATTTGTGGTTGTGTTATACTTAATAAATCATTATTTCCTTTTTGATCGACATGAAAATCCTTTAAATACTCTCCTCTATATTCTTCTTCACTTAGCATATAGCTTTGAATATTAGTACCCATTGCCCCATCTATTACTAATATTCTATCTTTCAAATCACTAACAATTTCAAAATTAAAATTCATTTTTGCCCCCTTTAAAATAAAAAATCTCTCCTTAAAAAGAAGAGATAAATTTTGTTCATAATAAGTTTCTCTCATTTTCCAAATTTCTCTGTAGGATTAAGCACCACACCTTAAAGTAGGTTGCTAGGTTTCGTAGGGCCAGTCCCTCCACCTCTCTCAATAAGATTATATTTTTGATTTTCTTTTTATAAATTCACCATATCCTTTTTTGCCAATAAAATTATTGTCTTTAGCAATTATCTCTCCTCTTAAAATGGTATAAATAGGATATCCCTTTACCTTTATGCCTTCATATGGAGTATAATCTACATTTGAATGTAATTCTTCAGCTTTTAATATTTTTTCTATATTAGGATCTATAATTGTTATATCCCCATCAGATCCTACCTGTATAGTTCCCTTCTTTGGATACATACCAAAGATTTTTGCAGGATTAGTACAGCATACTTCTACAAATTTATTAATACTTATTCTATTTTTCATTACTCCTTCAGAAAAAATTAAAGGTATTCTTTCTTCTATTCCTGGAGCCCCATTAGGACATTTGGTAAAGTCATCTTTTCCAAGCTGTTTATCTTTATTAAATGCAAATGGACAATGGTCTGTTGCAATTGTTTTTATATGTCCATCATTTATACCCTTCCATAAAGCATCTATATCTCTTTGTTTTCTTAAAGGAGGACTCATAATATATTTTAATCCTTCATTATTTTCAATTTCATATTTACTATCATCTAAAACTAAATATTGAGGACAAGTTTCCGCATAAACATTTTCCCCTTTTTCATGAGCTGTTTTTATATAGTTTAACCCTATTTCAGAAGATAAGTGTACTATATATAATGGTGCATCATCAACTATTTTAGCTAAATTAATCATTCTATTTACAGCTTCACCCTCTACTTCAACAGGTCTACTTAAAGGATGATATTTAGGTGATTTCAAATTATTATTTATATAATAATCTTTTAAAAATTTTATACTACCATGATTTTCACAATGTACTGTTGTAATTCCTCCAAGTTCTTTTAATCTTTTAAGAACTTTTAAAACTTCCTCATCTTCTAATTTATAATCATATGTTAAGTAAACTTTAAAACTAGGAATCCCCTCATTATTCACTATACTTTCCATTTCATTTAAAATATCATCATTTATATGTTGTATTACTCCATGAAAACTATAATCAATTACCGCTTTTTCTTTTGCATATTCATGATATACATCAACTTGATGCTTTAAATTGCATCCCTTAGGTCCAAACCCCATATGATCAACAATTGTAGTAGTACCTCCACAGGCTGCAGCTATTGTTCCTGTATAAAAATCATCATTAGCTACAGCAATTCCTACATCTAAATTTAAATGTGTATGTACATCGATTCCTCCCGGAATAACTATTTTTCCTTTAGCATCTATAGTTTTATAGCTATCTTTATTTAAATTTATCCCTATTTCTTTAATAATTCCATCTTCGATATAAATATCTCCAATATAGTTATCAGTAGCCGTAATAATATTACCATTTTTAATTAGTAAAGACATTTTATCACTTCTTTCTCTAATTTTTTTATAATTAAATAAAGCAACCATTATGCCAATTTAAAATTACCATAAAATCATATTAACAATACAAATTTTATTATCATATTGATAATAATTATCTATATGATAATTAAATCATATTATATTGCTATACCTGTATTTATTAAAATATTTATATGTATATTTTATAATTAAAACTTAATAAGTTTATTTGATTAACTATTTTATTAAAAAGCTAAAAGTTCCTTTTACTAATCCTATTAGATCAATAGGGTTTATTTTAATTTGATATCCAATTTTTCCAGCGCTTATAATAATAGAATCTAATTCTTTAGCACTTTCATGTACAAATATTTTATAATCATGTTTTAAGCCTATAGGTGAGCACCCACCACGCAAGTAACCTGTATACTTCATTATATCTTTTACATGAATCATCTCTAATTTCTTTTCTCCCACTAATATAGCAGCTTCTTTTAAATTTAATTCTTCTGCAACTGGAATAACAAATACATATAACGCTTTACTTGTCCCTTGTGTTATTAATGTTTTAAATACATGAGATTTATCTACTCCAATTTTATGTGCTACAGATATACCATCTATTTTTCCATCATTAGAATTATATGTAACTATATCATATGTTATTTTATTCGAATCTAATATTCTCATAACATTAGTTTTTATTATTTTTTCTTTAGACATAAATTTCCCTCCTATAACAACCATTATATAAAATAATTATTATATATCAAAATAATATTAGTTATTTTTATAAAATATACTATTATTACAATAAAATTACATGATATGATATATATGTAACTTTGAAAATATTATTAATTAAGGAGATAAAAATATGGAATTACAAAAAGAATTACCAGATATTTTTGAAACATTTGGAGAAATTCGAAGAAACTCTTTTATGGTTGCTAAGAATCAAAAAGAAAAGGATATACCTCTTATAGGTGTATTTTGTACTTATTTTCCTCAAGAGCTAGCTTTAGCTATGGGAGCTTCTACTGTTTCTTTATGTGCTTCTTCAGATGAAACTATAGATGATGCAGAGCAGGATTTACCTCGTAATCTCTGTCCACTTATAAAATCTAGTTATGGTTTTGCTAAAACTGATAAATGTCCATTTTTCTATTTTTCAGATTTAGTAATTGGCGAAACTACTTGCGATGGAAAAAAGAAAATGTATGAATATCTTTCTGAATTTAAGCCTGTTCATGTTATGGAATTACCAAATTCTCAAAGTGATGATGGATTCAAACTTTGGAAGAATGAGATTATAAAATTAAAAGAAGTATTAGAAGAAAAATTTAATACAACTATTTCGGAAGATGATATAAAAAAGGCTATAGTAATTAAAAACAATGAAAGAAAGTCTTTAAAAGAATTCTATGAACTCGGAAAATTAGATCCAGTACCAATTACGGGAACAGATATTTTTAAGGTTTTAAATGGGACAACGTTTGAATTCAATAAAGAAAGTATACCAAATAATTTAAACACCTTAATTAATAAAATTAAAGAAGAATATGAACTAAGTCCTAAATACGAGAAGAAACCAAGAATATTAATAACAGGATGCCCATTAGGAACAGCTACTGAAAAGGTAATAAAAGCCATAGAGGAAAATGGAGCCTACGTTGTAGCATTTGAAAATTGTAGTGGTGCTAAGGCTGTTGATGAATTAGTTGATGAAAGTAATCCTGATATCTATGATGCTTTAGCAAAAAAATATCTTTCAATAGGTTGTTCTTGTATGACACCTAATCCTAATAGAATAAAGTTACTTGATAAAATGATAGATGAATATAAAGTAGATGCTGTAATTGATGTTATTTTAACTGCTTGCCATACTTATAGTGTTGAAACCTTATCTATAAAAAGATTTGTAAATTCCAAAAAAAATATACCATATATGAGTATTGAAACTGACTTTTCTATTAGTGATATAGGTCAGATAAATACTAGAATGGCTGCCTTTATTGAGATGTTATAAATGAATAAAGAAACAGAATTTTATACTTTAGGAATTGATTCAGGTTCAACATATACAAAAGGAGCTATTTTTGATGGCAAGAGCATTATAAAAAAATGTAAAATAAGAACATCTGCTAAACCAAAAGAAACTATTTATAATGTATACAATGATTTATATAATGAAAAAGTAAAATTCGTAGTTACTACTGGATATGGGAGATCTTTGCTAAAAGAATCTGATAAACAAATTACTGAAATTACTTGTCATGCTCAAGGTGCAGCTTTCTTAAATCCAAAAACTAGAACAATTATCGATTTAGGTGGCCAAGATTGTAAAGTTATAAATCTTGATAATTCTCTTAATGTAATAGACTTTATTATGAATGATAAGTGTGCTGCTGGAACTGGTAGGTTTATTGAAGTCATGATGAGAATACTAGAAGAAGATATAAATAATATAGATATTTTTGTTAAAAATAAAAATATAGTAAATATATCTAGTATGTGTACAGTATTTGCAGAAAGTGAAATAATTAGCCTTTTGGCTAAAGATATAGATAGAGGCGATATTGCTTTGGGTATCTTACATTCTATTGCTAAAAGAACTGCTAGTTTTAGTAAAAGATTAAATACTAATGATTTAGTATTCTTTACTGGTGGACTTGCTAATTCTAAGGAATTTAATGAAATATTAAGTTTTTATCTAAATCATGAAGTTTTTTCTCATGAATTAAGTCAATATGCTGGTGCTATTGGTGCAGCAATAATAGCATATAAAAAAGTAAGTAAAAAAGATAGATAAAAACTATCTTTTTTACTTAATATATAATATTTGCTTATCCGTTTACAAATTCACCGCCATTAACATGTATAGTTTCTCCTGTTATAAAATTAGCACCATCACTTGCAAGAAAAACAAAAGCTTCAGCTATTTCTATAGGTTGTGCTGCTCTTTTCATTGGATTACTTTGTCCAAAGCTAGAAACCATTGTTTCATCAAATGATGCTGGTATAAGAGGAGTCCATACAGGCCCTGGCGCAACTGAGTTTACTCTAATCCCCTTACCTACTAAGTTAACTGCTAATGAACGAGTAAAGGAAGTTAATGCTCCTTTGGTCATTGAATAATCTATTAATGTTTCATTCCCTTGATATGCTGTTATAGATGTTGTATTTATAATACAATCACCTTCTGATAAATGTTTAATAACCTCTTTTGTCATAAAAAAAGATCCAAACACATTAGTTCTAAATGTTTTTTCTAGTTGTTCCTTAGTTATATCAGTTATATTTTTGCATACATGCTGTTCTGCTGCATTATTTACCAGTATATTTATTTTATTAAATTTACTTTTTACTGAATTAATTGCAGAAATACAATAGTCCTCATTTCCAATATCCCCACTTAACAAAATACATTCTCCACCTAAATTTTCTATTTCTTTTTTTGTTATTTCAGCATCTTCATGCTCATTTAAATAAACTATTGCTATTTTAGCGCCTTCTTTTGCAAAAGCTATAGCGACAGCTCTTCCTATTCCACTATCACCTCCTGTTATTATAGCAACCTTATCATTAAGTTTTTTTATAGCTTCTTCTTTATTTATATATATAGGTTTTGGATTCATCTTTTCTTCTAAACCTGGTTGTACATTTTGATGTTGTGCTTGGAAAGTTTTAGGAAAGTTTCTATTCATTTTTATCCTCCTCAAATTTACATTCTTTTTTTAATGGGCTTCTATTTACACTTTCTAAATAATTAACCTTATCGACTATATTTTCTTCAAAATTTTTAACAGCTATTTTGGTAAAATTCCCTATATTAGTCATATAATCTAATTTACTTTTCACTTTAACATCGGCCTCCTTTACATAGTTATTTTTATGTTATTTCAAATAAAATATACTTTAAAAATATTTTAAATCTTCATATATTTTTGAACAAATGATATAATATCTATTATAAAAATTAGTAGAGGTGGAAATATATGCATTTAAATGAAATTAAACTAGCTAGAGAAACTATTAAAGATATAATTAATAAAACACCAATATTGTACAGTCCTATATTTTCAAAAATTAATAATTGTTCTGTATATCTTAAATGTGAAAACTTACAAATTACAGGAGCATATAAAATTAGAGGTGCTCTTAATAAAATCAGATCCTTATCTGATGAAGAAAAGTCTAGAGGAGTTGTTTGTTCGTCAGCAGGTAATCATGCACAAGGTGTTGCCTATGCATCAACTCTCCTAGGAGTAAATTCCACTATTATTATGCCTAAAAATACTCCTTATTTAAAAGTTCAAGCTACTAAGGACTTTGGTGGTAATGTTATTTTACATGGTACATGCTATGATGATTCATTTCTAAAAGCTAAAGAAATAGAATCTACAAATAATTCTATTTTCATACATCCTTTTAACGATATAAGTGTTATCTATGGCCAAGGAACTATAGCTTTAGAAATTTTAGAAGAAATTGATGATGTTGATGTTATAATTTGTCCTATTGGTGGTGGAGGTTTAATAAGTGGAGTTGCTTTAGCAGCCAAAAGTATTAAACCAGATATAAAAATTATTGGTGTACAAGCTGATGGGGCTAATGCTATGGAGCAAAGCTTTAAAAATCACAAATTAATTTCATTAAATTCAGTAAACACAATCGCAGATGGAATTGCAGTGAAATGTCCTGGCCAACTAACTTATAATATAATAAGAGAATATGTAGATGAAATAATAACTGTATCTGATAAAGAAATAGCCGAAGCTTTTTTAATACTTTGTGAAAAGCATAAATTATTAGCCGAAGCTTCTGGTGCTGCTTCCTTAACCGCTCTAAAAAAACTTAATCTTAATAATAAAAAGGTAATTTCAGTAATAAGCGGTGGAAATATAGATATGTTAACAATATCATCATTAATTAGTGATGGATTAGTTGAAAGAGGACGATTGTTTTGTTTTTCTGTTGAATTACCTGATACTCCTGGACAGTTACAACAAATCTCTAGTATTTTATCTGAATTAGATGCTAATGTCGTTCAACTTGAACATAATCAATTTAAAGCTTCAAATAGATTAAAAAATGTACTTTTAGAAGTAACAGTGGAAACTAATGGTATTGAACATATCGAATTAATAAAATCTACTTTTATTGAAAATGGATTTAAAATTAATCAAATGTATTAATTTACGATAAGATAAACAAAAAAATGGGCATATAGCCCATTTTTTGTTTATCTTAATTTTTTTCTTTTTTTATTAATTTTTTTATAAACTTTTGCATTTTGAATTATGTCCATAAAATCGTCTGCCATTTCAACTAAAAGTAATCCCTTTGCTTTATTTCTTTTTAAAGCTCGTTTCATTTTTTTCATTAGTTTATTTTTCATTTCAATACCTCCTAAGATTTATTACAAATTTATTTTCCCCTTAAGAGCGTATTTTATTATTTAAACTATATTACTTATTATCGAATTTATGAAATCTTCTCTTTTTGAATTTAAATAATCTCCATAAAAAATTTCAGCATTATCATAATAATTATTTATTTTATTTAATATAAACGAATTAATATCATTAGAATATCTTAAATTTATTTCTTCTTTTATAGATCTAAACTCTTCAAGACCACCATTTTTTCTATATTTTCTTATTAAAGAATCTAAATATGTATTATAT